>JAQBPM010000400.1 GCA_028287525.1 Vulcanimicrobiota bacterium | reverse complement strand
GTATTGGGCGGGCCACGCCCGATACCTTGTCTACAGTTTTCGGCAGCCGGCGTGAATCCGGCCACGTTCCTCGTCCGGCGAGGCAAGGGGCGCACGCCCGGTTCATCAACTTCTCACGAATTTCTGGTAGAATGCTCGCTGTGAATCGCTTGAATCGCCGCGCCGCAGCTCCTCTGACCGCACTTCTCATGGCCGCCGCCGTCGGTGTCTTCGGCACGGGGCCCGTTTCCGCGGAGCTCGCGCACGGCGCGACGGCGCCGCCGACGCAGCTCGCGCGCGGCACGATGGCGCCGCCGTTCAGCCTGCAGGCCGCCCTCGGCGGCGACGTGGAGACGGTCGACCTCAAGGCCGCGCTGGCGAAGGGCCCGGTCGTGCTCTATTTCTTTCCGAAATCGTTCACGCAGGGCTGCACCGTCGAGGCGCACCTCTTCTCCGAGCACATCGCCGAGTATCGGAAGCTCGGCGCGACGGTGATCGGCGTCAGCGGCGACGACATCGAGACCCAAAAGAAGTTCTCGACGCAGGAGTGCCGGGCAGCCTTCCTCGTGGCGTCCGATCCCGGCCTCAAGATCGCAAAGGAGTACGACGCGCAGCTCACCGACTCGTACGCCAACCGCACCTCGTACGTGATCGCTCAAGACGGCACGATCGCCTACGCCTACACCAGCCTCGACCCGGCAAAGCACGTCGAAAACACCCTCACCGCCATCCGCGCGCTCGTCAAGCCCTAGACTCCAACTCTAGAGGGTAAGGGCGATGGCGTTGAGATCGATGCGCCGCGCCCCCGCGGACGCCGCTGCCTCCGCCAGTTCGGCGCTCGCGGTGAAGACGATCGTCTGTGCCTCGAGCGCGCCGTGGATCAGTACCGGGAGACAGCGCGCGATGCGCTCCGCGTCCCAAAACGCGAACGGGTCGTCGAGCAGCAGCGGCGGTCGTTCCAAGCCTTCGGCGAACATGCGCGCCGTCGCGAAGCGGACCACCAGCGCGACCTGATCGCCGGTGCCGGCCGAGAGGCGCTCTACGTCCTCGATCGCGCCGGATTCGGGGATCCGCACGCGCACGGCGAGCGTCGCCGCGTCCAAGTGGATCTCGCCGTAGCGTCCGGCGGTGATCGTCCCGAGGACGCCGGCGCTATACTCTTCCAGCCGGCGCGCGAACCCGCGGTGCGCCTCGTCCTTGCGGACGTCGATCGTCTTGCGCGCGAGCGTAACCGCGCGTTCGAATGCTTCGAGCCGCGCGATCTGCGCGCGCACTGCGGCGACCGACTCGTCGAGCGCGGCGACGTCGGGAACGTTCTGCTCGCCGGTGCGCAGCTCGCCCTCGAGCGAGTGCATCCGCAAGTCGACATCGTGCGCGCGCGCTTCGAGCTCGGTGCGCTCGCGTTCGATCGAGCGGAGCACGGCGGGTTCGTCCTTCGCCGCGGGTTCGACGCCGGCGGCGACGAGCGCGTCGAAGTCGGCCTGCAGCGCGAATTCGTCTTCACCGCGCAGGATGTCGCCGCGGCGCATCGTGAGCATCGCGAGGCTGTTGTCGAGGCCGTCGCGCTGGCGCCGTCGCGCCGCACGCCGTTGTGCGGCGTCCCGCCGCTCGTCGCGCCTGCCCTTGACGTCGGGGACGAGCGAAGCGGCGATCGCGTCGAATCGCGCAGCCTCGGCGGCCGCGCTCTCGCGCGCGGCCTGCGCGCGGTCGAGCGTCTTTTGCCGCGCCGCCGCGCGCGCGCTCAGCGCAACGAACGCGTGGCGGCGGCGCACCAGCTCGTCGAGGTTGACGACGCCGAGCGGATCGAGCACGCCCGCGACTGCCCCCGCGGCACGGCGTTCCTCGGCGAGCGCGGTGTCGGCGATCTGCTGTTTCGCGCCGGCCGAGCGCCGTCGCGCTGCGCGGGCGCGTGCGCGCGAGACGGCGGCGAAACCGAGCATGAAGGCGATCGTCCCGACGAACGCGGCCCAGATCCACGAGTGCGCGATCAAGACGCCGACGTCGCCCAGGACGAAGGCGAGCGCCGTCGCGACCAATCCGCCGGAGAGCGCGCGGCCGTCGTCGCCTTCGCGTCGCGCGGCGGCCGCATCGTTGCCGGCCGCGGCCGCGAGCGCGTGGGCCGCCTCGGCTTGCGCGGAGGCGGCCCGCAAGGCTTCGAACGCGTCGTCGTCCAGCGATCCGGCATCGCGCGTTCGCGCGGCGAGCTCTTCGAGCTCGCCCGGCTCGGGCGCATCCGCCGCGACGTCACGGTTCGCCGCATCCGCGACGCCTTGCGCCGCGCGCCACACATGGAAGGCGTCGTCGAGCTCGGCGAGGCGGTCGGCCGCGAACTCGGCCACGTCGTCGAAGGTCGCGCGCGTCGTCTGCAGCGCGGCCAGTTCGTCGCGATAGTCCTTCAGCGCCGAGATGCGCGCGCGGAGTTGGGCGGCGCGCAGCGCGCGCGCCCGCCGTTCCAGCTCGGCAGCGGCAGCCGCCGCACGATCGCGTTCCCCGCGCGCGGTGCCGATGCGTTCGCGCAGCTCGGCGAGTCCGGCCAGCGCGGAGCGCGCGTCCTCCGCGGTGCGGCGCATGCGCTCGTCTTCTTCGCGCAGCGCGCGCAGCGGCGCGTTCTTGTGCGCGCGTTTGGTTCCGACGTGTTCGCGCAGCGCCGTATCGAGACGCTCGATCGCGCCGATCGCGGCGTCTTCCTTCGGCCCGCCGTCGAGCGCCTGCGCGAGCGCGGTCGATACGGCGCTCGCCGCCGAACCGTCGAAGCCGACCGCGCGCTGGCGCACGCATGCCGTCTGCAGAAAGACTTCGAGCGGAATGCGCAAGTGCGCTTCGCCCGGATTCAGGGACCTGCCGTTGCCGATGCGGGACGCCGCGTCGTTGCCGTCGTCGTCGTAGACGCGAATGCCCTTCGCGTCGCGATCGTACGCGCGGTGGACTTCCCAGCCGGCGCCGTCGGCGGTCTCGTAGCGCAGCACGGTACCGTAGCCGTTCCCGGCCCACGGACGCCAACGGTCCTTTTCTCCGCGCTGCAAACCGTAGAGCGACGCGACGATCGCCGCCGCGAGCGTCGATTTCCCCGCCTCGTTCGGGCCGACGACGACGTTCAATCCCGGTGCGAAGTCGAACGAGCGGCCGGCGAGCCGGCCGAACCCTTCGACCTGCAGCGAACGCAGCTTCACGGCGCGGGGTCCGCGCCGTCGAACGCCGCGACGGCGTAGCGCAGCGCCGCGCGCGCGTCGTCGTTGCCGGCCTCCGCCAGCTTCAGCAGATCGGCCACCGCGCGCCCGCGCACGTTCGGTTCGTGCGCGATCGCTGCGTAGTCGGCGGCGATCGTCGTGTCGAGCACGTCGAGCGCGCCGAGCGCGTCGCCGAAGCGATCGGCGATCAGATCGCGGTCGACGCGCGTCCCGCGCGCGATCGTTCCCTGCAGCCGCAAGCGCAGGTAATCGTCGCGGCCGTACGGCATCAGCGCCTCTTCGAGCGCCGCGAGCACGGCATGTTCGCTGGCGGCGTCGGCCAGCGCGACGTCGAGGTCGATCAGGCGCGTGCGCGCGAGCTCGACGGATTCGATCGCGACGCGGCCGCCTTCGATCGTGACGACCAGCGCGCCGTGCGCGCCGCGTTCGCCGAATTTGATCGGCTCGGGTGATCCCGGATAAGCCAGGCGCGGTGTGCCGCCGTCGTCGACGATCGCACCGCCGTGATAGTGTCCGGAGAGCGCGCAGGTCGCACCGGATGCACGGATCTCGTCGACCCTGAACGGTGCGGTGGCACGCTTGCCGGGCGGACAGCGGTCTTCGTCGCTGCCGTGCACGAGCGCGAGCCGAACGCCGCCGCGGTCGAAGCGCGCGCCGGCGAACGGCCGTCCCGGTTCGGCGGGCGCGTGGCCGAAGCCGTACACCGTCACCTCGCCGGCCAACGGATACGCCGACCAGGCCGGCTCGGCGAAGACGTGCACGTTGGGCGGCAGGTCGTCGCGCGCGTACAGCGCGCGCGCCGAGTACGGATCGTGATTCCCCGGCGCGATGAAGACCGGACCGCCGAAGCGCGCCAGCTGTTCGAAGACGAACCGCGCGGTCTGCGGCCCGGCCCGCTCCGCTTCGTAGAGATCGCCGCCGAGCGTCAGCGCGTCGGCGCGCCGTTCGAGCGCGAGATCGACGATCCGCACGAACGCGTCGGCCAGCGAGGCGCGCCGGCGCGCGCCGCCGCGCAGCTCGGTGAACGCCGTCTCGAGGTGGATGTCAGCGGCGTGGACGATCGTCGTCGCCATTGCCGTTCACTTCGCCGAGGACAGTGGGGATGGCCCGCCCGCAACGCCCTTCGTCACGACCGGAGATATGCGGGCGGCGTTCCGCGTCGGGCCGGGGAAAGAACGGAGCGATGCCGTGGAGAGCCCTCAGGACCGTCTGGGATCGCTTTGTCGCCTCCGACCCCGGGCTGACCCGCTTGTTCACCGCGGTCCTGGTGACGCTTTCCGTCGCCGCGGCCGTGCTCGTGACCGGATTGGCCGCGCAGGCGTTCCACATCGCGCCGGCGGTCGTGGTCCTCGCGGCGGTCGTCGCGATGCAGACGTCGCTGAGCGTGAACGATCCGCGTCCGCACACGACCACGCTCCTGGTTCCGCTGCCCGCAACGCTCGGGATCGTCTTCGGAGCGTTGACGAGCGCGCATCAGGGGCTCGCCGAAGCTGGATTCTTAGTCGTGCTCTTCGCCGCCGTCGCGGTGCGGCGCTTCGGGCAACGCTGGACGGCGTTCGGAACGATCGCGACGCTGACGTATTTCCTGGCGCTCTTTCTCGGCGTCACCGTCGCACAGCTGCCGGCACTGATCGCATCGATCGCCGTCGCCGTCGCCGTGACGTTCCTGCTCCGCTTCGCCGTCTTGCGCATCCCGCCGGGGTGGACGGCGAGACGGACCGTCGACGCGTTCCGCGCGCGCGTCCGGCTCGTCGTCGCCGACGCGCGCAACGTGGTCGCCGCACCACCGACGGACGAGCGCACGCGCCGCGCGCTGCGCTCCGCTCGGCTGCGGCTCAACGAGACGGCGCTCGCGATCGAAGGACAATTGGGCGACGAGGCGAGCGACGTCACGCGCGCCGTGTTCGACGTCGAAATCGCGGCCGAGAACATCTCCAGCGCCGCGTTGCGCTTCGCTCCGCAGGACGCGGCGCGGGTGCGGGGCTTTCGCGTTGCGCTCGATGCGCTGCGCCACGGCAGTACGGCGCGCGCGCTGCGACTCGCCGAGAAGCTTCGGTCGGAACCGGGCATGCCGGAGGTCGGCGTGGAGCTGGCCGAGGCGATCGTCGATCTCGGCCAATCATTCGCGCCGCTGCGCGCGCTTTCGAGCGCGCTGGAATCGTCGCGCGGCGCGGCTCCGGCGCCCCCCGGGCAGCAGCCGCCGCTGCGTCAAGCGCTGCAGGTGACGGTTGCCGCCGCGGCCGCGATCGTGGCCGGCGAGCTCATCTCGCCGGACCATTGGTACTGGGCGGTGCTGGCCGCGTATTTCGTGTTCATCGGGACCGCGTCGTCGGGCGAGACGCTCGTGCGCGCGTGGGCCCGCACGGTCGGGACGGCGCTCGGCGTCGCGCTCGGATTGTTGACCGGACACGTCGCGCAAGGCCACGTCGCGCTGGAGGTCGGTGCGATCTTCGCGTGCTTGTTCTTGGGCGTCTACGCGCTGCGCGTGTCGTACGCGATGATGATCTTCTTCATCACCGCGCTGCTCTCGCTGCTGTGGGCGCTGCTCGGGCGTTTGAGCGATGGGCTGCTCGTCGTGCGGCTCGAGGAGACCGCCGCCGGTGCGGCGTTCGGCGCGCTCGCGGCGCTGCTGCTCTTTCCGACGCACACGCACGATGTCGTCCGCGACGCGGTGACCGAGACGCTCGATGCGGCAGCCGACGTCGTGCATGCGAGCATCGGACGCCTGATCGATCCGGCGGCCGACCTGCACCCCGTTGCGACGGCGCGCGTTCTCGATGCGCGCTTTCAGGGGCTGGTGACGCGGGCCCATCCGATCGCATCGGGCGCGATCCTGACCGGCGGCGGCAAGCTGCGCCGCTGGATCGTCGCGCTGAACGCTGCGACGTACTTGGCACGCAACCTCGCCGGCGTCGCCGAACGCGCCACCCAGCCGCCGCCGGGCGACCTCGCGGCGCTGCTGCAACGACTCGACGAGGCCCTCGGCGCGGAGCTGAAGACCGCCGCGTCGCGCTTCGGGTCCGACACGCACGTCGTCAGTCCGGAGACGTTGGCGTGCTGCGAGGAGCTCCGTCGCCGCGCGCTCGACGCGGGCCCGGCGGAGTTCGATACGCTCGACGAAGCCCTCCACCTGATCGAGCGCTTCGACCGCGCGATCGTTCGCGTCTAGCAGAGCCTGCGAAACGCCGGGCGGCGCTACAGTTTCCCTTGCGCCAGCAGCTCGCGCAGGCGCGGTTTTTCGACTTTGCCCATCGCGTTGCGCGGGAGGGTATCGATCGGGTAGAGAGCTTTCGGAACTTTGAAGGAGGCCAGCCGCTCGCCGAGCGTCGCGAGCGCGGCCGCTTCATCGAAGCCGGGCTCGCACTCGATGAAGGCGACCGGAACTTCGCCGCGCGCCGCGTCCGGGCGGCCGATGACCGCGGCGGCGCTGATTCCCGGCAGGCGCAAGAGTTCGGTCTCGACCTCGATCGGATAGACGTTGAAGCCGCCCGTGATCACCAGCTCCTTCAAGCGGCCGTTGATGACGTAGCCCCGCTGCGGATCGAACGTCGCCATGTCGCCGCTGCGATACCAGCGCCGGCCGCCGGCGTCGAGCGAGAACGCCTCGGCGGTCGCCGACGGATTGCGCCAGTAGCCACGGCAGACGTTGGGACCGTGCACCAGGATCTCGCCGGCCTCACTCGGTGCAACGTCGACGCCGTCCGGATCGGTGAGGCGCACGTCGACGTGCGGCAGCGGGAAGCCGACCGTTCCGGCGTTGCGCGGGCCCTCATAGCGGTTGCTCAGCGCGAAACCGAACTCGGTCGACCCGTAGCGCTCGAGGATCGAGACGCCGAAGCGCCGCGCGAACTCTTCGTGCACCGTCGCGGGCAGCGCCGCGGAACCCGAGACGAACAGCCGCACGCGGTCGAACCGCACGCCCTCGGCGGCTTGCTCGAGGATGCGCACGTACATGGTCGGCACCCCGAAGAACATCGTCGCCTCGCCGGCGGCGAGCGCCGCGACGACCGATGGGGCGTCGAACCGCTCGCGCAGCAACACACGTCCGCCGGCAACCAGCGTGCCGTTCACGCCGGCGCCCAGACCGTGCACGTGAAAGAGCGGCAGGGTCAGCAGCAGCGTGTCGTCGCTGGTCCAGTGCCAGGCCTCGACGAGCGCGTCGGCAATCGCGCCGAGGTTGCCGTGGGTCAGCTCGGCGCCCTTCGATCGGCCGGTCGTGCCGCTCGTATAAATGAGGATCGCGACGTCGTCCGCCTGCGGCGAGAGCGGATTTGCCGGCACGGCGCCGGTCGGGTCCAGCGCCCAGCGCTCGACGTCGTCGAGGCGGATCAGGGTGCGTCCCTCGGCACGGGCGAACGGCTCGCTCCGCTCGGAGACGCAGACCGCCGCCGGTTCGGCGTCGGAGAGCACGTGCTCGAGATCGGAACTCCGGTAGAGGACGTTGACCGGGACGACGATCGCGCCGGCCCGCAGCCCGCCCAAATACGCGTAGATGAAGCCGGGGCTGTTCTCGGCGTAGATCGCGAGCCGGTCGCCAGGGCGCACGCCGGCGGCGCGCAGGCGTTCGGCGACCCGCAGCGACGCCGCGCGCAGCTCGGCATAGCTGACGTTGTCGAGGGCGAGCGCTTGCGGTCGCCCGGCGGCGTGCGCGTCGAGCGCGTCGAGGATCGAACGGGTCATCACCGCTTCGCTTCGCGCGCGAGCGGAAGTTTCCGCGCGCCGGTTTGCGTCGCCGGGGAATCCGGCTTCACCGCCCTCACGTGCCGAGGCGGCCGGCGAGCTCGGTCAGATCGCGAACCGCGACGTCGTTTTCCGCATCCGCGACGAGGTCTTTGGTTTGGTGCGGACCGTACTCGGTCGGCCGCAGGACGAAGCCGGTGCGCAGCCCTTCGGCGCGTGCGGCGCGCAGGTCGTCGTTGTGCGCGGCGACCAGCATGACGCGCTCGGGACGCGTCGCGAGCAGTTCGACGGCGCCGCGATAGACTTCCGGGTCGCGCTTGTAATGGCGAAAGTGCTCCGCCGAGAAGATCGCGTCCATCGGCAGCGGTGCGCTGCGGGCGAGATCGAGCAGCAGCCGCACGTTGCCGTTCGAGAGCGTGCCGACGATGTAGCGCGAGCGCAGCCGCGTGAGCCCGGCGACGGTGTCCGGCCACGGACGCAGCCGGTGCCAGCGATCGACGCACCATTCGCGGCCGGCTTCGTCGAGCGCGCCGTCGAACCCGAAGCGCTTCGCGAGCGCGTCGAACGACTCGCGGTGCAGCGCGTCGAGCGGCGTCCACGGCGCCTCGCCCCGCCGCACGCGATCCATCGAGGGAACGTACTCGCCGCGCCACGCATCCGCGAACGCCGCCCAGTCGGCGCTGATGCCGCGCCGCGCGCCGAACGCGGAGAGATCCTCGATCAAACTGGTGCGCCAATCGACGAGCGTCCCGAACGTGTCGAACAGCAGCGCTTCGAGCTCCATCATGCGCCGAACTCCGCGCGCACCGCGGCGTCGTGCTCGCCCAGCTCAGGAACGCGGCCCAGGTGCGACGGGTTCATGCCCGGCGGCGCGAGCAGTTCGACGGTCCCGTCGCCGGCCTCGACTTCGACGAATCGATTTTGCGGGTGCACGGCCAAGTCTTCGACGTTCGAGAGGCGGCCGAACGCGATCTCCGCGTTGCGCAGACGCTGCGCGACGTCGTCGCGCGAGAGCTCCGCGAACGTTGCGCCGATCGCGGCGTCGAGCGCGGCGCGATGTTCGACCCGAAGCCGGTTCGAAGCGAAGCGCGGATCGTCCGCCGGCGCCGCATCGCCCAGCACCGTCTCGCAGAAACGCCGCCACTCGCGCTCGTTCTGAATCGCGAGCAGGATGGTGCGCCCGTCGCCGCACGGATACGCGCCGTACGGGGCGATGGTCGGATGCTGCAACCCCAGCCGTGCAGGCGCGTGGCCGCCGTAGCGATACTGCAGGTACGGCACGTTCATCCAATCGGCGATGCTGCCGTACAACGACACCTCGACTGCGCGTCCTGCTCCGCTGCGCGTGCGCGCGTAGAGCGCGCGCAGCACTTCCTGATATGCGCTCATCCCGCACGCGATGTCGCAGACGGAGACGCCGACGCGGCCCGGTGCCTCCGGCGTGCCGCTCAGGTATGCAAGCCCCGATTCCGCCTGCACCAGCAGATCGTACGCCTTCATGTCGCGATAGGGTCCGCTCGCGCCGTAGCCGCTGATGTCGCAGGTGATCAGGCGCGGATAGCGCCGGCGCAGCGTCGCGCTGCCGATCCCCGCGCGCTCGGTCGCACCCGGCGCGAGGTTCTGCACGAACACGTCGGCACCGGCGAGCATGCGGTGCAGCATCTCGACGTCGGCCGGATCCTTGAGGTCGAAGAAGACCGACTCCTTGCCGTGGTTCAGCCAGACGAAGTAGGCGCTCGTGCCGTTGACGTACGCGTCGTAGCCGCGCGCGAAATCTCCCTCACGCCGTTCGAGTTTGATGACCCGCGCGCCGGCGTCGGCCATGCGGCACGTCGCGTACGGCGCGGCGACGGCCTGTTCCAGGCTGACGACCAAGACGCCGTCGAGGTCGCGCACGTTCGTCTCCATCACAGCAGCGAGATGGAAGTGGCGTTCGCATCGTGCGCCGCCGCGGCGCGCGCGGCGACGTCCGCGTAGAAGTCGGCACCCTTGTCGTCGACGACGACGAAGGCCGGGAAGTCCGCGACCTCGATCTTCCACACCGCTTCCATGCCGAGTTCCGGATAGTCGAGCATCTCGACTTTGCGGATCGCGTCGAGCGCGAGCCGCGCCGCCGCGCCGCCGATCGTGCCGAGATAGAAGCCGCCGTAGGTGCGGCACGCGGCGCGGAAGGCCGGTGATCGATTCCCTTTCGCCAGCGTCACGAGGCCCGCACCGTGCGACATCAGTACGTCGGCGTAGGAGTCCATTCGCCCGGCCGTCGTCGGACCGAACGATCCCGACGGCATCCCGGCCGGCGTCTTCGCCGGTCCCGCGTAATAGATCGCGTGTTCCCGCGCGTACGCCGGCAGCGGCTCGCCGCGTTCGAGGAGTTCGCGCCAGCGCGCGTGTACGATGTCGCGCGCGACGATCATCGTCCCGCGTAGCGAGAGCCGCGTTCCGACCGGAACGCGCGCGAGCGCCGCGCGCACCTCGCTCATCGGCCGATCCAGGTCGAGCGCGACCGAATCGCCGGCCAGCGCGCCTTCGTCGACGTCGGGCAGGAAACGCGCCGGATCGGTTTCGAGCGCTTCGAGCCACACGCCCGCGGCGTCGATCTTCGCCAGCGCTTGACGGTCGGCGCTGCACGAGACGCCGATGCCGACCGGCAAGCTTCCGCCGTGGCGCGGCAAGCGGATGACGCGCACGTCGTGGCAGAAATACTTGCCGCCGAATTGCGCGCCCAAGCCGAGCTCGCGGGTCAGCGCCAAGACCTCGTGCTCGAGCTCGACGTCGCGAAACGCGCGCCCCGTCGTGTCGCCGGTGCGCGGCAGGCCGTCGAGCGCGCGGCACGTCGCGAGCTTGAGCGTCTTCATCGTGAGCTCGGCCGACGTTCCGCCGACCACGATCGCAAGGTGATAGGGCGGGCACGCCGCCGTGCCGAGCGCCATCAGCTTCTCGCGAAGGAACCGGTTCATTGCGGCCGGGTTCAGCAGCGCTTTCGTCTCTTGGAAGAGGAACGATTTGTTCGCCGAGCCGCCGCCTTTCGCGATGAACAGAAAGCGGTAGGCGTCGCCGGGTTCCGATTCGATCTCGATCTCGGCCGGCAGGTTGTCGCCGGTCGCGACCTCGTCGAACATGGTGAGCGGGGCCATTTGGCTGTAGCGCAGGTTCCCCGTCGCATACGCCTGCACGATGCCGCGGGTCAAGTACGGCGCGTCGTCGACGCCGGTCCAAACGCGATCGCCCTTGTACCCGTGCACGATCGCGGTCCCGGTGTCCTGACACATCGGCAGCACGCGGCCGGCGGCGATGTTCGCGTTCTGCAGCAGTTCCAGCGCGACGAAGCGGTCGTTGCGCGACGCTTCGGGATCGTCGAGGATCGCGCGCACTTGGGCGAGATGCGACGGTCGCAGCAGGTGCGCGAGGTCGGCGAACGCGGTGCTCGCGAGTTGGGTCAGCACCTCGGCATCGACGGTGACCAGCGAGCCGCCGCGCCACGGTTCGCTCGCGGCGCCCTCGCCGATGCGCCGGTATGCGGTCTCGTCTGCAGCGAGCTGGAAGAGGGCGCTCACCGGCGGATCAATACAGGTGTCCGCAGGCGACCGTCTGCGCGCCGGCGTGATTGTTGGAGAACACGACGACGTTGTAGTTGCCGGAGAGCAGCCGGTCTTCGGTCACGCCGATGCTGGAGCGGGAGACGCCGTTCTTGAGGTCGGCCAAGAAGTACGTCGGCCGCGGTTGGAGATCGGCGCACGACGGTCCGCGGTAGATGCGCACCGATTCGAGCCGCCCGTCGCTCACGCCATGCAATGCGACTTGGATGCGCGTGGCGGCGTCGCGGCGGAACAGCGTCACCGTGCCGACCTGTCCCGAGTTGTTGACCTGCTCGACGCCGCGCTCCGTGCCGGCGCCCGGATCGCCCGGATACGATTGCGCCGACGCGGCGGCGCTGGTGACCAGGGCGGCGACGACCGCGGCGAACGTGCGCTTCATGGAGCGCACCCTTCTCGGGCCCCGAGCCGGGTCCCGGTTCACCGCGGGGGTGCGAATGGTCGCTCGCGCCAAGGAGCGGCTATGGATCGACCGCAGTTCTTGCTCGGCGTCCTCGCGGCTTCCGCCGCTGCCGCCGCACCCGCTCCCGCTGCCGGGCCGCCGGCCGCGACGCGCGAAGACGTCGCCGTCGCCAATCGCGTCCTCGCGCACGAGGGTGTGGTGGACGGGTTCGGGCACGTCAGCGTGCGCGATCCGGCCGATGCGAGCCGTTACTGGCTCGCGCGCAGCATGGCGCCGGCGCTGGTGACCGCAGCCGACGTGCTGACCTACGACCTCGAGAGCACGCCGCTCGACGCGAACGGTGCGACGAGTTACCTGGAGCGCTTCATCCACGGCGCGATCTACAAGGCGCGCCCCGACGTGCAGTCGATCGTGCACGCGCACACGCCGGCGGTGATCCCGTTCGGCGTGTCGAGCGTGCCGCTGCGCGCGGTCTTCCACATGGGCGCGTTCTTGGGAAGCGACGGCATTCCGGTCTTCGAAATTCGCGATACGGGCGGTTCGGCGACGGACTTGCTCGTGAGCAGCAACGCGCTCGGCGATGCGCTCGCGCGAACGCTCGGCGGCGCCAACGTCGCGTTGATGCGCGGACACGGGATGGTCGCCGTCGCCGGCTCCATTCCGGAGGCCGTGTTTCGCGCGTATTACACCGCGCAGGACGCGCAGCTCGAAGGCGAAGCGCTGCGGATGGGCTCGGTGAAGTTCCTGACCGCCGACGAAGCGCGGCACGCGACGCAGACGCAGACGAGTCTCGTCGCGCGCTCGTGGGAGCTGTGGAAACGCGCGGTGAGCCATTAGCGCGTCGGTGACCGAAGCCGACGCGATCGTCGTCGGCGCAGGCTTGGCGGGCCTCGTCGCCGCCGCGGAACTCGCCGACGCCGGGAAACGCGTCATCGTCGTCGATCAGGAAGGGGAGCAAAGTCTGGGCGGTCAGGCGTTCTGGTCGTTCGGCGGACTGTTCTTCGTCGACTCGCCGGAACAGCGCCGCATGCGGATCCGCGACTCGTACGATCTCGCGCTGCAAGATTGGCTCGGGACCGCGGCCTTCGATCGGCCGGAAGACTCGTGGCCGCGTCGCTGGGCGCAGGCGTACGTCGCGTTCGCGGCAGGCGAGAAGCGCGCGTGGCTGCACGCGCAGGGGATGCGTTTCTTCCCGATCGTCGGGTGGGCCGAGCGCGGCGGCTACGGCGCAATCGGGCACGGCAACTCCGTCCCGCGCTTTCACGTCACGTGGGGAACGGGTCCCGGCGTCATCGAGCCGTTCGTGCGCCGCGTGCGCGATGCTGCGGCGCGGGGTCTGGTGACGTTCGCGTTTCGCCATCGCGTCGACGCGCTGACCATGACCGGCGGTACGGTCGACGGCGTGAGCGGGACGGTGCTCGAGCCGACCGGCGTTGCGCGCGGCGAGAGCAGCTCGCGCGTCGCGGCGGGCGAGTTCACCCTGCGCGCGCAGGCGGTCGTCGTCGCGTCGGGTGGGATCGGCGGCAACCACGAGCTCGTGCGGCGGAATTGGCCGTCGCGCCTCGGCACGCCGCCGGCGTTCATGGTCGCCGGTGTCCCGGCGCACGTCGACGGCCGCATGATCGAGATCGTGCGCACCGCCGGCGCGAACCTGATCAACGCCGATCGGATGTGGCATTACGTCGAAGGACTGCGCAACTGGAAGCCGATCTGGCCGAACCACGGGATCCGCATTTTGCCGGGACCGTCGTCGCTCTGGTTCGACGCGCTCGGCCGTCGCCTGCCCGTCCCGCTTTTCCCCGGTTTCGATACGCTCGGCACGCTCGCGCACCTGATGCAGACCGGCTACGGGTACTCGTGGTTCGTCCTCTCGCAGAGCATCATCCGCAAAGAGTTCGCGCTCTCGGGCTCCGAGCAGAACCCGGATTTGACCGGCCGCGATTGGCGGATGGTGCTGGGGCGCGCGTTCGGGCGCGGCGCGCCGGCGCCGGTCGAAGCGTTCAAACGGCACGGCGTCGACTTCGTCGTGCGCGACACGCTCCCGGAGCTCGTCGCGGGGATGAACGCGCTGACCGGAGACGATCTGCTCGACGCCGCGGCGCTCGAACGCGAGATCGTTGCGCGCGATCGCGAGATCGCCAACCCGTTCAGCAAGGACGCGCAGGTCGTAGCGACGCGCGGCGCGCGCAACTATCTCGGCGACCGGCTGATTCGCACCGCCAAGCCGCACCGCATCCTCGATCCGAAACACGGCCCGCTGATCGCCGTGCGCCTCAACATCCTCACCCGCAAGACGCTCGGCGGATTCGAGACCGACTTGCAGAGCCGCGTGTTCGGCGCGAACGGTGCGCTCGTCCCCGGCCTGTACGCGGCCGGCGAAGCGGCGGGATTCGGCGGCGGCGGGATGCACGGGTACCGCTCGCTCGAGGGGACGTTCCTCGGCGGCTGTCTGTTTTCGGGCCGCGCTGCCGGGCGCGCGGCAGCCGCTGCGGTGATCTAAAGGCGCGTGCCGAACCGGACGATCTCGAACGCGACGGTCGCACTGTTCGCCGTCGCCGGCGGCATCGCGGTCGCGAACGTGTACTACCTCCAGCCGCTGCTGCAGCTGATCGCGCTCGATCTCCACGCGAACGCGCACAGCGTCGGGCTCGTCTCCGTGATGATGCAGGCGGGCTATGCGGTCGGCATCCTCGCGTTCGTCCCGCTCGGCGACATCGTGCAGCCGCGCCCGCTCGTCGCCGGGATGTTCGCCGCCGTCGCGCTGATGCTCGCCGCGGCCGCCGGCGCGCCGAACGTCACGCTGCTGGCGGTCGCGGCGCTGGCGATCGGCATCTGCACGACGTGCGCGCAAGTCATTTTGCCGTATGCCGCCGACCTCGCCGTCCCCGCCCAGCGCGGCCGCATCGTCGGGACGATCCAAACCGGCCTGATCGTCGGTACGCTGTGCGCGCGCGCGGGCGGCGGTTTGATCGGTGCGCGCTTCGGTTGGCGCAGCGTGTTCTGGTGCGCCGCCGTCCTCAGTGCCGCCGCCGCCGTCGCGCTGTGGCGCACGATGCCGCTGCGTCCGCGCCGCGAGGGTGTCTCGTACGGGACCCTGATCGCGAGCATCCTCGACCTGATCGTGCGGCACGCGCCGTTGCGCGCGTCGATGGGTCTGGGGGCGCTAGCGTTCGCGGCGTTCGCGGCGATCTGGACCGTGCTCGCGTTCCACTTGCACGAGCTCGGGTACGGCAGCGCCGTCGCAGGCGGGATCGGCGCGCTCTCGATCGTGAGCGCGTTCGCGGCGAGCCCGGCGGGTGCGCTCGCCGACCGCCGCGGCACGCTCTTCACCGGAACGATCGCTTGGCTGATCCTCTTCGCCGCGTGTGCGACGTTCGCGGCGTTCGGCTGGACGCTCGGCGGAATCGTCGCCGGTGCGGTGATCTTTCCGCTCGGAATGTCGCTGACGCAGATCTCGAATCAGATCCGCATCTTCGCGCTCGACGACGCGGCGCGCGGCCGGCTCAACACCGCCTACATGGTGACGAACTTCACCGGCGGCGCGCTGGGGGCATACGGCGCGACGCTGACCTGGCAGCATGCCGGGTGGAACGGTACGTGTGCGCTGCTGCTGGTGCTCGTCGGCGCGATGGCGCC
>JAQBPM010000366.1 GCA_028287525.1 Vulcanimicrobiota bacterium | reverse complement strand
CGACTCGACCTCGGTCGGCGACACCCAGATTCCGCTGACCTTCAGCATGTCGTCGGCGCGCCCGCAATAGACGTAGTCGCCGCTCTCGTCCTGGCGGAACTTGTCGCCGGTGCGGGTCCACTCGCCGGCGAACGTGCAACGCGTCTTCTCGCGGTTGTTCCAATAGTGCGCTGCCGCGGTGTCGCCGCACACTTCGAGCTCGCCGATCTCGCCCGGCGCGACGACGTTCCCGCTCTCGTCGACGATGCGCGCGCGATAGCCTGGAACGGGTTGCCCGAGCGTGCCATACCTCACGTCACCTGGACGATTCGAGATGAAGATGTGCAGCATCTCGGTCGAACCGATCCCGTCGATGATCTCGACGCCCAAGCGCGCGTTCCAGCGCCGGCCGATATCCTCAGGCAACCCCTCGCCGGCCGACGTGCACACCCGCAGCGGCACTTCGCCCCGCTCGAACAGCGACGGATCGACGAGCATCGCGCTGAAGGTCGTCGGGTTGGCGCAGAGGATCGTCACGGCGTTCTCGCGCACAATGCGCGCCACGACCGCGGGCGTCGGGCGCGCCGCGTGCAGGATGCTCGTCGCGCCGACGGCCAGCGGAAACGTGAGCGCGTTGCCCAGACCGTACGCGAAGAACAGCTTCGCGACGGAGTAGACGACGTCGTCCTCGCGCATGCCGAGCACGTCTCGCGCGAACAGGTCGGCCGTGCGAACCAAGCTGGTCTGCACGTGCACGGTGCCCTTCGGCTTGCCGGTCGAGCCGGACGAATAGAGCCAGAAGCAGACGTCGTCGGGGCGCGTCGGCGCCGCGGCGGCCAGCGGCTGCGCGCCTTCGACCAGTGCGCGCAAACGCACGAAACGCTCGTCCGCCGATGCGCCGCGGGGATCGGAGAGCACGATCGTCCCCGTCCAGTTCGCCTCGTGCGCCGCAGCCAGAAACGCCGGCAGGAGTTCGATCGAGACGATCGCCGCCTTGGCACGGCTGTCGGCGAGAATGTACGCGTAGTCGGCCGGCTGGAAGAGCGTGTTGACCGGGATCGGAACGATTCCGGCCTTGATCGCGCCCAGAAACGCGGTCGGAAAGTCGATCGTGTCGAGCAGAGCGAGCACGACGCGGTTCTCGATCTCCAGGCCCAGTCCGAGCAGCGCGGCGGCGCAGCGGTCGACCCGCGCCGCCAGTTCCGCGTACGTGTACGCGCCGCCGTCGTCGACGAACGCGCGCTTCTGCGCTCTCGCCGCGAGGTTGCGCTCGAGCAGATCGACGGCGGCGTTGTAGAATTCAGACACGGCAGCCTCCGAACCGTTCACGCGGTGATGCGCACGCTGCGGGTGGCGAGCGCGGCGACGACCGGCGCGGATCCCTGCACCGCCGTACGCTGATGATAGAACCACAGCCCGCGCAAACCGCCGAGCTCTTCGCCGCCGCCGGCGCGTCCCGGCCCGCCGTGCACGCACGACGGCAGAACGATCCCGTGCCCCGTGTGCGTATCGCCGATCGACGGATCGACTAGCAGGACGCGGCCGTGTGACGAGCCGAGCGCCGTTGCCGATGCGAGCAGAAACTCGGGATCGGCGCTGAACACCGAGACCACCAGCGATCCGCCGCCGCGCCGCGCGAGCGCGTATGCCTCCGCGGCATTCGCGTAAGCGATGACCGTCGCGACCGGCCCGAAGATCTCGCGCACGTGAACCTGCGCGGCCTCGGCTCGCGCGCGCAGCAGCGTCGGCGCGACGAACGCGCCGTTGGCCGGCGTCTCGCCGCGGTACACGATCGTCGTGACGTCGCACAGCGAGCGGATGCGGTCTTCGACGGCCGTGCGCTGCGCGCGCGAGACGAGCGGACCCATCCGCGTCTCTTCCGAGGCCGGATCGCCGACGGTGACCGCGTCGAGCCCCGTGCCGATCGCCTCGACGACGGCGTCCGCGTATGCGCCGGGGACGAGCACGCGCCGGATCGCCGTGCACTTCTGGCCGGCTTTGACGGTCATCTCGCGCACGACCTCGCGCACGAAGAACGCAAAGGTCGGCGTACCGGGCGCGCCGTCGGGGCCAAGCAGCGCGGCGTTGAGGCTATCGGCCTCGACGTTGATGCGCACGCCTTCGCCGCGCACGCGCGGATGATTGCGAATCGTCTCAGCGGTCTCCGCCGAACCCGTGAACGCGATCGCGTCCCCGAGCCGAACGTACTCGAGCAGGTCGCCCGCGCCGCCGATCAGCACCGAGAGCGCACCGGCCGGCAGCACGCCGGCGTCGACGACGGCGCGCACCATCTCGACGGCCAGCATCGCCGTCGCGGTCGCCGGCTTCGCGACGACGGGCAGTCCGGCGAGCAGCGCGACCGCCGCCTTCTCCCACAGCCCCCAGGCCGGGAAGTTGAACGCGTTGATGTGGATCGCGATCCCGGGAAGCGGCACGCCCAGATGCACGCCGTGAAAATTCGGGTCGCGCGCGAGTTGGGCCGGTTCGCCGTCGGCGAGGAACGACGCGTCGCCGAGTGCGGCGCCGATCTTCGCATAGTATTTGAGGGTGCCGATCGCGCCGTCAACGTCGATCGCGGCATCCGCGCGCGTGTTGCCCGAATTGCGGCGCGCGATCTCGTACCAATCCTCGCGGCGCGCGGCGAGCACGTCCGCCACGGCCGAGAGCAGCGCGGCGCGTTCCGCAAAGGTCAACGCACCGAGCGCCGCGCGGCCGGTCTCCCGCGCAAAGGCCATGCCCGCACCTAGGTCGATCCCCTCGGAGCTCGCGCGAGCGAGCACGTCGCCGGTGACCGGGTCGATCAGATCGACCGGCTTCCCTCTCCCCGTCAGCCACTCGCCGCCGAAATAACTCTGGAGCACGGCTGGTTCGCTTGCGATCACGGGCAGGTCGACCTCGTAGGAGATTCGGGTGCCTGGGCATTATAATGCATCAGAGAGGTTCCGCAAGCGTGATAGTGCATTCTGGATCGATAGGCCGATGACGGCCGAACCTTCCGACGCCGACCGCGCCGACGACGCCGCCTTCTTACGGCAGCTCGGCGACCGGGTGCGCGAGCTGCGCGCCCGGCGCGGGATGACGCGCCGCATTTTGGCGACCGACTCGGGACTCTCGGAACGCTACCTCGCACAGCTCGAAGGCGGCCAGGGCAACGTCTCGGTCCTGCTGCTGCGCCAGTTGGCGCGCGCGCTGGACGTCCCGCTCCCACGCCTGCTGAACGATGAGTCGGCGTACCCAGTCGCGCTCGAGCGCGCGGTCGAACTGCTGCGCGCGCTCCCGCCCGACCGGCTGGAGGCCGCGCGCGAGCTGCTGGCCCGCAGCTTCACGGCCGGCGATCCCGAAGGGCGCGCGCGCCGCATCGCGCTCATCGGCCTGCGCGGGGCGGGAAAAACGACGCTCGGCGCGCTCCTCGCCGAGCGGCTCGACCTTCCGTTCGTCGAGCTCGATCGAGAGATCGAACGCGCCAGCGGCGTTTCGCTTGCCACGATCTTCGACTTCTACGGGCAGGCCGGATTCCGGCGGCTGGAACGCAGCTGCCTCGAGCGCGTGATCGAGGAGCACCCGGCGTTCGTGCTGGCGACGGGCGGCAGCATCGTCTCCGAGCCGGCGACGTTCGAACGGCTGCTCGGCGCGTGCCGAA
>JAQBPM010000280.1 GCA_028287525.1 Vulcanimicrobiota bacterium | reverse complement strand
CGGGCGGCGTTGCTGGACGATGCGCTGGGTTCGCTGCGCGCGCAGGCTGATGCGCCGCCGTTCGAGATCATCGTGGTCGACAACGGTTCGAACGACGCGACGCCGGAGGTCGCGCACAAGCATGGCGCCGAGTACGCGTTCGTCGCGGAGCCGAATCGCGGTAAGGCGCGCAACGCCGGGATCGCGCGCGCCGGCGGCGAGCTCGTCCTCTTCGTCGACGACGACGTCGTGACGCCGCCGCACTTTCTCGCCGCGCACGCGAAGGCGCACGCCCAGGCCGACGCACCGCTGGCCGTCTCCGGTCCCATTCTCAACATCGCCTCGCCTGGGGATCGACCGGAGCCGAGCGCGGCGAACTTCTCGCGCGCGTTCTTCGTCACGTGCAACGTGTCGGTGCCGCGCGCGCCGCTGCAAGCCGTCGGCGCGTTCGACGAGAACTTCGATCTGTACGGCTGGGAAGACACGGAGCTCGGTGCGCGCTTGCGGGCGCACGGCTTGCGCCGCGGCTTCGCGTGGGATGCGTACCTCTGGCACGTCAAGCCGCCCACGCCGGAGTCTCTGGACGACGCGCTCAACAAGGCGATCGAAAAAGCGCGGATGGGCGCGCAGTTCGTGCGCAAGATGCCGACCGCGCGCGTCAAGCTCGCCACCGGCGCGTATTCGCTCAACCTGGTGCGCGCGCGCGTGCTCGCGCCGCGAGCGGCGCAGCCGTTCTTCGCCGGGGTCGCCGCAAGCACGCGTATACCGGCGACGGTGGCCGCGTTCGCTCGCCGCCTCCTGCTCGACAGCGTCTACACCGAAGAGCTCGACCGGCAGCTGCGCCGCAAAACCTGATCGTGCGCGTCCTGCTCGTGCGCCTCGACGGGGTCGGCGACGCCGCGGTCTGCGTCCCGCTCGTCGCCGGGCTGCGCGCGGCCGGGCACGAGGTCGGCGTCGCGCTGACCACGCGCAACGCCGGAATCTTCGCGCCGCACGCGATCTTGGCGGAGCACGTCCTCGAGCGCATTCCGTGGCCCGCGCACGGCTCGACGCCGGCGAGCACGGCGCGCGCGCGCGACGAGATCGCGGCGCTGCGCTACGACGCGGCACTGATCGCGAGCGAAGAACCCGAGGCGTATGCGCTCGCGCAGCCGATCGCGCAGCGCGTCGGGTTCACGACGGGCTGGGCGCGGCCGTTCAAGACGCTCTGGGTGCGGCGCCGCGTCACGCGAGCGGTGTCGCGCGAGCAGCGCAGCGGATCGGGCGACGCGCACGAAGTGGAGATCCTGTACCGGCTCGGCGCCGGTCTCGTCGCTTCGCGGGAACCTTCGGCGGATGCCGCGGCGCTGCGCACGGTCCTTGCCGACGCGGCGGCGCCGGCGCGCGCAGGCGTCCTGCTGCAAGCCGGCACGAAGTGGAACTCGACCGGCGTCCCGGACGACGTGCTGCGCCGCGTCGTCGCCGCGCTCGAGCCGCGCGGCCTGCGCGTGATCGCGGCCCCGCAAGAGGCCGCCGCAGCTTCGAAGGCGCTCGGCGTGACGGCGGAAACGTTTGCCTCGCTCCGCGACTGGGTCGCCGCAATCGATGGCGCCGATACGGTGATCACCGTCGATACGGGCGCCGCGCACGTCGCCGGGATGCTGGGCGTGCGGGTTCTCGACGTGTTTCCCGATCGCGACTTCGCCGCCCAAGTGCGGCGCTGGCGCCCCTGGGCGGGGCCGTATTCAGCTCTGCGGGCATCGGCCCTCACCGGCGGTGCGGGGCAGCCGCTCATCGAAACAGCGTTCGATGGCGACTGATCGCGCGCTGCTGGTCGCGGCGGGAGGGGGGATCGGCGACACGCTCCTCGCGGGCGTGGTCGCGCGGGCATTGCGCGCACGATATGCCGCGGTCGACGCGGTCGTGCTCCCGGCGCACGCGCAGCTCGCCGGCCACATCCCGGTCCTCGAGCGGGTGATTCCGCTGGGGGAGAGACTGCCCGCGCGCTACGACGCGGCCGTCGTGACGTGGGCGACCCTGCGCACCGCGCTCTTGCCGTTCGCCGCCCGTATCCCCGTGCGGGTCGGGCAAGCGCGGCGGCTGTACTCGCCGCTGTTCTCGAACCGCGTCGTCATTCGCAGCGAGCTCGGCGACCGCACGACGCACTGGACGGAGATCTTGCTCGACTACGCGCGGGCGATCGGCTGCGACCTCGCCGATCCCGTGCCGGAATTCGCGCTGCACGGCGACGACGAAACCAGCGCCGAGACGCTCCTGCGGGTGCACGATGTCGCCGGTGAATTCTACCTGCTGCATCCGACGCGGGGGCTCTCGGCGAACCACGCGCGCTGGCCGACGGAGGTGTTCGCCGGCCTCGCGCGGCGGCTGAACGAGCGCGATGGCGTGCCGGTGCTGGTGAGCGGCGCGCCGGACGATCGCGCGATCGCCGAGACGATCGCCGAACGCGCGGGACGCCGCACGATTCCGATCGCCGGCGCGACCACGATCGGCGTCTTCGCCGCGCTCGCCGCGCGCGCGCGTGCGGTGCTCGCGATGGATTCGGGTCCCATGCACGTCGCGGCGGCTGTCGGCGCGCCGACGCTGGGGATCTTCGCGCTGCAATCCGACGAGCCCGATCGCTGGGCGCCGCGCGGGCGCCGCGTCGCGATCGTGCGTCCGACGTATGCCTGCCCGCCGGACCATCGCAAGGAGACGTGTCCCGACTTCGCGTGCGTCCGCGCGCTCGATGTCGAGCGCGTTCTGGCCGCGCTCGACGGGCTGCTCGTGCCGGCGGCCGATGGGTCGTCAGACACGCGTCGAACGACGCCTTCGTGATCGAATACGACGACTTCGCACGGGTCGACGTTCGCGCGGGGACGGTTCGCGCCGCCGAACCGCTCGCCGGGGCACGCAAGCCGGCATACGTGCTGCGCATCGACTTCGGGCCCGAACTCGGCGAGCGGCGTTCTTCCGTGCAGATCACCCGCCGGTACGTCGCGGACGAACTGATCGGCACGCAAGTGTGCGCCGTCGTGAACTTCCCGCCCAAGCGCATCGCCGGCGTGCAGAGCGAGGTTCTCGTGCTCGGCATGGACGACGCGGACGGCGCGGTCGTGCTCGTGCGCCCGCAGTTCGCCGTCCCCGACGGTACGAGGTTGTATTGATCGCGCCCGCGATCCGCGTCGTCGAGGCAGACGATGCGGCGGTGCCTGCGCTGGCGCGCGTGTACGCGGATGCGTACCCCGTGATGGACATCGCTTCGGCCGAGGCGCTCGCCGGCGCTACCGAGCGGATGCGGGCGACCCTCGAACGTCCCGGAACGCGCTACGTCGTCGCCGAGCGCGACGGCGCGGTCGTCGGCGCGATGCGCCTCTACGACTACACGATGAACGTGCGCGGGATCGACGCCGCGGCCGGCGGAGTCGGTGCGGTCGCGGTTTCGCTCGCGCACAAGCGCCAGGGCATCGCGCGCGCGCTGATCGGATGGTATCTCGACTTCTACCGCGAGCGTGAGGCGCCGTTCGCCATCTTGCACCCGTTTCGGCCGGACTTCTATCGCGCGCTCGGTTTCGGCTACGGTACGCCGATTCAGCGCTACGGTTTTCGCCCCGCGGCGTTGCGCAGCGACGGTGCGCGCGGCACGGTGCGCCTGCTCGACGAGGGAGATTTCGACGCGATCCTCGCGTGCACCGAGCGGGTGCGCCGCACGACCAACGGCGCGATCGCGCGCCAGCCGTGGGCACTGCGCCAGGCACTCGGCGATCCGATACGGTTCGTCGGCGTCGAGGAAGGGGGCACGTTGCGCGGGCTCATGCTCACCATGGTAAAACTTGGCTCGCCGGAGACGCAGAACCGCAACCGGCTCGTCGTGCGCGACGTCATCTACGAGGAGCCGGCGCATCTCGCCGCTCTGCTCGGCTACCTCCGCGCGCAGCAGGATCAGTTTGCCGAAATTCTCATCGAAACGCAGGACCCCGCCATGTATCTTGCCGCCGACGATCCGCGAGACGGTTCCGATCGCATCATCGCGCCGCCGGGGGCACACCGCGTCGCCGAGACGGCGCTCGGAATGATGTATCGCATCCTTGACCTCGAGCGCGCCTTTGCGCACCTCGGGACGGCGGAGCGACCGCTGGTCCTGCGCGTCGACGTGGACGATGCATTCTACGCACCGACCGCGCAAGCGATGACGTTCCGGCTCTCGCCGACCGGCGCGCCGCAGCGTGACGACGAAGCCGCCCCCGATGCGACGCTGCGCATCGGAATCGCCGATCTGTCGTCCCTCCTCGTCGGCTCGCTGGCGCTGCGCGATCTCGTGCGCCATCGGCTGGCGAGCATCGAGCCGGCTTCCGCACTCGCTTCGGTCGCGCGCGCATTTGCGGCCGACCAGCCGCCGGCATCGACGGCGAGGTTCTAAACGCACCATGAAGTTCACCATTCAGCTCTGCACCTACAATCGCGCGCACCTGCTCGGGCGTGTCCTCGAGGCGTGCTTCGACCAGACGGCGCCGCCGGAGCACTATGAGGTGGTGCTGGTCAACGACGGGTCGCAGGACGACACGCCGGCGGTGATCGAACGCGCGCGGCGCATCGCGACGTGCCGCTTCACCGTCATCGATCAGGCGAACGCGGGGCTCGCCCGCGCGCGCAACGCCGG
>JAQBPM010000279.1 GCA_028287525.1 Vulcanimicrobiota bacterium | reverse complement strand
GAGACTGTATGGCGCTAGCAGGTTCTCCATGAAGAACACCGGACGCAGGATCACGTGCGAGGGGAAGCGGAGGCCTCGCACGGTTTCCTCGATGCGCCACTTGTTGTCGAAGTGCGGGATGCCCGTCCGCTTGTGCGCGGATCCCACGGATGCGTAGACGTAGTGTTCGACGCCGGCCTCGCGCGCCAGCGTCGCAAGACGTTTGCCCTGCACCTCTTCCCGCTCGACGCCCGCCTCCGACGTGTTCTGCACGCCGAAGACGCCCCACGCGCCGGCCAACGCACGGCGCAGCGTCGCCTCGTCATCGAGATCGCCCTTGACGACGTCGACGCCGTGGCGCGCCAGCGCCGTCGCCCGCTCGCTGTCCGGCACGCGCGTCAGGCCGCGCAGAGAGAACCCGGTGCCCTGCAGCGCCTGCGCGACCGCGCCGCCCTGATTGCCTGTCACCCCGGTGATGAGAATCGTTCGATCGCTCGTCATGCTTCCTCTTTAGGCGATCACACGCTCACGCGAGCGCTAGCCCGTCGCTAAACGGCAGTCGCCGCACCCGCTTGCCGGTCAGCGCGAAGATCGCATTGCCGACCGCGGCGATGACCGGCGCGGTTGCCGCTTCGCCGATCCCGTTCGGCGGCGCGTCACTCTTGACGGCGTGAACGTCGATCCGCGGAGCATCCTTCAGCCGCAGCACGTTGAAGTCGTAGAAGTTGTTCTCGGCGACCGCGCCGTTCTTGAGCGTGATTTTGCTCATGAGCGCCATCGACAGCCCGTAGTTCGTCGCGCCGGCCAGCTGCTGTTCGACGATCGCGGGATTAACAATCGTGCCGCAATCGGCGACGACCCAGACCCGATGTACGCGTACCGTTTGGCCCGACATCGATACCTCGGCGATCGTCGCGCAGTCGGTCCCGTCCCAGTTGGCGTAGGCGAGGCCGTGCGCCGTCCCCGCGGCGGCCTTGTCCGCGCGGCCGACGACCGTGCGGATTACGTTCGCCGCGCGAGGCGCACCGGAGAGCAACCTCAGGCGAAAGGCCGCCGGCTCTTTGCCCGCTACGTGTGCCGCATCGTCCATGAACGATTCGACCGCGAAGACGTTGGCGTTCGCGCCCGGCTCGCGCAGAAAACCTGCCGGCACGCCTGTCTTGGGGTTGATGTAGCGCACCCGGTAGTTCCGGACTGCGTATTGGGTGTCGAGTACCGCCGACAGCGAGATCACGTCGATACCGTTCGGCGGCGGTCCGAGGAGATCGGTCATGATCGAATCCATGACGACCGTGTGGTCGACCGCGACGAGATCGCCGTTCGCATCGAGCACGCCGCGGATCTGGTTGAGGGCCAGCGGCTTGTAATAGTCGTGCTGGAGGTCCTCTTCGCGCGGCCAAATGACTTGCACTGGCGCGTTGATCGCTTTGCTCAGGGCGACCGCTTCGTTCGTGAAGTCAGCGTAGCACCGGCGGCCAAACGCGCCACCGAGATACGTCGTGTGAACCTTGACCTTTTCCAGCGGAACGCCGGCGATCTTGGCAGCGGAGGCTTGGGTGAGCGTCTGTCCTTGCGTCGGCGCCCAAATTTCCACGCCGTCGGCAGTCACCGCCGCCGTGGCGTTCATCGGCTCCATCGCCGCGTGCGCGACGAAGGGGCTTTCGAAGGTGCCGGTGACGACCGTGCCGTGCGTTGCGTCGACGTTACCGCGCACTAGCGCGACCTTCGCACCCGCCTTGGACACGGCTAGCCTGCGGAAGCGCGCATAGAGATCGTCGCTGCTGGTATGTGCGAGCGGACCGTTGTCGTACGCCACGGTGAGGGCCAAGCGGCCTTGAAACGCGGCCCACGTGTTGTTGGCGACGACCGCGATCCCCATGTTGTCGGGCAACTGGACGACCTCCGTGACGCCCTTGACCTGCTTCGCTTTTGACGCGTCGAACGAGCGAATCGTCGAGCCGAAGACCGGTGGATGGAGGACGGTCGCAAACTTCATCCCCGGGACGCGCTGATCGATGCCGAATTTCGCGGAACCGGTCACCTTCGCCAGCGTATCGGAGCGTTTGTTGTGCCTTCCGATCAGTGTGAACTGGCTCGGGTGCTTGAGCGGGACGTTCTTCGGCGCGGGAAGCGCCGCGGCGTCGGCGACCAAGCTCCCGTAGCTCGCGCGGCGGTTCGACGCCGGATCGATCACGTACCCGGCGCTGGTGCGAAGGGTCGAGGGGGCGACGCTCCACTTTTGCGCGGCCGCCGAAACGAGCATCGCGCGCGCTGTCGCGCCGGCGATGCGCAGCGGCATCCACATCGCGTGGATTGCCCTGCTCCCAGCGGTAAGCTGCGCCTTGAACAGCGGGTCGACGTATTCCGGCGCCGCCGGTGCGAACTGCACCGAGGTGCGCTCGAAGGGGACGTCGAGCTCGTCCGCAACAATCGTCGGAAGGCCGGTCGCGACGCCCTGACCCATCTCGGACTTGTTGATGATGATCGTTACGGTCTCGTCCGGACGCACGACAAGCCATTGGCTCGGCTGGAATACGGTCTTCGGCGCGCTCACGGCCGAACTCCGATTGGAACAGCCGTTGACGCCGAACTCGAGCACCATCCCGCCGGCGAGCGCCGCGGAGAGCCTGACGAAATCGGAACGCGAGATCACGACTGGTTAGCCGCAGAGCTCGTCGCCCGTGCGACGGCCGTCCGAATGCGATCGTACGTGCCGCAACGGCAGATGTTCGAGATCGCCGCGGCGAGGTCGTCGCTGGTGGGGTGCGGATTCTTGTGGAGCAGCCCCGAGATCGCCATGAGCTGTCCTGGCTGGCAATAGCCGCACTGGGGCACTTGCTCGTCGATCCATGCCTGCTGCAGCGGATGCAACGCGTCCGGTGAGCCGAGCGCCTCGATCGTCGTGATCCGCTGCCCCGCGACCGATCCGACCGGTACGCTGCACGAACGGACGGCCTGATTGCCCACGTGTACCGTGCAGCAGCCGCACTGCGCGACGCCACAGCCAAACTTTGGGCCGGTAAGTCCGAGCTCGTCGCGCAAGACCCAAAGGAGCGGCATCTCGGGCGCAACGTCGAGCTCGTGCTGCGCACCGTTCACCGTGAGCGAGATCATTGATAGCCTCCGTATGTCGGGCCGCCGGCGAGCGCGGCGAAGATTAAGTGCTTCATGGAGTGTAACCATTGTCCGCGTTCGCGATGAGCCAGCTGTGCACGCGATATGTTCGCACGCCGGCAACGACGAGCGGATCGACGTCCAGGATCGCTGTTGCGGCGCCGGCGTCCGCGCAGTTCAAAACCAGCAGCCCGCGCGGATCGTCGGTGAACGGCCCGGCCATGATCAGCTTGCCGTCGCCATCGAGCTCGCGAAGGTGCTCGGCGTGCTTTGCGAGCAGATCGGGCGTGAGATCCGCGCCTTCGACCGGGATCAGCTCCGCTGCGTAATAGGTCAGCGCAGCCACGTAACGGCCTTGAGCGGTCACTTCTTCAAAGCGGCGCTGAGGTTGAGGAAGATGCCGAGATCGTTCAACAGGATCGGCACGGCGACGTAGCAGTGGAACCTGCTGACCTTTCCGTCCACGACGTGGAAGAAGTCGGCGCACGGCGTGTGCATCTCTCTGTGCGTCGGAGGAACGACCCCGAACGGTAGGACGAGGTCTCCGTTATGCGTGCCGTTGAGCGACAGCTCCACCATGACCATGTCGCCTGAGAAGTACATCTTGTAGAGCTCGCGGTGAATGTCAGGAAACGCGTTCGCGTAAATGTCGACCGTGCTTCCGATCTCCTGCCCGTAGTACCGCTTCCCGGCAGCGACGTCGTAGAAGTATCCGTCGTCGGAGAAGAACGAGACGAACTTTGGTGTGTTCTTGCTCGCGCCTTCCGCGTTCGCATAAACCTCACGAATGAACTGCTCGTTCGCTCGCTCTTGTTCTGTCTGCGCCGGATGACCGCCGGCGAAATTGAGGCTGAGTGTATCCACGGGTGCTCCTTCGGTTGGTCTACGAGGGTTCTAGCTCGTTGCTGAAGGCTGCGGGCGTTTGGCGGCCGCGTAGGGATAAATGAGTTGCGATGTTGAGGGGCCGCGTGGATGGACCACGGCCTCCGTTGCGGCCGATCTAAATTGCGCGATCTCGTTGCTCTCGATCCCGTGAAACTGCACAGTCAGGACTCGTGAACGCGTCCACGCGCCGTCGTCACCGAAGGTGACATCGCCGACGAGGGTGCCGAACGTTGCGGAGTGCGCGTACGCGGCGAGCGCGGCGTCGTCAACGCTACCCACGGCGGAGATCGCTTGCGCGACGACCTGCATCTGCGCGTACGCCAGCGGGGCGACGTAATAGCCGAGCGGGTCCGCGCCCTCGGCTTGCGCGCGCGCCTGATAGCGCTCGAGCAGGGCATCCGCCGCGGCATTGACGAGCCCTTCGACGGGCAGCCAATACTCATAGTTGATGAGTCCATTGAGCAGCGGTCCCAGCTGGGCTTTGACCACGCCGTTCTGCGGTCCGATCATCGCTCCCCCGATCGCCTTCGGCTCGAATCCGGCCTCGCCGATGGCCTTGAGAAGCCCGGCCGAGTCGTTGATATACGAGCACAAGAAAAGCACGTCTGGTGCAGCCGTACGCAGATCGTCGATGTAGGGCCGAAAGTCGGCCGTCGCCAGCGGATAACGCGTCTCCGAGACGACGCGCATGCCGTTGTGGGCGAGGTTCTCCTTCGCGCCTTGCACGGGCAAGAGCGAGAACGGTGCGTCGGCGGCGAGGATCGCGACGGTCTCCGGCTTCGGATTCTGCCTGGCAAGGACGTCGAAGAATCCTTCGGTGAGCGCGGTGCCCGGATGCGGGCCGGTCGGAATCATCACGAAATAGCGGTCGTAGTGAAAGCGGGCTTGAACCGCGAGCGCCATAAGGCCGACGAAGAATTTCCCGCGCTCGGTGATGAGCGGCATCGCCGGAGCGACAGAGTTATCGCCGTAACCGCCGATGACGAGATCGACCTTCTCCGTATCGAGAAGCCGTCGGTAGAGGCCCGCGACCGCATCGGGTTTTGTCTCGTCGTCGAGACAGAGCAGCTCGACCGGCCGCCCGAGGATTCCGGCGCGCGCATTCACGTCTTCCTGCCAGATCTGATGCGCCAGCCGTGCGGCGCGGCCGTTCGCGGCGAGGCCGCCGGACAACGACAAGCAATAACCGATCTTCAGCGGCCGATCAGGCACCTCTGCGCCTCCCATACGAGTCATCCGTACATCATAGGACGCGTGTTTGCGTGCGTCAATAAACTCGGAATTGACAAATCGGCGGCTGATTGTAAACTGCGAATTTATCGGCATCGTCGTTCTCGCCGTGATATCGTCACGGCCTAGCGCCGATGTCTGTACCTACTTGCGTCATCGCCGGCGCCGGACCAGGCTTGAGTCTGGCGGTCGCCGAGCGGTACGCCCGCGAGGGCTTCGCCGTGTACGCGCTCTCGCGCATCGCGGCGCGATTGTCAAGCGCGGCCTCGCGGTTCCGCTCGCGCGGCCTCAACGTCGCGGTGATCGACTGCGAACCCCGCAACGTCGATTCCGTCGAAACGGCGATCCGAGCGATCGAGACGCACCGGGGATCGTGCGACGTGCTCGTCTACAATGCTTTCGTCGAAGATACACGGATTCCGATCCCGTTCGATCCGCGAGCGATCTCGGACGACGTGCACGCCGAGCTCGCGGACGTCTTCGCGCTAATCAAACGAAGGGTCGCCGCGATGCGGGCCAAACGGGGCGGGGCGCTGGTGTTCGCCACGTACGACTTCCCGGAGAGCGAGACGAAAACAGTGCGCGAGTTCGTCAATGCGCTCGCCGACGAGATCGAGCCGGCCGGCATCCGTGTCGGGATCGTGACAATCGACGGGGCGTTGCCCACGTCCGCGGCGGAACTCGCCTCCATCGCCGACGTCTATTGGGACGTCTTCTTCTGCGCGGAGCACCAGCACCGGCGCGAGCGGCGCGTTCGCACGAGGCGGCCGTTTCGTACTTGATGCGGTCCGAGCTCTACGTCTTTTCTGAGACGGCGAGCGAGGCGAGATCCGCCAGGCTGCCCAGCACCGAACGATCGAGCTCGGAGAACGACTTGTATCCATCAACGTAGTTGACGAAGATCGTCGCCTCGACGCCCTCTCGCGACTTCACGCGGGCGTCAAGAAAATTGGCTCCCTCGAAGCCGACTCTTTCGAAGGCCTTGTCTATGCGGGACTTGATCGTGAGGTTGCGGTGGAGCTCGTCGCGTGTTCCCACCTGACCGGGTTCGGTCAGGGCTCCGTAGAGCATCGCTTCGTCGATCTGCGCGGCGTGCAGACCGGCAAACAGTTCAGCGTGCAGATCGACGAGCTTCGTCCGCACCCGCTTTCCGCCAAAGAGCACGGGATACTCCCACTCTCCAGGCTGCACTCTTTTGAACGCGCCCGCAAAGTCGGAATCAGGAAAGGTCCGCGCAGCGGCCTCCACCACTGCGGTCAGGATCTCGGACTCGCTCGTCGCGCTCCACACGCGGCGCGCTACCGAGCGCAGTGTGGAAATCGAGCTCGACAGGTCTCGCAACGCGGCGTCCAGATTGCGGCTCGCGAGTTCGGGCAGTCCGAGCCGAAAGAGTGCCTCGCGGCTCTCATTCGGCAACGCGAGGGCATCGGCAATCCGCGCCAGGAGCCGCGGCGAGGTGCGCAGGGCCGCGCCCGACTCGAGCATCGCGTACCACACCCGGCTGACACCGATCGCTTCGGCGATTTCGTCCTGCGTGACCCCTTTGCCGTGCCGTTCCGGTAGGCGCGGGTGCCGACCCAACGACGCGGCGTCGCGGGAGATGAGCCGCCGGTGCTCTTTGAGGAACGCTCCGATGCTGGGCCAGCTGCGATTCGTCACGGCCATCCGTATGAGCCGCCGACGGCCGCCAAAGGTTCCAGGCCCCCGGCAACAGCAGGTTCGTATACGCCTGACGGGCTACGCGGCTAGCCGGCGTCCGCTAAGCAGTGACTTCACGGCGGCAGCAAGGTTCGCGTTAAGCTCACAGGATGCTCGCAACGCACCAATTCCGGCGGCGGTCGTCGCGATCGGATCCGTCTCCAACGGCTGTGGTCCAGGGCCGACTGCCAGCTTGGAGCCGCGGCAGTTAGACACATGGTCGTTTCATGGGCCGACTTCGGCGAAGGTTTTTACGGTGAGCTTCCGTGATGCATGCGACTTGCACGATGCTGCCTATAATGGCGCCGAGGTGTATGACGCCATCAACCGCGGATACGTCGATTATTTTGCGTGGTCCAGGGAGCAGGCCGACGAGAAGTTCTTGCGTGATTTGAAGAGCATTTGTAACCGTGAACTGCAGCACGAGCCAGCGCCGCTGTTCAGCTGCGACAAGTATCCGACGTCATACTACTATGGCGTTCGACGACGCGGAGAAGCTGCATGGGTACACCGCCCACATCTCATTGGCAGATGGATCGTGTCTGATCCTAAGGAGGCGGCTATCTGGGAATTCAAGCAAGACGGTCGATCCACGACCGCCGTGATTCGGGGCGTTGGGAAGAACGCGAAATACCGTGGACGGTTCACCGGCACGGTGGTTTCTGGGTTTGAAGAAAGCACACTAAAAGGAGTGCTAACCGACACGTTAGCGGGACGAACGACTCGCCGACGCATCAGCATTCCGGTGTCAAACGGGTTCGATAGATCAAGATGATTAGACCGGCGAATTGAGCTACGTCAGCCTTCCGTCGCAGCTGCACGGAAGGCTAGGGCGGAAAATCAACTCCGCGCAATAGTAAAGGCGGAGCGAGCGTGCAGGCAGACGTTCGAACGCGTTCTCACCCAGCCCAGGTTCAACCCGCGCATCGATTCCGGTTCCCGACATGTTTGCCGCTTCGCGACTTTGCTAGGCGCTGCTTGCCGAACCAGCGGAAATGGAGACTTCACAGACTTCGGAGCCGTGCGATGCTATGGTGTTCCAACCAAGCAACGACTGGAGCAAGCATCATGCTGGAGAACTACGTCGTCTCCGCCCTCTTGGCTTCAACGATCGCCGCCAGCGCGCCCGACGGTGTGCCGGCGGCGTCATCCGTCACAGTCACCGGCTGCGATCAATACACCACGATCTTTCCCCCCATGGACAGAGGCCCCAGCGCACAGGTGCGTTACAAGATCCTCGAGATTTCCTTCGTCAACCGGAGTCCGATCACGGCGCGCCACGTACGCTTCGCTGTCGGCGCCGATGCGCAGATCGTGGACGCTTTCGGCAGGTTCTCGACGGGAATTCCCATCATCCGTGACTTTGAGCCAACGAACGACGACAACGTCTCCGGTCCGGGAAATTGTGCGATCAAGCTCGTGGAGTTCAGCGACGGCTCGAGCTGGAGGGTTCCGTAATCGCAGGCCTGCGACGAAGCGGCGACGATGTGCTGCTCGTCGACGCGCGTGGTTTCCGCGCGACAAAGTGTGCTGCGACTTCGTCGGACAGCTCGCGCTCGAGAGCAAGGTCGACGTCGTGTCGCGCGAGTTCGAGCGCGCCACGGTTGTGGGTCTCGACGACGAGCAATGGGCGCTGCTCCTGCGGACGATGGAGGCGCTCGAAGCGAACGTCGCGCGAGCGGCGGCAAAGCGGTGAGGCAATCTTGTTGCAGGATCGTTTCGATCGTTGTTCCGTTGCCGACCGTGACGGTGATTGCGCCGCAACGGTCGGTGCGGTAGACGCGGGTGCCGGCGTCGTGGAGCGGGCGGATCGTCGTCGGTGCCGGGTGGCCGAACAAGTTGTGGCGGCCGACGCTGATGAGCGCGTCGTTGGCGTGGACCGCGGCGAGAAATGCGGGCGTCGAGGAGTAGGCTGAGCCATGATGTCCCACCTTGAGGATGTCCGGATGTCCGCCGAGAGGTCGACGCCGCTCGTGGGCATGCGCGCTTCGGTCTGCGCCCCCGCCGTCGCCGGTGAAGAGCATACGGAACGGATGTGTGCAACCGGGACACGGATACGTCAGTACCAGCACGACGGAGTTCTCGTTGACGTCGTTCGGTCCGTCGGCCGGGAGCGGTTCGCTGGGCGCGAGCGCCTCGAAGACGACGCCGTCGCCGGTTGCGTAGCGCATCCCGCGGCGCACGAGGAACCTTGGGACGCGTCGCGCACGGGCAGCCGCGACGCAATGGCGATAGGCGCGCCCGACGTAGGTCTGACCCGAATCACCAACCGCATCGACGCGTAGCGCTTGCACGATGGGGGAGCAACCGCCAACATGATCCCACAAAGGTTCGTCGCTCGCAGGAACCGTCACCGGCCGGTCCGCCTACTTGAGGGCACCGGCCGGCGTCAAAACGTCGGCGCGAGCCTGTCGAGGCGCGTGCCGGGCGGCACCGCGAACAGAGCTGCGTCGCGATTAGAAAGCGCACGGATATGCCCGCTGAATATCGCGTAGACCAGGCTCCGCCCTGATGCGACGTGTGCAACCTCGAACCGGCTCGGCACGTTCGGACCGAGGCGCGTGACGTGTGCGCCCTCGGCCGCGAAGCTATAGGTTCCTTTCCCCGCGAACCAGTTGCCGAACGCCCAGTCGTACGCCGGGAACAAGCCGGCCGGGCCGATGTTCGACCCGGTGCACGCGACCGTCGGCTGCGGCAGGTCTCCGATCGCCACCCTCTCGTTCGAGATCTCGAACCGCTGAGCTGGGCTCGACGGCGTCTGCGGCCGCGTGGCGCCGGTCGCGATCGAATAGAGTTCGACATGCGCACCGTCGATCGACGTGTCGTCCTCGCGCCGCGTCTCGATGGTCACGTGCGCATGCTCGAGCGGCCCGTTGATCGGCTCTGGATGGTCTTCCGGCCCGACCGTCCGTTGCGCGAGGTCGTAGCGCGCGGCGTTGCGGTGCGGCGAGAGCGTGGTCACCGTCCGGTGCACGCAATCGATGATCTCGACGACGCTTGCATCGCGGTTTTCAAGGCGCGCGTACGGACCGAGGATCGCGACGTGCACGAGCTCCGTCGCGCCGTAGTTCGCGTCGCCGGGCGCGAGGCGCTGCGCGGCGCTCCACCCGATGTCGACGGCCGGCGGTGCCATGTAGCCGCGCACCATCAGCCGATCGTACGCGATGCCGTTTGCACCGCGCACATTCTCGATGACGTCGGCGAGTGTCGGCGGCCTAGGGGTTGGCAACGGGACCGGGCTCGGCCTCGGTGTCTCGTCCGAGAGCGGCGCGCTGGTGCGCGGTGCGTCAACGAGCGCGATCGGCGCGGAGCCGCCGAACGTCGCGATCGGCTGCCCGCCGGCGTCGAATCCGAGGATCGAGGTGTCGGTTTTGTACCACAACGCACCGTCGCGCGCCCTCGCGATGACCTTCGCGGCGGGCGCCGCCGTCCGCACGCCGTGGGCGGCGCCGGGTGCGAAGGCGAGTACTCCTGAGGCGTTCGCGACGACCACGCGGCCTCCGCGGTCGATTGCGAGTGCGGAAGCCTTCGGCACCGCGACCTTGCGAACGAGTCGACCATCGCGTTGTGCGAGTTCGACGAAGAAGGGCTCGCGGCCGGAGTCGGCCGAGCCGTAGAGCGCGACGACGCTTTGCGTGCCGAGAACGCGGAGATCGTGGAGATTCATCCCGGTGATCTCGTGCGGGGTGCGCAACGAGGGGTGCGGGACGCCGATGCTCCACGTCCGCGTGCCGTCGGAGGCACGATACCGCGAGACCCGACCATCACTCGAGTCGGGGACCGTATATTCGAGCGCATCTCCGACGATCGCATCGCCGTCGGGCGTCAGCGCAAGTTCGACCGGCTTCTCGCCCGACAGCAACGGGAACGTCCGCGACGGAGCCGTCGCCTGCGGCTCGAAGATGGCGATCGACGCGCGCGCCTTCGCCCCCTTTCCGCGGTCCATCCAGAATCCGGCATTGAGCACGAACAGTCGATTGCGATCGTCGACGGCGAGGGCGGACGGCCCGACGACACCGTCGATCAGACGTCGCACGAGCCTGCCGTCCGCGCGGAAGACGTCGACCGCTCCGGTGTCGACGCGGCGTTCCGGCTTCGTGTCATCCCACGCGGAAGAGTCTTCCGCGACGTACAGCAGGCCGTCGGGGCCTGCGGCAAGTGCGCGCGCCCCATGATTCGCGCGAAGATGGAGGCCGCATCGCGGCCTGCGTTCCCCGGCAACCATCACGTCGACGCGCCCGCTGAAGAGTTCGAGATCCGCCGGCGGTGCGGGCGGACACCCTGCCGCTTCGGATCCTGATGATAGCTGCGACGGAGACGCACCCGCCGTCGCGATCAGCAGCGCGGCCGCTGCGAGCGCCAAGCGCGTCATCGCGTTATGGCGTGATTCAGCGGGCTCTGTTCCATTGGGCGCACTTACACTCCGATCGGTCGCATCCTATGTCGCGGCGGTGTCGTGCGTCTCCGGCCTAACAGCGGAGAGTCGTCGTCGTGAGCCCGTTCATCCTCGGTTCGACGACGATGGCGCCGCAATGGTCAGTGCGGTACGTCATCACTCCAGCGCTGCGGAGCGTCGCAAGCGTCGTTGGTGCCGGGTGGCCGAACAGATTGTGCCGGCCGACGCTGATGAGGGCGTATCTCGGATGGACCGCGGCCACGAAGCTCGGCGCGGATGAATAGGCTGACCCGTGATGGCCAACTTTCAGAACGGCCGCGTGCAAATCTACGCCGCTCTCGAGGAGACGCTGCTCCGCCAGAAATCCGGCGTCTCCCATGAAGAGCATTCGGAAATCTCGATAGACGAGCAAGATCACCACGGAGTTCTCGTTCACGTCGTTCTTGCCGTCGGCGAAGAGCGCGCCGCACGGCGAAAGCACGAAACCTTCACGTCGTCCTCGGCAGCCCACCGGTCACCGCACCGTGCGACGTGAACCGGAACATGCTGCAGCGCCGCTTCGCGGAGACCATCGTTGAACGCGCGCCCACCGTAGCTTTGCCCGCTGTCTGCAATTGCATCGACCCGCAACGCGCGCACGATGACCGGGAATCCGCCAACATGATCCCACAAAGCCTAGTCGCTCGCAGGAATGTCCTGGCCGTACGCGCTCGAGCCGCAGGCAAATGCGCTGAGCATATCAGGCCTCAGGCGCCCAAAAGGTCAGGAGACGTCATGCGCGTCGCCGCGATGAGCCTCGACGGAGCTACGGCGGACGCTGGGTGAGAAATCGAGGTACCGCATGTATGCACCCCGGTGATCCGGTAAAGGCCGCACGTGTGCTTCTGCAGATTGCAGCGACCGACGATCCTCCGCTGCGCCTTCTCTTTGTTAGCGATGCCGTCGAAGGCGTCGAGAAAGCCGATCGCGCGAAAACGGAGTCCGATCAAAAGTGGCGCAGCTTGAGTCTGTCGACGGAATTTGACACGTAGTCGATTACAGGCGCCGCCATGACGTTACTAGTGATATTCCGTGCCATCGCAGATTATGCGACATACCCTCCGTCGATCGTTACGCTCGAGCCGGTGATGAAGCCCGCTTCCGGGC
>JAQBPM010000285.1 GCA_028287525.1 Vulcanimicrobiota bacterium | reverse complement strand
TCGACGAGGATCGTGCAGGCGCCGCACACGCCGTGCTCGCAGCCGACGTGCGTTCCGGTCAAGCGCAGCTCGTGACGGAGGAAGTCGCTGAGCAGCAGCCGTCCGGGAACGGTGCGCTCGTGGGCTTCGCCGTTCACGACGACGCGGATGCGATGCTCGGTGGTCTCCATGGATGCTCCTGCGTCGATCACGCGGCGTGCTCCGTCGTTTCGGCGAGCACGCGCGCGATCAAGGTGCGTGCGACGTCGCGCCGGTATCCCGCGCTCGCGTGGACGTCGCTGTCGGGATCGAGCGAGCGGCCCGCTTCGGCCGCAATGCCTGCGAACGCCGCAGCGTCGGGACGCTGCCCGCGCAACGCGCGCTCCGCGTCGTGCAGACGGACCGGCGTAGGACCGACGCCGAACAGCGCGATCCGCGCGTCTTCGAGCGTGTCGTCGGGCGCGAGCCGCGTCAGCGCGCCGATCCCGACCAGCGCGTAGTCGCCGTGCCGCCGCGCGACCTCGCGGAAGCTCCAGCGCGTCCGCGGCGGCGGGATCGCAAACGAGATGCTGGTGAGGATCTCCGCCGGTTCGAGGGCGGTGGTGAGGTACGAGAGGAAAAAGTCGCTCCAGCCGAGTGCGCGTTCACCGTTCGGCCCGCTCAGCGTGAACTGGCCGTCGAGCAGCGCCGCGAGCGCCGGCAGCTCCGCGGCAGGATCGGCGTGCGCGAGGCTTCCGCCGATCGTTCCGCGCGAACGGATCGCGAGGTGGCCGACGTAGCTCATCGCACGCGCGAGGATCGGCAGGTGCGTGCGCACTTCCGGCGCGCGCTCGACGCTCACGTGCCGCGTCATCGCACCGAACACGACGCGATCACCGTCGACGCGGATGCCGTTGAGATCGGGGACGCCCTCGAGATCGATCAGCGCTGCCGGGCGCGCGAGCCGCATGTTGACGACCGGCATCAGGCTCTGGCCGCCGGCGAGGACTTTCGCTTCACCGTCATAGCGCAAGAGCAGCGCGATCGCTTCGCTGAGCGACGACGGACGATGGTAGGCGAAAGGAGCGGGCTTCAACGCAGGCTCACTTCGGGCGCGAGGTCCAACGGATCACCGCGTGGAGGCCGTGCTGCATCGCGTCCTCGACATGACCGGGCCACGGCGTGAGCGCCGCCAGCGACGTCTTCAGCGCGATCTCGGCCTCGAGCCGCGCGACGAAGGCATCGCTGATGCGCGTCGCGGTTTCGTTGAGAACGGCGCGCTCGACCACCTGACTGATCAGTCCCATTTCACGCGCGCGCTCGGCTTCGACTTCCTCGCCGGTCATGACGAGAAAGCGCGCCGATTTCTCGTTGACGAAGCGGCGCAGATAACTGGCCACGAGGCCCGGCGGCAAATTGTACGTCATCTCCGGGAAGCTGAAACGCGCCTCGCTCGACGCGATCGCTACGTCGAACTGCTGCACGAGGCCGAGCGCCGCGCCGTGTGCGAAGCCGTGCACGACCGCCAGCGTCGGGGCTTCCCAGCGCAGTACGCGCAGGTTGAGCCGCACGACCTCTTCGAGCGCCTCCCGCGCGGCTTCGGGGCCCTTCGGGTGTCCGCCTGGCGCGTGCGGGCGGCCGACCGAAAAGCCGTCCCCGGCACCGCGCAGCACGAGGACTTCGCGCGGATTCGCCGCGTCGAGCGCGGCATGCAGTTCGGCGATCGCGGTATCGTCGAGCACGTTCTTGCGGTCGGGATCGGTGAGCTCGACAAACGTGACGCCGGGGGCGTGAACGCTGCGGACCCGCGCGGTGGAGACGTCGGCCATGTGAAGGGCTACCTCGCTTGATGAACGGTGTCTAGAAATCGGTGAGCGCTTTGCCCTTGGTCTCCGGACCGAACCAGATAACGATCAGGCCGAGCACGAAGATGTACGAGACGAGCCGCGCCGCGGCGGGAAAGGAGCCGCCGGAGCCCGCGATCAGCGCGCCTCCGACGATCGGGCCGAAGCCGGTGAAGAAACGCGCGACATTCCAGCAGAAACCTTGTCCGGTCGCTCGCGCCGAGGTCGGGAACAACTCGGGGAGATACGCGGCGAACGTCCCGAACCCGCCGATGCAGAAGTAACCCCACACGGGCATGAACGCGATCACGGCATCGAGCGTATGCAGTGACGAGAACAAATACAACGACGAGATCAGCGAGCCGGCGCAGAACAAGAAGTACGACCACCGCCGGCCGATCGCGCTGGTGAGCCACATCAGCGTCAAGTAGCCGAGAATCGATCCGACGCCGACCAGCATCATCGCCGTGCTGACGTACGACGACGTGCGCGGCGCCAGCTCCGCCGGCAGCAGTTGGTGCACCCAACTCGGAATCCAGGTGAGGCCGCCCCACGAACCGACCATCATCGCGATCCCCGCCAGGGTCCCGACGATCGTCGAGCGCCGCAGATCGGGCGCGAAGATGCGCGCGAACGGGTTCTTTTCGAGCCTGTCACCGGTCTTCTCGACGGCGGCGTGCACGGCGACCCAGCGTTCCGGCTCCTTGACGTACACGCGCACGAGGATCGTGATGAGGACCGGCGCGCCGCCGGCGATCAGCACCCAGCGCCAGCCGAAGGCACCGAACACCCCGGTGATCCAGCCCGCCAGGATCAGGCCGAACGCGAACGCCATCTGCATGAACTGCATGACGCGCGGCCGCAGCCGCTCCGGCCACGTCTCCGCGATCAACGCCGCGCCGGCGGACCACTCGCCCCCGATCCCAATTCCGGCGAGGGCCTGGCATAGGCCGAACACGATCAAGTTCGGCGAGAACGCGCTCAGCGCGGTGAACACGCTGTAGATCGCGATCGTGTAGGCCATCGTGCGCGCCCGGCCGATGCGATCGGTGACGACGCCGAAGACGACGCCGCCGATTCCCCACGCGAAGAGCTTGATCGCGACAACGAGGCCGCCGTACCGCAAGATCACGCGCGGGTCGGCCGTGTGCAGCAGATTCGCGATCGTCGGCGTGAGGATGTTCGAGGTGATGTTGAGGTCCATCGCATCGAACATCCAGCCCAGGAACGCGGAGGCGAGCAGGAGCCACAGGTACGGCGAGACGTCGCGAAAGCGCCTGACGTCGCGAGGATCGCGCGCGGCGGCGGCGGCAGCATCCGCGAGTTCGACCGGTTCGTGCAGCGCCATGCCCACCTCTCGCTGTAGCAAATAGGGAGAATTCCGCTGAGCGGAACTCGAATCCACACACCCCCGGCGGCAATCATAGGCATCCCGCAGAGAATCTGTCAAGAACGGCCGCGGCGACGAAAGTGTTCTGCTTGACACGGCGCGGACGGGCCGGTACGCTTTGAACACGCCGGAATGACGTTCCGGTGACCGGAACGAGAGGCAACATGAACGATCAGCAGCGCGTCGATGCGGGACGCGCGATCCGGCGCGAGGTCCTGGGTGCGGCATACGTGGACCGTCCGGGTCCCGAGCCGACCCGGATGCAGCGCGAGTTCCAACGCTTCACGCTCGAGAACTGCTGGGGCAGCGTCTGGGTGCGCGAGGGCATCGACCGCAAGACGCGCAGCATGCTCAACCTGGCGATGCTCTCCGCGATGGGACGCTGGCACGAATTCGAAGTGCACGTGCGCGGCGCCGTGAATAACGGCGTCAACGAGGACGAGATCGTCGAGATCATCCTCCAAGCCGGCGTGTACGCCGGCGTTCCGATCGCCGCCGAGGCGTTCCGCATCGCGGACCGCGTCCTTGCCGAGATCGGCGCGTCGCGCGCCTGAACCGCCGGCGACGGCGGCGGCGGGCGACTCGAAGGGGACGATCGCGCGGGTCGTCGAGATCCTGCGCTGTTTCGCCGAGCACGGGGGCGACCTGCCGCTCTCGCAGATCTCCGAACGAATCGCGCTGCCGCGCAGCACGACGCACCGTCTGCTGCAGCTCCTGCGAACGGAGCGGCTGGTCGAGACCGACGGACCGTATGAGGGCTACCGGGCCGGACGAGAGCTGTTCCGCATCGCCGCGCTTCTCTCGGCGCGCATGCCGATCGTGCAGATCGGCATGCCGATCCTGCGCGCGATCGTCGACGCGTGCGACGAGACGTGCCTGCTCGGCGCCTTCGATCGCGAGCGCCTCTCGATGACCTTCGTCGCGAAGGTCGACTCGACGAAGCCGATCCGCTACGCGATCGACCTCAACGTCGCGCGGTCGCTCGTGTGGGGCGCGACGGGACGCGCGATACTGGCGTTTCTCGACGACGACGACATCGACCGCGCGGTCGCGTCGAATCGCGAACCGAGCGCGAGCGGCTCGGTGCGCGTCGATCGCCGCGCGCTGCGCGACGACGTCGCGAGCATTCGCCGCAATGGGTACGCGATCTCGGAGGGTCAGCGGATCGCGAGCTCCATCGGCATCGCGGCGCCGTTCTTCCTCGCTGACGGTTTCGTAGCCGGCGACGTCGCCCTCACGATCCCGCAATATCGCTACGATGCGCGCCAGCGCGCACGCCTCATCGACTCGATCGTCAAAGGAGCATCGGAAATGTCCGCAGCGCTCGGCTACGTCGCACCCACGTCCCTGTCGGCGAAGGATGCCAAGCGAGGGGTGCGATGAGCGCCGACGAGACGCTCGAGATCCGCCGGGTCGCGCTGAGCGATCACGAGACGGAGATCGCGGTTGCGGGTCAGGGCGATCGCACCTTGGTGCTGTTGCACGCAGTCGGACTTTCGTGGCGGATGTGGCGCGAGACGATGCTCGCATTGCCGCCCGGAACGCGCGCCGTCGCGTGCGACCTGCGCGGGCACGGCGTCGCCGCGACGACGCCGCCGACGACGCTCGACCGCCACGCCGACGACGTGCGCGACCTGCTCGACGCGCTCGGCCTGCCGCGCGCGGACGTCGTAGGGCTGTCGTACGGCGGTGCCGTCGCGGAGCACGTCGCGCTCCGTCACCCGGAGCGGGTCGCGTCGCTCGGCCTCGTCGCGACGTTCTCGCGAGCGCGGCCGGAGATCTTCCTCGAACGCGCGCGCGTCGCCGAGACCGTCGGGATCGGCGCGCAGATCGGCGAGACGCTGACGCGCTGGTTCTCACCGGCGGAACTCGAGGAGAACGGCGAGGCCGTGCGCTGGGTTCGCGAGCGACTCAACGCCAACCGGGTTGAAAACTGGGCCGGCGCGTGGCGCGCGCTCGCCGGGCTCGACGTGCACGACCGGCTCGGCACGATCCCCGTCCCCGCGACCGTCGTCGCCGGCGCGCACGACACGTCGGCGACCGCCGAAATGATGCGCGGAATCGCGGACGCCCTTCCCGACGCGACGTTCCACGTCATCGCCGAGGGACACCACATGCTCTCCCTCGAGCAGCCGGCGCAGCTCGCGCTTCTCCTCGCCGCGAACGCAGCGCGCGCATGACGTACGCGACCACGATTCCGTACGCCGATCTGCACCTGGCGATCGGCGGGCGCGCGATCGGTCCCCAAGCGCGCGAAACCATCGCGGTCCTCGATCCGTCCGCCGGCACCGAGATCGGACGCCTTCCGCTCGCGACTGACGACGATCTGCGCGACGTGCTGGAGGTCGCGGAACGCGGCTTCGCGCGGTGGCGCACCGTCTCGGCGTACGACCGTGCGCGCGTGATGCGCGGCGCCGCGGCGCTGCTGCGCGAGCGGGTCGACTCGATTGCGCGCATCCTGACGCTCGAAGAAGGCAAAGCGCTCGGCGAAGCGCGGCTGGAAGTGCTCGCCGCCGCCGACATCATCGAATGGGGCGGCGAGGAAGCGCGCCGTGCGTACGGCACCGTCGTCCCCGCGCGCGACCTCTCGATCAGTCAGATGGTGCTGCGCGAGCCCGTCGGTCCCGTCGCGGCGTTCACGCCGTGGAACTTTCCCGCGCTCACGCCGGCCCGCAAGCTCGCCGGTGCCCTCGGCGCCGGCTGCAGCATCGTGCTCAAGCCGGCCGAGGAAACGCCCGCGACCGCGCTAGCGCTGCTCGCCGCGCTGCGCGACGCCGGGCTCCCGGAGGACGCTGCGTCGATCGTCTTCGGCGATCCGCCGCAGGTTTCGCGGACGCTGATCGCATCGCCGGTCATTCGCAAGATCTCGTTCACCGGCTCGACGCCGGTAGGCAAGGAACTCGCGCGCCTCGCCGCCGCCGGCGTGAAAAAGGCGACCCTCGAGCTGGGCGGCCACGCGCCGGTGATCGTGACCGACAACGCAGACATCTCGAACGCGGTCGCGCTTTCGGTGCCGTTCAAGTTCCGCAACGCCGGACAGGTGTGCGTCTCACCGACGCGCTTCCTGGTCCACGAGCGCGTTGCCGACGAATTCGTGGACGCTTTCGCGCGCGAAACGGCGCGCATCGCCGTCGGCCACGGGCTCACCGACGGGACGACGATGGCCGCGCTCGCCAACGCGCGCCGGCGCGACGCGATCGGCTCGCTCGTCGACGACGCGCGAGCCGGCGGGGCGCGCGTGCTCAGCGGCGGCAGCATGCTCGAGGGCGCAGGCTTCTTCTACGCCCCGACCGTCCTGACCGACGTGCCCGCCGACGCGCGCATCCTCAACGAAGAACCGTTCGGGCCGGTCGCGGTCGTCACGCGCGTGCCCGATCTCGACGCCGCGATCGCGGAGGCGAACCGCCTGCCCTACGGCTTGGCGGCGTACGCGTTCACCGACGACGTCGGCGAGGCGCACCGCATCGCGCAGGGCGTCGAAGCGGGAATGATTGGAATCAACCACTTCGGCGTCTCCGTCGCCGACTTGCCGTTCGGCGGCGTCAAGGAGTCCGGCTACGGTTCCGAAGGCGGCCCGGACGCGCTGCGGGAGTATCTGGTCACGAAGTCGGTCACGACCCGCTCGCGCTGAAGTTCGGCTTGGACTCGCGGCGCCGCTTGCGAGACGACGTGCCGTCATTGCGAGACACCGTGCTGTCATTGCGAGACGACGTGCTGTCATTGCGAGCTTGTCGAGCAACCCTCGTGTCGCGCCGGGCGAGATGCGACCCCGAACCGCGGCCGCCACGATAAGGCGTCAGCCTTCGACTACGCTCAAGCTCGGGGTGGCGGCTTACCCGTTCAACGACACCGCCACGTAGCTTCTTCCGGTCGCTGAGATGCCTCCGAAGGGGACCCGTATGCGTTGGAGCGCGAAGTGCCGTCGAGGCCGACGCAAGGGTTCCTGGATCGCGTTGCCTACGGAACCGGCGAATGCGATGCCGGTTCCTCGGAGACTTGATGCTCAATACGCACAGAAGCTGGGCAACCGCAATCTTCGCGGCGGGGCTTGCCGTCTTTTCGGGAACCCCGCGTTCCATCGCCGCCGCGGATCCGCCGTCGGCAAGAGAGTTCTACGTTCAAGCGATCGCGGCGATGAGCGATGTTCCGCAGCCGCCGTACGTGACGTACCGCATCGAAGGCAGCGCCGAGGGGTTACA
>JAQBPM010000273.1 GCA_028287525.1 Vulcanimicrobiota bacterium | reverse complement strand
CGCCCGCGCCTTCCAGCAGTTCCAGCTGGTCGAGAAATTCGCGATACGTCCGCTCGTCGACCAGCGCGGCGATCTTCGGATCTTTCGGATCGCTCGCGGTGACGGGCGCGCGCTTCGAGCCGTGCATGGTGCGCTCGAAGACGTGCACCTCGCGCGAACCGCGATCGTACACGCCGCGGAACGTCTCGCCGTTGCCGAGCGGCCAGTTCATCGGATACGCGCCGATGCCGAGCACGTTCTCCAACTCGTCGAGGAGCTCGAGCGGGTCGCGGCTCGGCCGGTCCATCTTGTTGATGAACGTGAACAGCGGGATCCGCCGCGCGCGACAGATCGCGAAGAGCTTGCGGGTCTGCGGCTCGACGCCTTTGGCGGCGTCGATCAGCATCACGGCGGAGTCGGCCGCCAGCAGCGTGCGGTAGGTGTCTTCACCGAAATCCTGATGGCCCGGCGTGTCGAGCAGGTTCATCGTATGGTCGTGATACGGGAACTGCAGGACCGTCGAGGTGATCGAGATCCCGCGCTCGCGTTCGAGCTCCATCCAGTCCGACGTCGCCGCTCGCGCGCGCCGGCGGGCAGCCACTTGTCCGGCCGTGACGATCGCCCCGCCGTACAGGAGAAGCTTCTCGGTCAGGGTGGTCTTGCCGGCATCGGGATGCGAGATGATCGCAAACGTGCGCCGCTTGGCGACTTCCTCGCGAATGTCCATGGCGACCCGCTCCATTCGACTTCGGCCGCAGGCGTACTGCTAGTCGTCGTCGGGCGGCACGTTCGAGGGGGGCATCGCGAGGAAGTCCGCGGCGGTCATCGCGGTCGAGACCGCGACGTAGGGCGCCGGAGGCTTCGTGAAGTCGAAGCAGTCGCTCAGATCGTCCGCACGCGCGTCCGTCGTCCCGAGGCTGGGGAGGTCGAAGACGCCTTCCGCGAACTTGAGCAGACTGCCGAACTCGTGTTGGACGTGCGAGACATATCCGTGCTTGGCATACGCGGAGATGACGATCATCGGGACGCGGAAGCCGAGGCCCATCGCGTCGAGCTGCGACGGACGAACGTGATCGTACCAGCCGCCCCAGTCGTCCCACACCACGATCACGACGGTATCGGCCCAAAGCGGGCCGCGTCCGATCGCGTTGACCACCGTCGCAACCCACTGCGGTCCCAGGTCCGTCCGCGACGGCTGCGGGCGGCCGCCGATGCCGTACTGCTCGTGATCGGAGCTGCGAAAGTCCGGCGTTACCCAGCTGACCGCGGGCAGCGCACCGGCCGCGATGTCGGTGATCACGCGCGTTTGCGGCGTCACGACGTTCGCGTTCCAGTCGGGCCCGTAACGGATGTGATGAATCGCGTCGAACGCCGACCAGATCGAGCCCAGATCGTTCGCCGTCGGCGCGTACGAACGCCACGACACGCCGCGCGCGTCCATGACGTCGGCGAGCGTTCGATAATCGAAGCACGGAAAGACGGGTGGGCCGTCTGCACGGCCGTCGCGTCCGATCTCCCGAACCGTCGTACCCGCAGGCGAGTCGCAGCCCCACCAAAAGACGTCAGCCGCGGTCCTGTTCGGATTGTCGATCGCCCGGCCGGTGGTTCCGGCGATGAGGTATTGATGGGCCGGGAAGCTGGGGCCGCCGACGGATGCGAACGTGCGGTCCGCGAGCGAGAATTGACGGGCGAGATCCCAGTACGGTTTGGTCTCGCTTTGCGGCACGTACGCGTAGGGGAAATCACCCGTCCCTTGCGGCGGCACGGTCCCGATCGTGTCGAAGCCGTTCATCCGTCCGCCGTTGTACGAATTCAGGAAGCTTTGGCGCGCATGATCGAGATCGACCGGGGCGTTGAGGCTGGTCTGATGCAGCGCGACGACCGAATCGTCGTGCCGCGGGCCGGACGTCACGGTGTCGGCGGCGGGAAAACCGTTGAAGAGGTTGTCGAAACTCCGGTTTTCTTGAATCACGAAGACGACGTGCTTGATCACGCCGCGCGGCGGCGCCGCTTGCGCAACAACCGCATCAACGGCGACGAGCATCGCAGAGATCAGGCCGAAAACCAGCCGTCGCACAAGCCCGCACTTCGCTCTCGGCGTCCGGCGGACCGACCAGCCAAGCTTGTTAGCCGCTCGGCAAACTTCTCTCATCGGCGGGCGGGACGCTTGCGATTGCGGCACGTTCGAGCAGCGCGGCGCGGCGGCGTTTGAGCTGGCTGCGTTCTTCGGGGCTGAGGTCCGCGATCAAGAGGTCGCGGTGCGCGTCGAGGTGGCGTGCGGCTAGCTCGATCCCCTGGCGCATCGCCTCCATCGTGTATCCGGTGTAGCCGGAGTATTGCCACGCTCCGCGGATCGCCATGATCTCCCAGACGGAGTCGCGCCCTTCGAACTCGCCGCCGCCGACGTAGACGTCGAGCGTGCCGTCGACGGTGTCGTAGGTGATCTCGAGGTACCGTCCGCCTCCGCCCCAGCGCGCCTGCGCGGCGCGCGTACCGGCCTTTTCAGTGATCGTGCGGCGAAAGCCGAGCGAGCCGAGAAATTCGAACCGCTCGTCGATCGTTGCGTAGAAGCGCGTGATGCGCGCGCGGGCAGATTCTTCGGCATCGTCGTCGGCCGGAGCCGGAACCGACGTTCGGCCCCACTCCGAGAGCACGTAGCGCGCGGTCAGGGAACGGCTCGCCGCCTCGACGAGGATCGCCTTTGCGACGCGCGGACGATGCGGCAGCAGCGCCGCCGCGGCGTCGACGCGGATGCGATCGTCGGGATCTTCCAACAGCCGCGCGAACGCGTCGATCCCGCGATCGCCTTCGCGAAAGATCCGCAGATGGAGCGATTCGAGCGTACCGAATAGCGCGCCGGCTTTCGACGTCGACTCCGCCGCATAGCGCTGTTTGTCGATGTCACGCCACTGGTGGACGAGGCGGTCGACGTCGAACGTGGTCAGGTTCGTGGTTCCTCGCCTGAGTAGACGCGAATTTGCGTGCGTCCATTGTGCTCGTACACCAGCGTGAGGCCCTTCGGCGTATCGTACAAGCGCGCCTCGGCCGGGACGTGCAGACGGTCCGCACCTCGAACGACCAAGATGTCGTGCGCGCGTACCGTTACCAGACACTTCCCGCGACGCAGCGTCGTGCCGGGCGGGATGCGCAGGCGCGCCGCCGGCACGTCGTGCGCGAGCTGCGCGGCTTTGCCGCTCACCGACTGCTGCTGCACGAAACAGCTCGGCAGGGCGCTCAGCACCCACGGCCCTTCGCCGCTGAAATCACCGAACGGTACCCCGGGCGTCTCGCCGCTGCCGCGCGTCGGCGTCGGGGTTCCGGTCGCGCGCGCCGTCACGTCGAACTCCCGCAGCGTCGCCAGCCGGTGGGCGAACGCGATGCTCCCCAGCACGACGACGATCAGCGTCGCGATGAGATAGTAGCGTCCCATCCCGTGCAGCGGCATGCTCGGGGCCGGCTACGCGGCAGGGCCCTCCACGGCCGCGAACGGCTCGGCGAGCTCGAGCCGCGCGCGACCGATCCGCGCGTCGGCCATCCCATAGAAGAACTCGTACTTGCGTTCGCCGATCGGGACGATCGCCGTCGGAAAGACGACGTTGTTCACGATGCCGTGCGTCTCGTCGATGCCTTCCGGGACCATTTCGGGCATCTCGGAGCGGTAGCGCACGATGTGCGGCCGGTCGAGATCGTGGACGACGAAGCCCGCGCTGTACTGCATCCGGTAGTTGCCGCCTCCGGCGTCTTTCGCATCGACGCCGTGGAAGATCGAGAACCAGCCTTCGGCGATGCGCACCGGCGGAGTACCCGCACCGGTCTTGATGCGGCACCACGGCGAGTCGGGCGCCAGCACGAGCACGCTCTCGCGCACGTCGAGCAGGTTGTTCACGTCGCGAAGCACGGGCTCGAGCGGGATGTATCCGATGCGCGTGGACTCTCGTTCCGCCGGCGGGAGGTCGAGCAGCGTCGGAATCGCGCCGCGGCCATCCATCGTCGAGAGGCGCAGCATCGGCCGATGGTAGAGCGCCAGCGACCGGACGCCCTCAGGCGAGAGCACGGGCTCGGGGAAGAACATGCCGTCCTTGTCGTCGCCTTGATGGAGCGTCGGCGCGAAACGCACCATGCCGAGGCGCTCCCAACGGTATCCGTCCTGCGATAGCGCGACCGCGATGCGCGGGCCGTCCGGCCCGAACGCGGTGTACGTCATCGCGTAGCGGTCGAGCACCGGGATGAAGGTGACGCGCGGATCCTCGCAGCCCATGCCGCCGGGCGCCGTGCGGAGTTCGTACGCCGCCTGGGGTACGAGCGCGAAGCCTTCCCGCTCGAACGTCAACGCTTCGCCGTCGCGCGTCCCTTGGGCCAACCCGACCCGCGACACGTTGCCGTGCGCTACCGCACGCGGGTAGAGGAGCAGCCTACCGTCGCGCGCGATCGCGCTCGCCGGGTTGAGCACGCCCTCCATCTCTTCCGGAGAACCCTCGGGGCTTAGGACGATGCCGAGGCGCGTGATCTTCCCCTCGAAGCGGGTGAGTGTGTCGATCGTCACCGCGGCGCCAAACCGATCACGAGCTCGTGCGGGGTGATCCCCGCCCGCGCGGCGAGCGCGTCCACATCATCATGCCCGCCGATCAGTTCGCACGGGTCTCGGTCTTCGCTCGTCAAGCGCACTGTATACTGCATACCTACGGAAAGGATATCGGCACTCCCAGAGAATCCCCGCGGCAGCCCGTCACCGTAGCCGCAACGCAACACGACGGCCGGACGGTTCGCCGGGATCGGTGTATCACCGTACCCGGCCCACGCCCGCTCGCCGGGACCGATCCTGCGCACGATCGGCGCATTGATTCGCAACGCGCAGGCGGTATCGACCGACGCGCCCAGGCGCGAGCCGAACAGGCCGACGCCGACCCGCAAGCGATCGAAGGCCAGCCCGTGGCGCGCGGCTGAGGTCGCGGTCGCGTCGAGCGAGACGATCCGGACCCCGGCCGCCTCGAAGGACCGCTGCGCCGCCAAAAAGCCGTCGAGGATCGCGCCGGCGCGGGTCGCCGAGGAGATGTGGGTCCACAGCTCGACCGCGAGCCCCGCCTCGGCCACAGAGGTCGCGAACGACCGGGCGTCCTGCGGCGCCACGGCGCTCCAGAGGGCCCCATCGAGCACGCCGATCCGCACGGTGAGGCCGCCCCGCCGCGCCGCCTCGCCCGCCGCCTCGGCGAGCGCCGTGCGGGTCGAGACGTTCGGGATGCCGCCAAGATCGAGCAGGCGTCCGAGCATTCCCGGCGGCGCGTCGCTCAAGAGCCGGATCGGCTTCGCCGTCGCCGGCCGCAGGGCGGCGAGCTCGTCGAGATCGCCGACCACAAACGATTCGACCACGCCGTCGAGCTCGCGCGCCAGCCGCCGGGCTCCCCAGCCGTAGCCGTCGTTCTTCACGACCGCCGCCACCGGAGCGCCGAGCGCGGCGAACGCTGCGACGTTCGCCCGGAGAACGCCGCCGTCGAGCTGCTTGTCGGGACCCACTATCGCAGGACGGTCGAGGCGATCGCCTCGCCGGAGGGTGAGACCACTTCCACCTTCGAGCCGCTTCGGTACACGGCGTTCGGGACGATCCACATCGTGTACGTGCGGTACTCTCTAGGCGCGGGCTCACCGCCGTCCAGCGGCGGCCGCTCGAAGGCGACGATCCGCACCCGGTCGCTGTTGGCTCGGATCGCTTCGACGACTTGGGTGTAGCCGGTTTCCTTGTGCGGACCCATCAGGAGCACGACGGCGAACTCCTTGCGAAAATCGACCGACCCGGCGACCCCGATCGCGTCCAGCGCCCGGTGGTCGCGCACGACCACGACCTCCCGGGGCCCCACCGTAGGAGTGGTCCCGGACCGTTGCTGATTGACCCGCACCTCACGGCAGCCGACGAGAACGACGGCTAGCGCGAGGGCGGCGAGGACACGCCGCATCGGGACCGAGCGTTCGACGGTCGCTGCCGAGGATACCCCGCACTTCCGACGGAAGTCTGCGGATCCGGGAAGTCAGAGGATAAAGATGCTGAGCCTGCTGCCGCTCGTCGTAGCTTTGGCGAGCAATCCATCTCCGTCTCCGGCGCCTGCTTCGTCCACGCGGCCGACCCCGCTCACCGAGATCGGGCGCGTCCGGACGACGCCGATCTGCACGACGATCGTCGTGCATGCGAACGGCGCGATCACCTCCGCGCTCGACAACGATCGTACGCTGGCGATCCTGACGACGAACTTGCGGAACACCGACTTCGATCGGCTCAACAGCCTGCAGCGCCACAACGCGATCGAAGAGTTGATGAAGCAAGCCGGTGCCATCCGGATCAACGGCAAGCTCGCCGACGGCGAGATCAAACAACTGCGCGCAATGGCGCAAACGTCGACCGACCCGGAGCGCAAAGCCGAGCTGAAAGCCTTCGCCGACGCGCTCGGCGGCGCGATCTATCGCCAAACCAAGGTCGCCAATGAATTCATGCGCGACGTGACGATCGTTCAGGGCCGCGAGGACGCCAAAGAAGTCCGCGATATCAGGAACCGCGACAATCCGCCGATCGAGAACGCGGCCGCGCTGTCGATGGGCGCCGGGCGCGTGCAGGTGCCGGATCCGCCGCGAAGTTACAACCAGGTGATGCGCGCCGTCGCCGCCGACCTGATCGACCTTCAGACGGGAATCATCGCCGATGAAGGCGTCGCGGCCGATCACAGCATCGCGGCGACGTCGGGCTGCTGACGACCTGAGTCGTTTCGCCGGGTACCCTCGCGCGGTACGCTAGAATCTGATGTTCCGGGCTTTTTCGATCGCGGCGGCCGTTGCTGCATTCCTGGTTGTCGTCCTCGGCAGCTGGGTGCGCATCAACGGCGCAGGAATGACCTGCCCCGATTGGCCGCTGTGCCATGGAGCGCTGATCCCGTCGCTGGCCGGCGGCGTGGTGCTTGAGTGGTCGCACCGCCTGCTCGCGCTCGTCACCGGCGTGCTGGTCCTGCCGGCACTCTGGACCGGCTGGCAAGCCCGCAAGCGGATCGGCGGCGTCTCGCTGGCGCTGGCCTACATCGGCGCGGTCTTTCTGATTCAGGTCGCCCTGGGCGGCCTGACCGTCGCCCTTTCGAACACCCCCTGGTCGGTCGTCGTCCACTGGGGAACCGCGATGCTGCTGCTCGGCGGCCTCACGGCGCTCGCGCTGCTCGCGATCGTCGCCCCGCACCGCGTGGTCATCCGGCATTCCGTCCTGGGCGGCGTGCTGACCGTCTGCGCCGCGCTGGCGTTCCTCACCATGCTGGCCGGCTCGTTCGTGAGCTCCAGCGGCGCCGGCCTCGCGTGCACAACGCTCCCGGGCTGCGACGGCGGTTCCTGGACCGGCGCGGCACCCGCGCAAATGGCGCAGATGACGCATCGCTGGATCGCGGCCGGAAGCTTCGCGTTCGCTACGCTGGCCGCGTATATGGCGGCGTTCGGAACGACCGCGCGCGTGCGCGGCGCGACGCTGCTGGCTTTCGCGCTCATCGTGCTGCAGGTGATGCTCGGGTTTGCCAACGTCGCGTGGCAATTGCCGACCGCGCTGCGCGAAGCGCACGCCGCGAACGCCTGCGCCGTCTTCGTCGCGTTCGTCGCGGCCCTCGTGTTCGCCGCGATCGACGGTACGGCTCCCGTCGCCGTGCGCGAAGAACGCCGCGTCCGCGGCGGCGCCGCCGAAGGACAAGCGCCGTGAGCTCCACCCTCTCGCGGGTCGAAGGGACGGCGGCGCTCGGCACGCAGAGCGGCTGGCGAGGCGTCTTCACCGACTACTACGAGCTGACCAAACCGCGCATCATCTACCTGCTGCTCGTCACCACGCTGGCCGCCATGGTCATGGCCGCGCGCGGGATTCCGAACCTCGCGCTGGTGTTCTGGACCCTGTTCGGCGGAGCGCTCTCGGCGGCGTCGGCGGGCGCGCTCAACTGCGTGTGGGATCGCGACATCGACCGGCTGATGACGCGCACGAAGTCGCGTCCGGTCGCGCGCGGCGCAATCTCGGCCCGCGACGCGCTGATCTTTGCCGGCGTCGCGCAAGCGGTCGGCTTCGCCGCGCTCTACGCGTTCGCGAACCCGCTCGCCGCGTGGCTCTCGCTGGCCGGCAACGTGTACTACGTCGTGATCTACACGATGTGGCTCAAGCGCATCACGCCGCTCAACATCGTGATCGGCGGAGCCGCGGGCGCCGTACCGCCGCTGGTGGGCTGGGCGGCGGTGACACATCAGCTCGGGTCGCCGGCGTTCGCACTCTTCGCCGTGATCTTCCTGTGGACGCCGCCGCATTTCTGGGCCCTCTCGCTGATGACGAATACCGACTACGACAAAGCCGGAATTCCGATGCTGCCCAACGTGAAAGGCGTCCCGCGCACCAAACGCGAGATCATGGTGTACTCGCTGGTGCTGGTCGGCGTCTCGCTGGCGTTCTTCCCGCTGCACGTGCTCGGCCCGTGCTACGGCGGCTGCGCGCTGATCCTCGGCTGCGTCTTCTTGTGGGACGCGTGGAAGGTCGGCGGCGATTCGACCAAACGATACGCGCGCGTCCTCTTCAAGTATTCGCTGCTGTATCTCGCGCTGATGTGCGTCGCGATGGTCGTCGACCGCGTGATCCCGCACGCGATCTAAGGCACCAGCCATGGCTGCCACCGCGACGGTAGCCGGCCACCGGCTCGACCGCAGCACAGTTCCGCTCTTGGTCACGCTGGGACTCGGCGTGTTCGCCGGCGCGCTGGACCTCGGCGTCCTTTCGCCGGCGTTGCCCGCGCTCGGAGCGGCCTTCGGGGTCGGCCCGCGCGAGCTCGCGTGGGTCTTCACCTTGTACTTGCTGGCGAACGTCGTCGCGATCCCCGTGATGACGAAGCTGGCCGATCGCTACGGACGCCGCCCCATCTACATCGCGTGCGTCGCGATCTTCGCGGCCGGCAGCGTCCTTGCCATCGCCGCGCCGACGTTCACGATCTTCCTCATTGCGCGCGCGATTCAAGCCGCCGGCGCAGGCGGCATCTTCCCGGTCGCCACCGCCGCGATCGCGGATCGCATTCCGCCGGAACGCCGCGGGGCGGCGCTCGGACTCGTTGCGGCGACGTGGGGACTGGCCGCGGTCATCGGTCCGACGATCGGCGGGTTGATCACGCATTTCATTTCGTGGCACTGGGTGTTCGCGCTCAACATCCCGCTCGCGCTCGTCGTGATCGTCATGGCGCGCACGACGGTTCCCAAGACGGTCGCCAACGTGCGCGGTCCGCTCGACGTCGCCGGAATCGTCAGCCTCGCGATCGGTCTGCTCGCGACGATGGCGCTGCTGACGCGGCTCTACGCGGCGGGCGGATCGGTCAGCGCCGAGCTGGCCTGGGGATTGGTTGCGGTCGCCTGCGTCGCGTTCGCGATCTTCGCAGTCGTGGAGCGGCGCGCGGCGCAGCCGGTGATCCCGCCCAGATTTTTTCGCGACCGGCAGCTGCTGATCACCTACGCGCTCGAAGTGCTGATCGGCGCACTCGAGGGCGCCCTGTTCTTCATCCCCGCGGCGCTCGTCGCCGGCGAACATCTCAGCTTCGCCGCCGCCGGCGGCGTGGCGGCGATCGGCGCGTTCTGTTTCGTCGCGGTGATCCCGCTCGCCGGACGCGCGCTCGACGCGGTCGGCAGCCGCGCCGTGCTCACCGTCGGCAGCCTGCTGACGGCGCTCGGCATGCTGGTGTTCGCGCTCGGCTTCGGCACGCTGTGGGTCGCGCTCGTCGCCATGGTCGTCGCGGGCTTCGGTTTCGGTGCGCTGCTCGGCGCGCCGACGCGCTACATCATCACCAACCGCGTCGGCGCGGACCAGCGGGCCGGCGCCGTGGGCTTGCTCTCGATCATGCTGATCATCGGCCAGATTCTCGGCGGCTCGCTCGGCGGCGGCGTCGCCGATTCGCACGGCGATCCGGTCGCCGGCTATCGCGTCGCGTACCTCGTGTTCACGGCGATCGCAATCGCGGCAGCGCTGCTCACGTTCGCGCTTGCCTCACGCAC
>JAQBPM010000268.1 GCA_028287525.1 Vulcanimicrobiota bacterium | reverse complement strand
GCGGCGACGCGGCATTGTTCGCACAGGGTGCGCACGAGACGTTGCGCGACGACGGCGGTGAGCGCGGCTGCCAGCGAATGACGCGCTACCCCCAACTCTGCGAGCCGGTCGATGGTTCGCGGGGCGTCGTTGGCGTGCAGGGTGGTGAACACGATCTGGCCGGCGAGCGCTGCGGACACCGCGACGGCAGCCGTCTCAGCGTCGCGCATCTCGCCGACCATGACGGCGTTGGTATCCTGCCGCATGAACGACCGCAGCACGACCGGAAAGGTCAACCCGGCCCGCGCGTTCACTTGAACTTGCGAGACGTTGGGAAGCCGCATCTCGATCGGATCCTCCACCGACGCGACGTTGCGGGAAACGGCATCGAGCTGTGCGAGCGAGGCATACAGCGTCGTGGTTTTTCCGCTGCCGGTCGGACCGGAGACGACGACGAAGCCCCAGGGCGCTGCGACGGTGCCGCGGTACCGCTCGAGGATCGTCGCCGGCATGCCGAGCGTCGCGAGGTCCGGGGCCGCGGCGTAGCGATCCAGCAATCGCACCACGAGCTTCTCTCCGTCGATCGTCGGGACCGAGGAGACGCGCGCGTCGATCTCGCGCTGCTCGAACGGAATGCCGCAGCGCCCGTCCTGCGGCTGACGGCGGTCGGCGATGTCGAGCCCCGCGAGCAGTTTGAGCCGCGACGAAAAGGCGGGAAAGAGATCGGCGGGGATCGCTTCGAGTTCGCGCAGGACGCCGTCGACGCGATAGCGGACGCGTCCGCCGCCGCCGGCCGCCGGTTCGATGTGGATGTCGCTCGCGTGCCCGGCGATCGCCCGCGCGAAGACCAGGTCGACGCTGCGAACCGCGGGTGCGTCGGCGCTGCGATTGCGGTCGACTTCTCGCGGCGTCGCCTCACCGTACGCAGCGCGGAGATTCTCGCGAATTGCATCGCGTGCCATCGGCAGCGGACGGATCCGCATCCGCGTCGCGGCGCGCAGCGTGTCCAAGACGTCGAGGTCGTCGGGATCCGGGACGGCGACGACGAGCGTGCCGTCGACGACGTTCAGCGGCAGAATGTCGTGACGGAACGCGATTGCGCGGGGAACGCGCGCCACCGCTTCGGGGAGGGACGTAAAGCCGAACGCCGGTGCGGGAGGGGAGGTGGGACGCGAGAGCGCCATGCCGCGGTGACCTCAAAAGGACGCAGATACCGGGTCACTCGACGGACGCTACACCCATCGCGCCACCGGCCATGCTGAGCAAATCGGAAACACGCCGGCAAAGTAGAGGCAACATTTCAGGGGTAAGCTTAAATTTTGTTAATGTACGGCGTCTCTGCCGTGCTACGACAGGATCGCAAATGTCGCGACGCGGGACGTCGTCGAGGCCCTGTCGGGTGCGCAACCGCGACGGACCGAGCGGTTGCGGCGACGGCTCGGCGCTCGACTTCGCTCGCGCCGAACGAAGGGTTCCTCGACGAGCTCGGAATGACAGGGTGAGATGACGGTTGCGCACACCGAATACCTGACGATTCGCACGGACCGGCGCTATGAGATTCGCGACATCACGGAAGTGGTCGAACGGGTGCGGGCGGCGGCCGGGTTGTGGGATGGGTTCGTGCTGGTCAGCACGATGCACATCACGTCGAGCATCTTCGTGAACGATCATGAGCCGGGGCTGTGGCACGACATCATGATCTGGCTCGAGGAGCTGGCGCCGGCCGGGCTCGAGTACCAGCACCATTTCACCGGCGAAGACAATGCGGACGCGCATCTCAAGCGCATGATACTCGGGCATCAGGTGATCGTGCCTGTCACGAACGGCACGCTCGATCTGGGTCCGTGGGAGCGCGTGCACTACGGCGAATTCGACGGTCAGCGTGAGAAGCGCGTGCTGCTCAAGGCCTTCGGCGTACAAGCTCCAGCGTAGTCGAGCGCTGCTCGTTCAGAGCGCGGCGCGCCGTGCCGCGTCGTTGCTCGCCCAATACGAGCGCAAGTTCGCGGCGTGGCCGGCGACGTGGCCGTGGAGGCCTTCGAGCAGCGCGACTTCGTCGTCGCTCAGATCCGGGTGCCAGAGATCGACGATGAGAACGACGCGCTCGCGGTCGCTGTTGTTCCAGGCGTCGTGGACGAACGCATCGTCGAACACGATGCAGCGGCCCCGCGTCCACGTCCCCGGCATCCCGCCGACGGTGAGGCCGCAGTCGGACGGCACGTCGAGCGCGAGGTGCACGCGCAAGCGCAGGTTGGTCGGACCTGCGTGCGCCGCGATGCGCGTGTGCGGCGCGAGCCGCGAGAAGTACGCGAGTCCGGCGGGGCCGCGCACGATGCGATGGCGTTCGATCGCCGCGGCGGTCACCGGGCACCGCGCGTAGACGTCGTCGTTGCGCAGCCCGCGTTCGTACAGCAGCGAGACCTCCCAGTTCCCTTGGCGGGCGATCGGCTCGCTCTCGGGGTGAAACGCGCCGGCGTGCAGTGCACGGCATTCGCGCGCGATTTCGGGCGCGAGCCGTTCGAGGTCCGCCACGATCGGAAAGGACGCCGGATCGTGCCACGGCCGCGCGGTCAAGCCGGGATACCGCTGCAGCGTCACGCGTCCCGCGTCGTCACGCAGTCCCGCGACGTACGCGGCGAAGCGCGGCGGCAGCGGCTCGGCCTGCGCGAGGACGCCGTTCCGTTCGAGCAGCGCGTGCAGCTCGGCCGGAGTGCGCGCTTCGCACAGCGCGGCGCGGACCCGCTCGGCGATGAAGGCGCCGCGCCGTTGCTCCGCGCCCGCCGCCGCGATCGCGACGGCCGCGATGTCGCGCCAACGGTCGAGCGAGACGCGTTTGTCCCACGGCGTGTTCCAGGCATTCAGCAACGCCGTGCCCACGCGCGCGAGGACACCGCCGCCTGCCGGGTCGCCGCCGGCAAGGGTGGCGAGGGCCGCGAGAACGAGCGGCTCCCCTACGGCCTGCGAAGCGCGCGACGAGGTCAACGCCGCCGCGTCCGGTTCTGCGCCGCCCGCAAACGCAGCGGCGTACGCCGCGAGGAGGTTCGCCTCGTCGTCGCGTTCGATGCGCAGCGTTCCGCGCTCGAAGACCGGCGGAACGACCGGCGCACGAACGCGGGCCCACTCGGCGAGCTGCGAGGTCTGCGCAAGCCACCGGCCCGGCGAGCCGTCCGCGGACGCGGCCTGCTCGGCCTCGTTCGCCAGGTGGAGGACGAGCAGGTCGCCGGCCTCCGCCGGCGTCACGTCGATCGGCGTGGCCTGGTCGCGCTGCGGCAGACGCACCGTCGATCCGACGTCGTCCGGCGCGGCGGCGATGGCCGAGAAGAGATCGCGCCGGTCGATCGAGCAGAAGAGGAAGACCAGCCGCTCAGCCGCCGCGCCGATCAGGTCGCGAATGTGTGCGCGTTCGCTCGGGTCGACGAGCGCGTGAGTGAACGCGTCGGTCGCGTAAACGCTGTGCAGCAAGCCGGCCAAGCGGACGTGCGCCGGCTGTGCCCAGCGCTCGAGGATGGCATGCGTGCCGGGGAGGTGGCGGAGCAATGACGAACGGCCATGCGGCACGGCGTCCGCGCCACGCTCGGTCAACGCCGCCAAAACGCGGGCAACGGTTTGCATGCGTGAAGATACCTCGCGGCGCGCCGCGGCGTTTCGTGCCTTCGGTCGCTTCCTTGAGCGAGCAACGTGGCCTAAGGTTGGTGCAGGCCCGTTTCTTAGCGAGATCTCAGGGCACAAGGGCATAGGTAACGACATAAGCGGCCGATCTTTGGCCGCTGGAAGGACCCGCATTCATGCTTCATCGTTTTTCGAAATTCATCACCGCCGCCGGCATGGCGGCCGCGCTCGCGGTCGGATCAATTCCGAAGCCCGCGACCGCAGACACGCAGTCGACGCTCACCACCTTGGCCGGCGCGGCCGCGCTCGTCGGTGGACTCATCCTCTACAACAACTACCAGCACAAACGGCAAGCGGCGAACGCGATCGTCGGCTACACGCGCAACGGCGGAACCGTGTACGGCGACGGCCGCATCGTGATGCCGAGCGGGCAGACGATCTATCCGAACAGCAACGGCACGTACCCCTGGGGACAGACCGCCTACTACAATCCGAATGCGAACGGCTACGCGTACGACACGCAGCGCACCGGAGACTACGACACGACGCACCGCCACGGACGCGGCCACGCCTACGGATACGGCCACGGCAACGGCAACGCATACGGCCGCGTAAACGATAACGGCAACGCATACGCCAACGGCCACGGCAACGGCAACGCGTACGGACACGGAAACGGAAACGGGAACGATGCCCACGCACAGCAGGACAAACACGGTCACGGCCATCACGCGGACTCGCACGGCGACGAGCACAACCCGCACTAGGCACTAGGCACTAGGCACTAGGCACTAGGCGCTAACGAAAAGGGCCGCTGCGCGCGATGCGCAGCGGCCTTTTTCGGCTCCCTTGCCGATCAACGATCGCGTGCGATCACCGACAGGTAAGGCGGCCATTTCGATTGGCGATGTCGGTTCCGTCGCACTGCCGCACGTTGAGCGACGTCGTCAACAGGCTGCCGTTGGATTCGGGGCACGTTGCGGTCAGGAGGCCGCCCCGCATCTGCGCGTCGCGGCAACTCTGCTGATAGGAGCCGGAGGGCGTAGAACCGCCGTAGTTTCCGTTGCCGTTCCCGTTACCGTAGCCGTAGTTTCCGTTGCCGCTACCGTTACCGTTGCCGTTGCGGTAGTTTCCGTCGCCGTACTGCCCGTTACGATGATTGTGCCGGTACCCGTTGCCGGAGTTATCACCGTTGCAGATCAGCTGACCGTTGGAATTTGCGATGTCGCCGCGGCAGCTGTCGAGGGCGATGCTCGAACGCACCCTGCCGCCTTGCGAGCTGGTGCAGTTGGCGACGAGTTGATCGCCGCGGACGTGGATGTTCGTGCACGATTGCTGATACGAACCCGATGGAACCGTCTGCGCCCCGGCGGGTGCGATCGACGCCGCCAG
>JAQBPM010000179.1 GCA_028287525.1 Vulcanimicrobiota bacterium | reverse complement strand
CCGAACGCCCAGCGAAGCTCGTTGAGCATCGAGGCCGTCGTGAACTTGTTGGCGATTCCGCTCAGTCGACCGTGCCATTCACTGCGGCGCGACGGGAGGGCATTGCTCGTGACCTTCAGATCCCGATAGATCAGGTGCTCTTCGATGTTGCGCGCAAAGCAGGAACCGATGCAGAAGAGAACGTCATCCTCGCGCAGGCGAAATTTCGGTTCGACGCGGACGAGCGTGAATTCGCTATTCAGCCGGCCGTGCGCCGTGTCCGCAAACGTGGAACTTCGGTCCGGGGAAGACCATCGCGACAGGCCGCTTTGCGTCACGTTTGCCCATGCGCGTTCCGCCTCTATCGTGGCACCGCGGACAGAGGAAAGTTGTCCCGAATGACCCACGAAAAAGTTTTCGTCGCTTCGATCGCTGCGACCCCCGCCGGCGTTTCGAGCTCAGGCAAGTCTCAGCGGCTAGGTGGGGCTCTTCAGGGCGTCCGAAGAAATTCACGCCACCGTTCTTTGCCTCACGGTCTTGGTTTTGACGGGGGATTGACGCGCGCAAGCACGTTCGAGGCCGTCTGCGTACCGATGGGGGCCGGTAGGAGGCCTCGCGATGGAGCTCTCGGGCTACGCGTTCGCGCCCTTGCGCGAGGGTGACGTCACGCGTTGCCGCGGCTCCGGCGACGGCCTAGCGCCGATACTCCTGATCGTCGCGGGAGACAGCTCGCTTGCATCTTTCAAGCGGCTCGAACATGAGTATGCACTCAAAGCCGAACTCGATGCTGCGTGGGCGGCACGGCCCCTCGAGTTGTCCGGGCGCAACGAACGAATGACCTTGGTGCTCGAGGACCCCGGCGGTGAACCGCTCGATCGGCTGCTCGGTCGACCGTTCTCGTTATCGGAATCTCTGAAAGTCGCGATCGCGTTCGCGCACGCGCTCTCGCGCGTGCACGAGCGGGGTCTCGTCCATAAGGACATCAAGCCGGCGAACGTTCTGGTGGATCTGTCCAGCGGCAGCGTCTGGCTTACCGGCTTCGGTATCGCGTCCCGCATGCCGCGCGAGCGTCCCGACCCCCAACCGCCCGAGGTGATCGCCGGAACGCTCGCCTACATGGCGCCGGAACAGACGGGCCGGATGAACCGGTCGGTCGATTCCCGCAGCGATCTCTACAGTTTCGGCGTCACCCTCTACGAACTGCTTACGGGCGCGCTGCCGTTCACTGCAGCCGACTCGATGGAATGGGTCCACGCTCATATCGCTCGGCAACCGGTCCCGCCGAGCGAACGCGTGACGGCGATACCGGCACAGCTCTCGTCGATCGTGATGAAGCTCCTGTCGAAGACCGCCGAAGAACGATACCAGACTGCCGCGGGCGTGGAGGCGGATCTGCGGCGTTGCTTCGCGGAATGGGAATCGCAGGGCCGCATCGCCCCGTTCCCGCTGGGCTCGGAGGATGCATCGGGGCAGTTGCTGATGCCGGAGCAGCTGTACGGCCGGGGGCGCGAGATCGACACCCTGCAGACGGCCTTCGACCGGGTCGTGGCCGACGGCACGCCCGAGCTAGTGCTCGTGTCCGGTTATTCGGGGATTGGCAAGTCTTCGGTCGTACACGAGCTTCACAGGGCGCTCGTCCCACCGCGCGGGCTCTTCGCGTCCGGCAAGTTCGATCAGTATAAGCGCAACGTCCCGTACGCTACGATCGCGCAAGCCTTTCAGAGCCTCATCCGATCGCTTCTGGCGCAGAGCGATGCCGAGCTAGGGCGCTGGCGGGATGCTTTGCTCGAAGCATTGCGCGACAACGGGCAGCTCATCGTGAATCTCGTGCCCGAGCTGGAGCTCGTGATCGGAAAACAGCGGCCGGTCGCAGACCTGCCGCCACAGGACGCGCAGCGCCGGTTCCAAATGGTCTTTCGGCGTTTCCTCGGCGTCTTCGCGCGGGAGGACCATCCCCTCGCGCTGTTTCTTGACGATTTGCAATGGCTGGATGCTGCGACGCTCGATCTCCTCGAGTCCGTGATCGGGGATTCCGAGGTGAGCCATCTGCTGCTGGTTGGGGCATACCGGGACAACGAGGTCGGTCCCGCGCATCCGCTCCTGCACACGCTCGAGGCGATCCGCGCCGCCGGCGCAAGGGTGCACGAGATCGTGCTGGCGCCGCTCCGGCTCGGCGACACCGAACGGCTCATCGCCGACGCCCTGCATTGCGAGGCGGAGCGCGCGCGGCCTTTAGCGGAACTCGTGCAGAAGAAGACCGGCGGCAATCCGTTCTTCGCGATCCAGTTCGTCACGGCATTGGCCGAGGAAGGGCTGCTCGGATTTGACTCGGCCGCGCTCGCCTGGCAATGGGACCTCGCTCGCATCCGGTCCAAAAACTACACCGACAACGTGGTCGAACTCATGGCCGCAAAATTGAAGCGGTTCTCCACGACCACGCAGGAAGCGCTCAAATGGCTCGCGTGCCTGGGCAATGTCGTCGACATCGCCACGCTAACGATGGTTTTCGGCGAAACGGAGGACGCGATTGACGCCGCGCTTCTGGAAGCGGTAAACGCCGGACTCGTGTTCCGGCACGAGAACGCGTACAAGTTCCTGCACGACCGGATTCAGCAGGCTGCGTATTCGCTGATTCCCGACGATGGTCGGGCTGAGGTCCACCTGCGCATCGGCCGCGCGCTGGTGGCGAGCATGACAGCGGACCAGCTCGCCGAGCAGCTGTTCGATGTCGCGAATCAGCTCAATCTGGGAGCCGGATTGCTGATCGACCGCGACGAGAGAGCGCAGGCGGCGACGATCGATCTGCATGCCGGACGGAAAGCCAAGGCGTCGGCGGCATATGCGTCGGCGCGCGCGTATTTTGCGGCCGGCATGATGCTGTTGAACGAGCTCGACTGGGAGGATCGGTACGAGTTGACGTTCAGCCTGTGGCTCGAACGCGCGGAATGCGAGCTATTGAGCGGTAACTTTGAAAAAGCCGCGAAACTGATTGCAGAGTGCTTGAAGCGCGCGGCTTCAAACGTAGCGTTCGCGGACGCCACTTGCCTGAAGGTCTATTTGCACGTGTTGAATGGCGAACAGTCGCAAGGCGTCGACAGCGCGCTCACGTGCCTGCTCCGCTTCGGCGTCGACCTGCCGGCGCACCCGACCTTCGAGCAGGTCCAGGCCGAACACGAGACGGTTTGGCAGACGCTCAATGGGCGCCCGACCGAGAGCCTCGTCGATCTGCCGACGATGACCGATCCGGAGCTGCAGGCCGCCCTCCAGGTGCTCTCGATCCTTGGTCCCCCCGCCTACTTTACCGACTTCCACTTATTTTGCTTGATCGCGTGCCGCATGGTGAAGATCGGCCTGCAGCACGGGGTGAGCGACGCTTCCACGCTCGGCTTTGCGCTTCTCGGGTTTATCTCCGGCCCGGTCTTTCACCGTTACGATGAGGCGTATCGGTTCGCCAAGCTCGCATGCGACCTGGTCGAGAAGCACCGCTTCATCGCCAACCAGCCGAAGGTCTATCACGCGATGGGGACGGTGGCGTTCTGGACGCAGCCGGTTGGGACCGCGGTCGATTTCATGCGGGCAACCTTTCGTGCCGCGATCGAGACAGGTGATCTGACCTTCGCTTGCTACGGCCTGTACCAAATCGTCACAGGCCTTCTGCTGCGGAACGATCCACTCGACGCGGTGTGGCGCGAGTCGGAGATAGCGTTGGACTTCGCCCGGGAAGCCAAGTACGGCGGCGCCGCGGACATCATCATAAGCCAGCAACGTTTCATCGCGACCATGCAGGGCCGCACCGCGACCTTTTCCACCTTCAGCGACGCGCAGTTCGACGAGGCAACGTTCGAGGCGCACCTGAGCCGGGACCGGATGCCCGTGACGAACTGCTTTTACTGGATCCTGAAACTAAAGGCGCTGTTCCTGTCCGGCGACTACGCCGAAGCACTCGCGGCAGCCGACAAGGTGAAGCCGCTCCTGTCGACCGCAACGGCTCAGACCCAAGTGGTCGACTACTATCACTATGCGGCGCTCACGGTGGCGGCGCTCTATGAGAAGGCTTCTGATGACGAGCAGAGCAGGTGGCGCGAACTCCTGACGGCGCACCGGGAACAACTGCGCGAGTGGACCGAAACCTACCCGCCGACGTTCGCCGACAAGTATGCACTCGTCTCGGCCGAGATTGCGCGCCTCGAAGGGCGTGACGTCGAAGCAATGCGGCTGTATGAAGAAGCCGTTCGATCGGCTCGCGAGAACGGCTTCGTTCAGATTCAGGGAATGGCCCACGAGCTTGCCGCTGGATGGTATGCTGCCCGCGGGTCGACGACCGCCGGCCACGCCCACCTCAAAGCGGCGCGCAGCTGCTACCTGCGCTGGGGCGCGCTCGGCAAGGTGCGGCAACTCGAACAGCGTTACCGAGAACTGAGCGAGGAGTCGGCTTCGTTTGCTCTGGGCGCGACGATCGACGCGCGCGTCGAGCAGCTGGACGTCGGGGCGGTGGTGAAGGCCTCGCAAACGGTGTCGGGTGAGATCGAACTTGGCAAGGTGATCGAGACGCTCATGCGGATCGCCCTCGAGCATATGGGAGCCGAGCGCGGTCTGCTCATCCTGTTCCCGAACGGCGAGTCGCGGATCTCCGCGGAGGCGACGACCGGCAGCGGCACGGTTGAGGTGACGCTGCGTCAAACGGCCGTAACGCCCGCCGAACTTCCGGAATCCATGCTCCATTACGTGATCCGGACGCGGGAGAACGTGATCCTTGACGACGCCGCGGCGCCGGCATTGTTCTCGGCGGATCCGTACATTCAGCAGCGCAGACCTCGGTCCGTGCTCTTCCTTCCCTTGATAAAGCAGACAAAACTGGTCGGCGCGCTCTATCTCGAGAACACGTTGACCCCGCGCGCCTTCACGTCTGCCCGTATCGCGGTATTGGAATTGCTGGCTTCGCAGGCCGCGATCTCGCTGGAGAACGCTGCTCTCTATTCCGATCTGCGGCACAGCGAGGGCTTCCTGTCGGAAGGTCAGAGAATCAGCCACACGGGCACTTGGGGCTGGAATGTTGCTACCGGCGAACGAGCCTGGTCGGACGAGACGTTCAGAATCTTCGGATACGATCCGCAGGGGTCACCCACCCGCGAGATGCTTCTTCAGCGCGTCCATCCGGAAGATGTACCTCTCGTACAACGGCAGATCGACGGAGCATCGAGTGACGGACGGGGCTACGAATTCGAGCATCGATTGCTGATGCCGGACGGGTCCATCAAATACGTCCACGTCGTCGCTCGAGCGGTACGGGCCCAAAGCGGTCAGCTGGAATACATCGGGGCGCTGATGGACGTGACCGCAGCCAGACGAGCCGAGGAGGACCTGCGCAAAGCGCAAGCCGACCTCGCGCACGTCGCGCGGCTAACCACGCTCGGCGAGCTGGCCGCGTCGATCGCGCACGAGGTGAACCAGCCGCTCACCGCCGTCGTCAGCAATGCTGAGGCCGTTCGGCGCTGGCTCGAGGGCAGCAGTCCCAACCTGGACGAAGTGCGCTCCGCGGTCGAAAGCATAATCAAGAGCGGCCATCGGGCGGGCGACATCACCCGGCGCATTCGCGCGATGTTGAAGAAGACCGACACCACGAAAACCCCGCTCGACATCAATGACGTCGCGAACGAGGCCGTCGCTTTGGTCCGGCACGAGTTGACGAGCCAACGAGTATCCTTGCGTACGGAGCTCGCGGCCAATTTGCCTCGGGTCAACGGTGATCGGATTCAGCTCCAGCAAGTAATCGTCAATCTCGTGATCAACGGCGTCGAAGCGATGCAGCCGGTAAGCGATCGGGTGCGCGAATTGGTGATCCGAACGCACGAGGACGATGCGCACCAAGTGGTCGTTGCCGTGAAGGACTCCGGTGTCGGAATCGGCACGGAGGACGCCGACCAGCTGTTCAAGGCGTTTTTTACGACGAAATCCGGCGGCATGGGGATGGGCCTCTCGATCTGCCGTTCCATCGTCGAAACTCATGGGGGACGACTCTCGGCGTCCGATAATGCCGGGCCAGGGGCAACGTTTCAATTCGCTCTGTTGACGGACGAACACTCGTCGCGCGGGCGCTAGCCCTCGCGGCGACAATCGTACCGGCCCTTGGCCGTCACGCCTGCGAACCTACATTAGTGCTCCCTGGCGCCCAAGGGGCTCTCCAGGGCGCCCGAAGAAAACTTCGCGACGGGGGTGTTTTGCCTCATCCACTTGGTCTTGACGGGATTGACGCGCGCAAGCACGTTCGATGTCGTCGACGTACCGATGGGGGCGAGGAGGAGGCGTCGCGATGGAGCTTTCGGGCTACGCGGTCGCGCCCTTGCGCGAGGGTGACGTCACGCGCTGCCGCGGCTTAGGCAATGGCTTGATGCCGATACTTCCGGTGACCGCGGCAGACGGCTCGCTTGCATCCTCCGAGCGGCTCGAACATGAATATGCGCTCAAAAGGCGGCGAGCCGCTCGATCGACTGCTCGGTCGTCCGTTCGTATTCACCCTGCCGCCGTACGGACAAGTTGCATCATGATCGTGCAGATCTGCGCGGTTGCGCGCCATGGTTGAAGCTCCTGACACGGTCATCGTGA
>JAQBPM010000160.1 GCA_028287525.1 Vulcanimicrobiota bacterium | reverse complement strand
GCGCCAAGTTCATCGTGACGCCGTAGGTGAGGTACATCAGCCAGATGCCGGTGAGGAGCTGCCACAAGCCGATGAGGCGCCGCCCGCCCGGCCAGACGCCGAAGTTGGTGGGAATCTCGGTGAGGTACACCAAGGTCAGGCCGATGAAGAGGATCGCGACCGGCACGTCACCCGCTGCGAAGAAGACGAGCACGCCGAGGATGCCGATCAGCGAGAACGGGATCGCCATCCAACCCTCCGGCAGCGGGCTCGCGCCGATGTAGCGCCGGTACGCCACGGCGAACCAGTGGACGCCGTACGCCGTGAACGCGAGCGCCGCCATGTAGAGCGGCGCGGCTTTCTCGAACACGCCGAACCAAGTGAGGCCGATCATCAAATAGATGCCGGTAATGAACTGCATGAAGCCGCTCATCCACACGCCCCACAGCGCGATCGTGCGATTCGTCTCTGGCGAATCTTTCGGGAAATCGAACAACGCCTGTCCGCCCCAGACGAAGTAGCCGGTACCGAGACCGAAAAATCCGATTGCGATCGGAAAGAATGGCGATTGACTAAACAGGGTTGACGTCATTGCGGACCTCTTCACGCTCGGTTCATCCCGCGATGATACGAAGCGATCCGGAGGCTACGCAGAGAGGCCGCGCGAGCGTTCGAAAAAACGCCGGCGGCCTCGCGGACTCCAGTTAGCTCTGCGCGACCGCCTCGACGGCAAGTTCGATCTTGACCTCGTCGCCGACGGCGACGCCGCCCGCTTCGAGCGCCTGATTCCAGGTCAAGCCGAAGTCTTTGCGGCTGATTTTCGCGTGCGCTTCATATCCGATGCGGCGGTTGCCCCACGGATCCGTCGTGCGGCCTTCGAAGGTGGTCTTGAGCACGATCGGGAGCGTCGTCCCGCGGATCGTCAGGTCGCCTGCGACGGCGAGCTCGTCACCGTCCGGCTTGATGCTCGTGCTGCGGAAATGGATCTGCGGATGCGTCGCGGCGTCGAAGAAGTCCGGGGACTTGAGGTGCGCGTCGCGTTGCGCTTCGCTCGTGGTGAGGGACTCGAGTTCGATCGTGGCCTGGATCGAGGTCGGGACATCGCTGCCTTCCGGAACCTCGATCGTGCCGGCGAGGGCGGCGAAGCGGCCGCTGACCTTCGCGATCATCATGTGGCGGACGACGAATTCGGCGTTGGTGTGGGAAGGGTCGATCGCATAGGCTTGGACGGTGGTAGTGGTACTCACGATACGAAATTCTCCGATAGTTGGCGGGCGTCACCCAAGGTGTGGTATCCTGGTGGCTCAGTCACTATTCCATACCGAGTCTCTGCCAGCAAGAAGGCACCAGAAAGTAGTATAGGCACCTAATGGTTACCGTCGCCGCGGCCGCAACCGCATCCGAAGCCGGAGTCTATTCGGGTCCGTGCCCCGCCCGAGAACTGCTCGATCGGATCGCGGACAAGTGGACGACGCTGATCATCGGCGTGCTGACGGAGATCGATACCCCCGTGCGTTTCACCGAGCTGCGGCGCGCGATCGGCGGCATCTCACAGAAGATGCTGACGCAGACGCTGCGCGATCTGGAACGCGACGGCTTGGTAGTCCGGGTCGTCTTCCCCGTCATCCCGCCGCGCGTCGAATATTCGCTCACCCCGCTCGGGCTGACGCTCAAAGAACCGCTGGGCGCGCTCTCGCTCTGGACCGAACGACACTCCGCCGACGTGCGCAAAGCGCAAGAAGCCTTCGACGCGCGCGCGCAGGCGGAACGCTCCGCCTAGGCGCGTCGATCACACGGCAGCGATCAGCAGACACTCCGGCGTATCGGGGAGGCCGCTGACGAACGGCGTGACCGTGCCGCCTTTGTCGCGCTGATAGATCGCTTTCCCCTCGCGGCTCGCGAAGAACAGGGTCCCGTCGGGCGCGAACGCGAGTCCGGAGATCTTCTTGAGCCCGTCGCCGCCGGACTTCTTGTCGACTTTGAGTTCGAATTTCTGCGAGGTCGGGTGGTAACTGAAGATCGCGTCGTTGCCGGGATCGCCGATGAAGACGTGGCCGCTCGCCGCATCGTAGGCGAGGCCGACCGGCGTGCTCAGCGTCGACTTGCCGTCGGTCGTCTTCGTGAGCGCGGACCGGTACGCGCCCGTCGCGGCGTCGTAGATCGCCACCCGTGCGCCGCCCTCGTCGGCGACGTACAGCGCGCCGCCGGCGAAGAGGATGCCGCGCACCGAATGGCGCGCCGGTGCTTTCGCCGCGTCGGCCGCGCTTGCGGGCGCGGCGGTGAAACCCGTCATCGTCAGTCCGCCTTGCGCTACCGGCACGGCGGGCGGCGTTTCGCCGCCGGCGGTGACCGGCTGCGCCGACGCGACGCAGGTGCCGGCGTAAAACGTGCCGCCGCTCGGGAAGCTCGTCGTCAGATACGATGCGACCGCGAGCGGCGTCGCGGGAAAGCCCGCCGTTGCGACCGCGTAGCCGCAGACGACATTGGTATCCTGATTCGACGCGTAGAGGCCGCCGGCCGTGTCGAATGCGACCGCGTAGGGATGCGAGAGCGCCGTCGACGTTTGCGGCGTCACCGCCGTGCCGAGGAACGCGCGACTGAACCCGTCGCTCCCGATCGTCGAGGAGAAGACCTGGATCGTGGAGCCGCTCTTGTTTGCGACCGCGAGATAGAGCCGCCCGGAGCCGTCCAGCGCCATCCCGCGCAGCTCGTCGTAGTCGGGCGTGACGTGGCCGTGCTTCTTCCCGCTCGCGTCGTACGCGCGGACATGATTGATCGGCGTGTTGGTGGTACCCGGGGCGCCTTTCGACGCCTCACCCGAAAACGTCACGTACACCTGGAAGCCCGAACTCGCCATGGCACACCCTTCACCGCGTCGCGCGGATTGCCACGTTCGGCAGAACGAGCGGGTAACGCCTCCCTGCGCGCGCGAAGACGGCGACATGATCGAGCGCGGCTTCACGCCGGGAATCGTCGGGGACGTGACGGCGCTGCACGGCCGATACTACGCCCGGACGTGGAACTTCGCGCCGCACTTCGAGATCGTGGTCGCGGAGGGGCTGGCGCGCTTCTTCACCGAGTACGATCCCGCGCGCGACGTCGCGCTCTGGGTGCGCGAGGACGGCGCGGTGCGCGGCTTCGTCGCGATCTGGGCGTTGCGCGACGATCCCGCGGA
>JAQBPM010000153.1 GCA_028287525.1 Vulcanimicrobiota bacterium | reverse complement strand
CCGGCGTCCTCATCTTTCGTTCACGCGCAGCCCATCGTTTTCCAACGCGATGCGGGTATGTTCGCCGAGTCATGCCCCGGATAGACATCGTTGTGGCCTTGCTCGCCGTGAGCATACCGCTGGTCGCGCTGGCGAGAACGATCAAGGTCGGATATCCCGTCCTGCTCGTGCTCGGGGGCTTGGTGTTGTGTTTCGTCCCGGGGCTGCCGCAAGTCGAGATCCATCCCGAGCTCGTCTTCACGGTGTTCCTTCCGCCGCTGCTGTACTGGCAAGCGGTCACGGCGCCGACCGGCGCGATGCGCGCGAACCTCGATTCGATCGGTTCGCTCGCGATCGGTCTCGTGCTCGCAACCGCCTTCGCCGTCGCGCTCATCGCGAAGGCGATCGTCCCGGCGATGGCGTGGCCGGCGGCGATCGCGCTCGGAGCGATCGTGGCGCCGACGGACGACGTGGCGTTCTGGTCGGTAGCCGAGCGGCTTCGCCTGCCGCGCCGCGTCGCGGCGTTGATCGGCGGCGAAGCGCTGCTCAACGATGCGTCCTCGCTCATCCTGTACGGTGTCGCCGTAACGGCGGTTGTGTCGGGGGCGTTCTCGCCGGCGGGTACCGGGCTGCGTTTGCTTTGGATCGTCCCGAGCTCGATCGCGCTCGGGATGCTCGCCGGTTACGTCGTCTCGCTCGCGTGGCGCCGGATCCGCGACCCGCAGCTGCAGACGATGATCTCGGTGATCGCGCCGTACCTCGCCTACCTTCCGGCCGCCCAGATCGGCCTCTCCGGCGTGCTCGCCGTCGTCACGGCCGGCGTCTGGGTCAACCGCACCTCGCCGCGATTCGCGACGCCGGAGGCGCGCCAGCGAACCGCGGGGTTCTGGGAGACGACGATTCTGCTGATGAACGCGATCATGTTCGTGCTGGTCGGATTTCATCTGAACGATACGCTTCCGACGCTCGGACGCTATCCCGCAGCGGTGATCGTCGGAGCGATCGTGGCGGTCAACGCCGCCGTCATCGCGCTGCGCATCCTGTGGATTTTCGCCGGCGGGTGTATTTCCGACCGGCTTCGCCGCGTCGCTCGGCCGGAGGGCGAACGGGCTTGGAAGTATCGGGCGATCGCCTCGTGGGCCGGCCTGCGGGGCGGGGTTTCGCTCGCCACGGCGCTCGCGCTGCCGCGGACGGTCGCGGGCGGCGCGCCGTTCGCGCATCGCGACCTCATCATCCTGGTCTCGTTCAGCGTGATCCTCGTGACCCTCGTCGGCCAAGGGCTCAGCCTTCCTTGGGTCGTCTCGCGCCTCCGCTCGAACGACGACGTCGCGGAGGAGGACGAACAGCGGCAAGTAATCGCGGCGATGCGAAGCGCCGCGCTGCGGCGAGTCGACGAGTTGGAAAGCGACGGCCGCATCGTCCCCGACGACGCGCGCCGTCTGCGGCGATACGTGAATCGCCGCAAACCCTCAGCCGACGGCGGGCCGAATCACGAAGCCGTGCGGGAACTGGTGAAGGTCGAGCGGGACACGCTGATCGAGGCGCGCGAGCGGGGGGCGATCGACAACACCGTCCTGCGCCATATGCAAGCCTCGCTGGACATGGAAGAGCTCCAGCTCGACCACCACGGGCGGTCGCCCAATGGAGAACGCCGGGCGTGAAACCTCAGCGGAGCCCGCTCCGGCGACTTGCGGAGCTCGCTCCGGTGACTTACTGATGTTCCGCGACGTACTCGTCGGGGTCTTTATCGACGGCCTTGACGCCGGTGATGTGGACCGCTTCGAATGCCGCGAACGCGACGGCGAGGTCGTGGCGCTGCACGAGTCCGACGTGACGGCGGAAGTCGGTGAGCCCTTCTCGCTCCTCTTCACCCATGTGATCGCTGTTGGCCTCATTCGCGCGCGCAACGGCGTCGTACCAGCTGTTGCTGCCGACCTCGTGCGCCGCGACGGCGCCGACGGCGTCGCGGATCTCGTTGTGGTCGTGAATCGCGTCCTTGGTTTCGTCGACGGGCGTGTGCTTGCCGCCGGTGCCTTTTCCCAGGCGCAGGAGCTCCGGATAAAAGAGCTCTTCCTCGGCTTCGGCGTGGACCTCGAGGAACGCCGACAGGCGCGCCCAGACGGCTGCCAGCCTCGCCGCGTCGGTGCGATCGATCTCCTCGAGAATCGCGAAAAGCCGCCGTTGCTCGTGGTGATCGTCGAGGATGAGCTGGGTGATGTCCATGATGGTCTGAGACGTTACCATGTCCGGCCGGCGAACGTCCATCCGTCCGCCCCGGCGCGAACACTGCGGTCGACCAAATGGTCGACTAGGCGGTTGCGATGCGCTGCGGTAGGATGCCGCGAGAGACGGCTGCCAAAATAGTGACTTGCGCCTGCGGCAGACGTCTGATAGAATCCGCAATTCCCAGCAGCGGAAAGGGAAAGAACCCGGGAGCTCATCGCGTATGCCGCCTCAACGTTCGCAGCGAAACCCCTCGCTCGGCGATTCGCCGACCGAGCGAGCCCCGCACTCGGATGTGGCAGCAGGCCGCGATACGGGACGGTACTTCAGCGCGCGACGCGGCACGGAGGGGACGTTCGCCGTCGCCGGACTGACGTGCTCCGTTCACATGGCTTCGTATCGAGGCACCGCCGAAGCCGATTTGCTCTTACCGCGCGACGTTGTCGTATTCGGGCTGGAACGGGACCCCGACATCGCCATCGAGGAGGCGGTGAACCCCCCGCGCGGCGGTACGCGATCCGTTAGTGCCCCCAATGACTGCTTCGTATTGCCGCGAGGCCACCGATACACGGCAAAGATGAAGGGCCAAGGGTCGCAGCAATACCTGTTCTGCGATGTGGAGCATCCCGCGGTCGCGCGCGTGCTGGGTGAAGTGGCCGGCGGCCTCGAGCTTCGGCCGCACCTCGGTCCGAACCCCATAGCGCTTGGTCTCGTGGAGCGGCTGGCGTCGATCTGCCTGACGCCCGGAGATTTCCCTCTCGCATACGTCGAGTCCTTAGCGTCGATGCTGGTCGTGGAACTGTTCCGAGCCAATGGCACGATGCCGATTCCGGCTCCGCTCACCCCGAACGTGGGGTCAGCGCGCTTCAAGCTCGTCCTCGACTTCGTGGAGGAGCACTTGGACCGTGATATCGGACTGACCGAGTTGGCGTCGCTCGTCGGACTCAGCGTCACCCATTTTTCTCACGCATTCAAGGCGAAGTACGGCGTGTCTCCCTATCGATATATCGTGCGGCGCCGCCTCAAACGAGCCGGCACGTTGTTGCGCACGTCGGATGAGACGATCGCCGCAATCGCCGCTCGCGTAGGGTTCTCGACGCAAAGCCGCTTCAGCGGGGCCTTCGCGAAGTTCACGGGTTCGGTGCCCTCGGCGTACCGCTCTGCCGCAGTCGGCGCCGCGAGCATCGGCGGCTGCCGTTAGTGTCCTGGGTACGTCGTGATGATGACGTTCGATTTCGTCGCCGCGTCGTACGTCAGCGGTTTCGGCCCGGCCGGGTACCCGTTGCGAGAGAGGATGTACGCCATGATCGACGCGTACTGATCCTTGGGGAGCGACGCCGGGGCGTTGAGCGGCATCTGCAGCGCCAAGAACTGGAAGAAGTCGCCGACGGTGAGTTTGGTTTTTTGCGCGAGGCGCTGGAGGTTCGGGCCGCGGAGGGCGGGGCCGACGCCGCCCTCGAGGTTCGCGCCGTGGCATTGCGCGCACGTGCTCGCGTAGAGCTTCGCGCCCGCCGCGGCTTGCGCTTTGGTGTAGAGCGCGGGGGGTGAACCGTGCGATGTCGCCGCCGCCGCGCCGGACAGCGCGTACGCGATGAGCGCAGCGCTGCAAGCGGTCGCGACGGCGGCGCGTCGCGCGAAGTCGTCAGCCACCTGAGGCGTGTTTTCGCAGGTCGTCGAGATCCTCGAGCGTGTTTAGGGTGACGGCGTCTTTGATCGAGGGGTCCTTGACGCCGCTCGCATCGCGCATCGTTCCGGCAAGTTCGTCGGAGTGGTTGTAGCCGCGAATCGCAGCGTTGTGCGCCTCAATCGTGTCGCGCGAGAGGTTGCCGCCGTTGACCTCGACGACATAGCGCTCGAACTCCATGTACGTCGGCTTGTTGTCGCGGACGTACGCGATCGTCGCGTCGCGGTCGAGGCCGAGACCGTCGAGCGTCATCTGGTCGAAGCCTTGGCCGCAGAAGTCGTATCCGTCGGCGAGCGCGCCGGCGGAGCCGAGCGTGAGCTTTGACCACAGGCGGGGCAGGTGCAGCGCGCCGAGCGGGCCGGCAGTACCGGAACTGATGAGTGGAATGACCTTGGGCTGAGTCGGGGTTCTCGTTTCCATGCTGTCCTCCGCGATCACGAAGTCGAGAGTGAATGCGGGCGGCGCGAAGCGAACGTCAGCTCGGCGACGCCGGATTTGTCGAGCTCGCCGAGGCCCAGCTCGATCATGGTGTCGTATTGTTTCGCCGTCGCCTCGGCGACGGGAAGCGGCAATCCCGCCTCGTGTGCGAGCGCCGTCGCGATGTGCGTGTCCTTCGCTGCGTGCGCGGCGGAAAAGTAGGTGTCGTGCTCGCGGTTCTGCATGTCGGTTCCGTCCGTCTCGAGCACGCGCGAATTGGCACCCGTCTCGGCGAACACTTCGCGCAGCATGGTGAGATCGAGTCCCAGCGCGTCGCCGAGCCCGAGCCCTTCGGCAAGTCCGGCGGTGTTGATGTTCATCACCATGTTGACCAGCGCTTTGACCTTCGCGGCCTGGCCGGCCTCGCCGATGTAACGCAGGCTCTTGCTCATCTTGCGCAGCATCGGCTCGACGCGCTCGAACGTCGCGCGCCGGCCGGCGACCATCATGTACAGCGTCCCCTCGCGTGCCTGCGGGATCGAGCTTGCCAGAGCGGCCTCGAGGCTCGACGCGCCCCGCTCCTCCGCCAGCGCCTGCACCTCGACGTGGACGTCCGGCGTGATCGTCGCGGAATTGACGAAGATCTTCCCGCGCGCGTTCGTGAGCAGCGAGTCGCCGCTCGTGCCGTAGATTCCCCGCATCGCCGCGTCGTCGGTCACGACCGTGATGATCACGTCCGAGAGTTCGGTCACGCGGGCGAGTGACGACGCCGCCTCCGCGCCGAGCTCCGCCGCGAGCTCCCGTGCGGCGTCCGGCCGCACATCGTACACCGCGACGACGGGATAGCCGACGTCTTTGAGGCGGCGTGCCATGTTGGCACCCATTCGGCCGACGCCGACGACGCCGACCCGTTGCTGTTCGCTCATCTCTTCACGTCCCCGTTGCGCCCGCACCATCATAGATCAGCACGCCGTACGAGCGCAGAATGCGCTGCAGCTCCGGTTTGCTCTTGGCGATCGCGATGTCGAGTGCGTCGCGCGTCCGCGTGTCCCCTTTCCGCGCCGCCATCGCCATCGGGAACACGTATTGCTCGACGGTTCCCGCCGCTCGCGAGTTCGGGACCGGTACGACTTCGAGGGAGGAGAACGACCGCAGGAAGTAACCGATCGACGGCTGCCACGTCACGGCGACGCCGATTTTGCCGTTTTGCACCGCCGTCAAAATTGTCGCCGGCGATTCGCCCGGCGTGTCGCCGACCTCGAACGGCGTCGCGTGAAGGATCAGCGCCCGCAGCTTTAGCCCGTTCTCGGGCGGCGTGTCCTGCTCGAAACCGATCCGCAGCTCCTTGAGCACCGGCGAGTCCATCGACGTGATCGCGTAATTGCGCTTCTTCGGAAAGACGAAGACGTACGACGAAACGTAATACGGCCGAGTCGCCAGAACGTTGTCGCTCGCGAACGGCACGTTCATCACGACGTCGCAGCGCCCGGCGTTGAGCGTGTCGTGCAGAAACTGGTCGAACCCGCCCGGCCCGCGCGAGGGATGCCAGACGAAGGTGACCGTCTCCCCCATTGCATGGCCCACCGCCTGGGCGAGCTTGTTCTCGAAGCCCTGCAGCGCACGGTTCGAGAACGGCATGTAGTCGGGATCGGCGCATACGCGCAGCGGCTGGGCCGCCGCGCGCGCTCCCATAGACGCCGCCGCGGCGAGCACGACGGCAGCCGCGACGGCGAGTCGGCGAAGCATCACAGCGAGAAGACGACCAGGTCGCCGCCGAGCTGCGTATATTGCGCGAGGTCCTGCGCCGCGTTGACGGCGCCGAGTCCCGCGGTCGGTTCGGTCAGCCCGGCCGCGAGCCCGAGCGCGGCCCAGCCGCCGACGCCGGAGAGGATCGCGACGTACTGCTTACCGCCGTGCATATACGTCATCGGGTTGCCGATGATCCCGGAGGGCGTGTGGAACTTCCACAGCTCCTTGCCCGTCTTCGACTCGACGGCTTTGAACCAGCCGTCCATCGTCCCGTAGAACGCGATGCCGCCTTTGGTCGAGAGCGTTCCGCCCCATGCCGGGAAGCGCTCGCGGTTCGTCCAAACGACCTCGCCCTTAATCGGATCCCATGCGATCACGGCACCGCGGTTCCCGCCCGGGCCTGCATACATCTTCACGATCGCGCCGACGAACGGGAACCCGCTCTTGTACTTGACCGCGAACGCCTTGTAATCCATGCAATTGTGGTTCGTCGGCACGATGAAGTACCCGGTCGTTTCATCATACGACGCCGGTTGCTGGTCCTTGCTTCCCATTGCCGCCGGGCAGATGCCGGAGACGTTGACACCGGCTTTCGTCATATACTTCGGATCGGTGACGGGCCGGCCGGTCGTCATGTCGATGTGCGTCGCCCAGTTGACCGACGGATCGTACTTTTTCGCGAGCAGCAGCTTGCCGTTGCGGCGGTCGAGCTCGTACGCGAACCCGTTGCGGTCGAAGTGCACGAGCGAAGGAATGGTCTGACCGTTCATGTTGAGATCGACCAGGATCATCTCGTTGACGCCATCGTAGTCCCACGCGTCGTGCGGCGTCATCTGATAGCCCCACTTCGCCATTCCGGTGTCGGGGTCGCGAGCGAAGATCGTCATCGACCACTTGTTGTCGCCGGGCCGCTGACTGGGGTTCCACGTGCCCGGATTCCCGGTGCCGTAGTAGATCAAGTTCAGCTTGGGATCGTAGGAGTACCAGCCCCACGTCGTCCCGCCGCCGACTTTCCACTGCTCGCCGTTCCAAGTCGAGGTGCCGGCGTTCTTCGGACCGGTGAAGTCGGCGCCGATGAGCGTGTCGCGGTCGGGTCCCGCGCTGTACGCGCGCCAGATGCGCTTGCCGGTCTTGAGGTCGTATGACGTGAGGTAGCCGCGCACGCCGAACTCGCCGCCCGAAACACCGACGATCACGTGCTTGTCTTTGACGATCAGCGGTGCCGACGTCAGCGTCTGACCCATTGCGGGATCGCCGTTGCGCGCGGTCCAAACGGGCTTGCCGGTCGTCGCGTCGAGCGCGATCACTTGTCCGTCGAGCGTGTCGACGATGATCTTGCCGTCGCCGTAGCCGACGCCGCGGTTCACCAGGTCGCAGCACGCGACCGAGACCGCGAAGTTGTCCTGCTTGGGAGTGTACTGCCACTTGATGTGGTAGTCGCTGAGGTCGATCGCGTAGACGTGGTTCGGCCACGCGCTCTGATAGTACAGTGTGTCGCCGATGACCAGCGGCTGACCTTCGTGGCCGCGCGTCGCACCGGTCGACATCGTCCAGGCGACCTTGAGGTTGGCGACGTTCGACGTCTTGATCTCGTCGAGCGCACTATGCCGCAGCGCCGCATAGTTCTGGGACGGCATCACCCATTGCGCCGAATCCTGAGCCATGTCGGCGAGAGCGACCCGCTGCTGGGCGGCGACCGTGCGGTACCCTGCTGCGGCGACCGCCAACGCCAGTGCAAACAGAGCGAGGAGGGCGATTCGGCGCATGGGAATTACCTCCCGAAACGACACAAGAGGGAGCCGGCAAAGGGCTGCCAAAAATAAGTGTACGCCTCGAAAATATTCTTCGCAAGTCGACCAATTGGTCGACGATAGAGGACGAACGGACGTCCAAGGGCCGGTGATGGATGGTTGCGTCAGGCACCCTAGTCGGCACGCAGCGGATAGCGGTCGCGCTCATCTCCGACCAATCGCTCACGCGCGAAGCCCTGGCGCAGCTGCTCGACGGTGACGTCGAGCTCGAGATGATCGGGACCGCCGCGGAGCCTCTCGACGCCGAGCCGTTTCTCTCCGATCCACGCCTGCGCGTGCTGTTGGTGAACCTGAGTTTGGCCGGTGAGGCCGGCGCGCCCGCGCCGGGCGTCGCGTTGATCCTCGCGAGCAAGGCGCGGCGGCCCGACGTCGGCGTGCTCTCGCTGAAGCGCGGAGTCGACGAGGCGTTGCTGCGCGCGGCGTTGGACGCCGGCGCCGACGCGTGTTGTCTCGTGACGACGCCGTTCGAGCGCCTCGCGCAAGCGATCAAAGCCGTCGCGACGGGCGCGACGTGGCTCGACCCGGAGATCTCGCAGGTGCTGCTGCGCCCGCGCGCCGCGTTCGACGCCGCGCATCTCTCACCGCGCGAGCGCGCGATCCTGCGCCTGATCGTCGACGGGTACTCGAACACCGAGATCGCCGCGCAGCTGGGCAGTTCGCCGGCAACGATCCACACCCACGTGATCCGTCTGTTCCGCAAGCTCGGCGTGAACGACCGCGTTAGCGCTGCCGTTCGCGCCCTGCGTGCGGGTATCGTCTGAGTCAGATCCAGATGGCCAGGGCTGAATCTTTGCGGCGGTCCTGCCGCCTGCAGTTCCTGCTTGACGTCAGTCCGTCGGTTTCGTAGAGACGGAAAGCCGGCGTGTCGCTGTCGCCTAGCGTAAAGACTTTGATGTGCTCGTCGAAATGGTAGCCCTCAAACGTTGAGGGCATCGACTTGACGCGCTTGCATTTCGCATCGAGCAGCTCCGCCGCGATCGCATCTTTATCGTTGATCGCCAGCATCACGTACCGCGTATCGCGATCGGTGACGAAGAACTGCG
>JAQBPM010000148.1 GCA_028287525.1 Vulcanimicrobiota bacterium | reverse complement strand
CCGCGCGCTCGCCGCGCTCGCCGATTTGGGCACCGCCGCGATCGTCGGCGAAGTGGTGGCCGGCCCGGCCGGTACGGTCTTCGTTCGCTGAGCGTGCGCTACGACGCGATCGTCCTGGGCCTGGGCGGGATGGGCAGCGCCGCCGCCGCCCATGCCGCCGCGCGCGGAATGCGCGTGCTGGGCCTCGAGCAGTTCGGACCGGCGCACGCCCTGGGTGCCTCGCACGGCCGCACCCGCATCATCCGGCAAGCATACTTCGAGTCGCCCGACTACGTGCCGCTGCTGCGCGGCGCGTACGATCTCTGGGACGCGCTCGAAGCGCGGACCGGAACGACCCTGCGCGCGCGCACCGGCGGCCTGTTCGTCGGGCGGCCCGACACGCCGGTCGTCGCCGGCACGATCGCGAGCGCCCGGCACTGGGGACTGCCCCACGAGATCTTCGACGCGGCGGCGCTGCGCGCGCGCTGGCCGGCGATTCGGCCGCACGACGACGAGGTCGGCGTCTACGAAGCCGTCGCGGGCGCAGTCTTCCCTGAAGCCGCCGTCGCGGCGCAACTGCAGGTGGCGGCCGCGGAGGGCGCGGAGCTGCGGTTCGGCGTGCGCGTCACGGGTTGGGACGCGGGCGAGCGCGCCGTGAGCGTGACGCTCGCCGACGGGACGCGCATCGAAGCCGAACGCCTCGCGCTCTGCGCGGGCCCGTGGTTCGGCCGGATCGCCGCGGAGTTCGGGGTGCCGCTGCGCATCGAACGCAACGTGCAGTTCTGGTTCGAGCCGGTCGATCGCGACGCCGTCACGCCGGACCGTCTGCCGATCTACGCGGTCGAACGCGACGACGGCCCGTTCTTCTACGGGTTCCCCGACTTCGGCGACGGGGCGAAGATCGCGCACCACGGCAGCGGCCGCGAGGCCGATCCCGACGCGCTCGACCGCACCGTGACCGACGACGAGATCGCGGTCGCGCACGACACGCTCGCGTCGTTCGTCCCGGCCGCCGCGGGACGGTTCTTGCGCGCGGCCGCGTGCATGTACTCGAACACGCCCGACGAGCACTTCGCGATCGGTGCGCTCGCCCGCAACCCGCGCGTCGTCGCCGCGGGCGGCTTCTCAGGGCACGGCTTCAAGTTCACGCCGGTGATCGGCGCGATCGTTGCGGCTTTGCTCGCCGGCGACGACCCGGGGTTCCCGCTCGACCTCTTCGCGCCGGACCGCTTCAGCCGCGCTCTTCGTTCGTCCGGCGCCGCACCGGCAGCACCACGCTGAGGTGATTCCCGCGCACCGGCAAGGGTGCGTACGAGAGATTTTCGCCCAGCGCCGCGATGAGGAAGAGCCCGCGCCCGTCTTCGCTCCAGGGATCCTCGGGCAGCTCCGCATTGGGCGTGAAATGCGGTCCGCGGTCCATCACGTGCAGCACCGCGCGCTCGCCTTCCCATTCGAGATCGACGTCGATCGAACCGGGTCCGTGACGCACGACGTTGCCGATCAGCTCGCCGAAGATGAGCTCCGCCGAGGCGAGATCGCTCTCGGGGGTCGCCAGTTCGCGCAAGCGCTCGACGAATTGGAAGCGCGCACCCTCGGCCCGCATCGCGTCGTGCGAGTGGAACACCCAATGCGAGCGCCGGCCGAGCGCGACGGTCATCACCGCGACGTCGTCGTGCGCGCCGTCGAAGAGCACGCTGTCGACGACGAAGCGAGCGGGATTCGCCGAACGGCGGAACGCATCGCGCTGCACCGCGTCGACCAGGCGGCGCTCACCTTCCGTGACGTCGCGCGCCGACTCGATCAGCCCGTCGGTGAACAGCACGAGCGTGGCGCCGACGGGGAGCGTGATCTCGTGCGAATGCCGTTCCACGTCGTCGGTCACGCCGAGCGGCGGCTGCGCGGCGCCGGGGAGCGCGTGCACGGTACCGTCCGGCTCGCGCACGAGCGGGCTCGGATGTCCGGCGAAGGCGTACGTCAGATGCCGCGTCTGCGGATCGAGCACGCCGACCCAGGCCGTCACGAACGAGTCGGTGGGTTCGATCGCAAGCGCAAGCGCGACGGTGGCGAGGATTTCGCTCGCGATCGGGACCTGGACCGCCGCCGTGCGGATGCTGTTGCGCACGCTCGCCATCAGCACCGCCGCGCGCAGACCTTTCCCGGCGACGTCGCCGATCGAGAGCATCAGCCGGCCGTCGGGCAGGACGACCGCATCGTACCAGTCGCCGCCGATCTCGGCGTCTTTTTGCGCCGCGCGATACACCGCGGTCAGCGCGATCCCCGGCAAGCTCGGCAGGGTGCGCGGCAGCGCGGCGTCTTGAAACGTCTCCGAGATGCGGCGTTCGCGCTCGAACACTTCGGCGGTCTCGATCGAGATCGCCAGCCGCCGCGCGAGAATCTCGGCGAAGCGCAGATCGGACTCGGCGAGACGGCGTGAATCGACGCCGTTCGCGATCTGCAGGACGCCGACGGCTTCGCCGGTGCGCGCGATCAGCGGGACGAAGGCGGCCGATGCGACGTTGAACCCTTCGAGAATCGCGCGATGCCGATCGTCGCGCGAGATCCTGGCGATCAAATCGGGCGGGACGCGTTCGAGCAGCACCGGCTTCCCGCTCGCGAACACCTGCATCGCGAGATCGCCGCGCCGCAACGGGTAGAGCCGCCGCACTTCGCGCCACGCGTGCAAGCCCTTCGGGTCGCGGTGCGCGATCGCGAGCGCGTCGAGCGCCCCGTCGCGATCGACGGCGAAGATCGTCACGAGATCGGCCATCACGCCGGTGGCGCGCTCGGCAAACTGCTGCATCAGTTCGCCGACCGACGCGGGTGCCGCGAGCAATTCGCCTGCTTCCGTCAGAAACTTCAGCTGCTCTTCGCCGCGGCGGCGATCCTCGATGTCGGTGTTCGTCCCGAACCAGCGGACGATCGTGCCGGAGGGGTCACGCTGCGGGCGCGCTCGTCCGAGAAACCAGCGCCACGTCCCGTCGTGACGCAGGAGGCGGAACTCGTGTTCGAAGATGTCGCCGGCGGCCACGGCAGCGGCCCAGCTGTGCGCGAGGGACGGCGCGTCGTCAGGATGGACGGCGACGCTCAACGCGACCTGGTCGGC
>JAQBPM010000028.1 GCA_028287525.1 Vulcanimicrobiota bacterium | reverse complement strand
ACGCGCAGGTCCCCGTCGAGCACCAGCAGACGGGTGGAATTCGTCCCGATCGAAACAAGCGCTCGGATCACCGGCGGGCCGTTCGCGCGCCGACGCGAACCGACCCGCATGGCGCGCACGGTTCCCGCATTGGTCTTCGACCTCGACGGAACGCTCGTCGATTCCGTGTATCAGCATGTAGGCGCGTGGCACGACGCTCTGCGTTCGGCCGGATTGAACCTTTCATTCTGGCGCATCCATCGTAAGATCGGGATGAGCGGCGGCCTCTTCGTCCGCGGCTTGATGCGCGAGCTCGATCGTGAGGTCGACGCCGAAACGCTGGCCGACCTGCGCCGGCGGCACGCCGCCGCGTATGCGGAACGGTTCCACGAGGTCGTTCCGCTTCCCGGAACCCAAGAGCTGTTGTCCGCGCTGACCGCCATCGGCGCTCCCTGGGCGATCGCAACCAGCGGAATGCGCGCGGTCGCGCACCGGACGCTGGCCCTGCTCGAGATCCCCGCGCACGTCCCGATCGTCACCCGCGACGACGTCGCGCACGCAAAGCCCGATCCCGACCTCTTCCTCTGTGCTGCCGAAAAGTTGGGCGTTCCCATCGTACACAGCATCGTGGTGGGCGACTCGGTGTGGGATCTGCTCGCCGCCCGCCGGGCCGGCGCCCTCGGCGTGGGTGTCCTCTCGGGCGGCTACGGCGCCGACGAGCTGCAAAGCGCGGGCGCCTACCGGGTCTACGCGGACCCGGCCGACCTCCTCGCGCATCTCGACGAAGTGGGGATCCGCGATCCGGACTCCTGAACGCGAAGGAGGTCGCCACGCGTAAAACTTGGTGCGGTGCCGCGCACTTGACACAGACTTTACCGGCGCTCGGTTGATTCTTTCCTGGGAGAGAGCATAGTGTGATGTACGCCGACAGACGCCCGTCGACGTTGCACAGCGGGGTGAGGGCGTTGCCTATACGGTACGTTCGCCGGTCGGTTTACCGATCCGGCGGCGGGTTCGCGCACGGCGGACTCTCGGCGGTCTCGGACCGTCGCCGTTTCCTCGAAAGGCCATCACGGATGAGATCAGTCCTGGCGCTCGCCTTGGCGGCCGCCGTTTCTACCGGCGGCCTTGCGGCGTGCAGCGGCGGCGGCGCGCATTCCGCATCGACGGCAATTCCCTCCACCCAGACGCAATCGACGCAGAAACACGTGCGCCATCTCAAGGGATCGCGCAACGTGCAGGACGTGTCCGGCACTGCGCCACGGTTCTTCGACATGGCTCTCGCGCTGTTCGACGCTCCACTCTCCGGAGTCACGAGTTCGAACGCACAGTTCAATGCCGGTATTCTCGGCGTCGACGCGATCGACGCCAACGGCGACTCGTGGCAGCTCACGGGAAGCAGCACGCCCCAAGTCGTGAACCTCTTCGATCTTCAGACGACTGCCCTGAATCTCGGGAGCGGATCGCTCCCGGTCGGTTCGTACACCTCGGTGCAGCTGCTGCTGGACCCGGCGACGACCACCCTCAACTACAAGGGCCACACGTATCCGGTCTATTTCGTCACCTCGGATCATCCCTGGTGGGATCCGACGCAGACGGTCGAGGCCGTCTCCATTCCGCTCGCCGTGGCCGGCGCGGAAGGGCAATCGATCAGCGCAACGCTCGACTTCAACGTGTTCCAATCCGCGACGCTGCGCCACGGCGCCGTGTACTTGACGCCGACGGTCGCCGCCGGACTCGGCCAGCCGACGATCAGCGGAACGGTCGCGAACGCCGGCGGCAGTCCGGTCTCGAGCGCGACGGTCGTCGCGACCGACGCGAACGGCAAGATCGCGAACGTCACCGCCACGCGCGCCGACGGATCGTTCGATCTGCGCGGCATCAATCCAGGCGCGTACACCGTCTCCGTGCTCAACACGTTCGTAACGAACGCGGGTGACACCGTGACGGCATCCGGCGCGAGCGCCGGGAACGGGCCCTCTCGATCCGTGATCGTGGGCCCAAATAGCAAGGTACAACTCGGCACGCTGAAAGACTAGCGGGGGTTTTACCTACTATGGACACGATGGGCGGGACCACCATCGCCGACTCGCTTCGCGATGCACGAATCGCGCTGCGCTCGGCCTGGTACGACGCCGCACTAGAACTCCTCGACGGCTGTGAAGACTGGCCGTCCAACGAGCGCGAAGGCGCGATCGTCCTCAAGGCCGAGGCTCTCGGCCGCCAAGATCCGGTAAACGCCGTCGCCTACCTGGCCTCGGTCGAGGACCTGCCGGAGTCGCCGGCCGGACGATTCAACTTCGCGATTCAATTCGGGCAAGCACACGCCATGGTGCGCGACTTCTCCTCAGCCGCGTCGCGGTACGAAGACGCGCGCAAGCTGATGGGCCAAGTCGTCCACGGCAACCACACGATGGCATACCACGACCTGCGCATGCGCTGGCTGCGTCGCGAATGCGACGTCGGCGCACCAGAGGTCGCTCTCGCCGTCGCGCATCCCGACCCGAACATCGCGGCAGCGGCATACGCGTATCGCGCGTGGCTGCACGCCGGCAACGGCAACTACGTCGGGCACGTCGCAGACCTGCGCAGGTGCCTCGACTACGTGACGCTGCCGACGGCGGAGCCGGTCGACGTCGTGACGTTTGCAACGTCGGTTCACGCTCTGGCGCAAACCGCGTTCGAAACTGCTGACGAGGAAGGCATCGCAGCCGCGCGGGCGGCGATGCAGGCGATCAATTGGACACCGGGCGTGGCTGCCCACCGATTCCTCGCGATGCGCGCGATGGGCTGGGACGCGTTCATGCGCGGCCGCGCCGGCGAAGCGCAGTGGATGTTCAAGGACGCACGGGCGCTCGCGCCGTCGGCGGCCTGGCGCATCATGACCCATGCCGACCGGGCCTACGTCGCGCGCATGTCGCACAACGAAGCTTGGGCCATCGACGAACTCGCCGAAGCCGATCGGCTCGCCTACGACGTTTCGTGGGAGAGCAGTTCCGGCGAGGACCGTATGGTGCTGGTGGTTCTTGCGGTGCTTCATGCCCCGCAAGACGCCGCTCGCGCACAGCGGTACGCGTCGAAGTTCTCGCAAATCGGGACCGAAAACGTCGACCCGAAGGTCGATATGCACGGCAATCGCCGCGCGATCGCCCACGCGAAATACGCCCAAGGCCGGATCGAGCAGACGCTCGGACGGCGTGACGCGGCGGTAGCGCTGCTTCAGGAGGCGTATACCATCTTCGACGGGGTCGCTTATCACTACCGCGCAACGCTGGCGGCAGCGGCTCTGGCGGAGCTGACCGGCGAAGCGAAGTGGCGGGATGCCTCGACGCGCCATGCGGGATTCTACCCGGACTGTCCCCTCGCAACGTACGCCGACGAAGTCGTCGCACGGGAAGAGGCGCTTCCGACGGCACTCTCACCGTTCCAACGGCAAGTCGCCCGTGCTCTCTGGAGCGGCGCCGAGCCGACCGAACTCTCGCGCCGGTTCAGCCGGAGCATGTATACGATCCAGCACCAGATCGACGCCGTGTTCGACGCGTTCGGCGTCGGCTCGCGCGGCGCGCTGCTTCAGGAAGCTCGCCGACGGGGCTTGGCAGCGTAACCCAACCACTGCGACCCGAAGAGAAACCCCGCTCCGGCGGGGTTTCTTTTTTTTTGCGCTGGTTAGCGCCGCAGCCGGTAGACGAGACCGAACCCGAGGTCGGCGACGACCTCGAACCCGTCGACGCCTTCGATCGTTTCGTGTTCGACGGCGGTGTGATACAGGAGCACGATCTCGCGCGCGCCGTCGGCCGCGAGCAGGTTGGCCAGCATGCGTTCGAGGACCGGCGCCCGGAACGGGTTGTACAAGTAGACGACCAGATCGCCGCGCGGAAACGCGAACGAAGCGGCATCGGCGGCCACCACGCGGACGTCCTTCGCCGCGCGTTCGGCACCGTGCGCGGATGCGAGATTGTCACGAGCGATCTCCGCCAGCGCGGGCGAGATCTCGATCCCGACGACGCGCCGAAACGGGCGGCGCGCCGCGAGCAGCACGACCCGTCCCATCCCGGCGCCGACGTCGACGAACGTCGCCCGCTGCGGACGCAGCGGCGAAGCATCGAGGAGCGCCTCCGCCTCCGCGACCGGCGTCGGCTCGTAGTGGGTCGCGAACTCCAGCGACGGACCGATCGCATCGGGATCGAGTTCGCCCAGAAACACCAGAGCCTCGGTCGTCACGCCGTGCTCGGCGTCGAAACGCTGGCCCGCGCGCCGCCCGCTCACGCGCCAGGTTTCGCTAATAGCGTTTCGAGGCCGTCGCTTCGCGCGTGCGCTCGATCATGCCGAGCGAGCGGTCGTGGTTCATGTGCGCGACCCCGACGTAGAGCGTATCGATGATCGTGAGCTGCGCGATGCGGCTCGAGCTCGCGTCGCTGCGGAACGCGGTCTGTTTTGCGGCCGTGACGAGCGTGATGTCCGAGACCTTCGTGATCGGCGAGGTGGGGCGGTGCGTGATGCCGATGGTCGTCGCGCCGTTCGTCTTCGCGCGGTTCAGCGCGTCGGTGACGTCGCGACTCGCGCCGGTGTGCGAGATTCCCAGTGCAACGTCGCCGGGAGCCAGCAGCGAGGACGACATCGCCATGAGGTCGCCGTCGGAAAGCGCGACCACTTGCAGCCCCAGCTTGAGAAACTTGTGGTACGCGTCCAGCGCCAGCGGGCCGCTGCCGCCGACGCCGTAGATCTCTACGCGGCGCGCGGCGGAAAGCGCATCGACCGCGCGCTGCAGCTCGCCGTCGTCGAGCACTTCGATCGTGTCGCGCAGCGCCTGCGCGTTCGCTTGGAAGACCTTCGTCTTCACCGTCGCGAGGTCGTCGCCGGGTTCGATCGCGGCGTAGATCGCCGTTGCCGGCTCGACCAGATCGCGCGCCAGAACGATCTTAAACTCCTGATAACCCTTGTAGCCGATTTTCTGGCACAGCCGCACGACCGTCGATTCGCTCGTGTTGGTCCGTTCGGCGAGCTCGGTGACCGTTAGGTAGATCAGTTCGTCCGGATGCTTGAGGATGAAATCGGCGACGCGCTGTTCAGCCGCCCGCAAGCCTGAGTATGCACCATGCAGACGCACGAACGAGCCCGGAACATTGACCGGATCGACGCCCACTTCTTTTACCGCCATGAATTGTGCAATTCTGCACTTGGCCCGAGCCTGCCTGGAGCTAACCCCGCTCGTCTGCCCCAAAGAGTTTGGCCCTTTGTCGCTTGCGCACCAAGTGACGCTCGAATGGCTGGGGCCGATCGAAGGGCGCCCACGCCTCGGTCGACTTGAGGTAGGCGGCGATCTGGGCTTCGAACGACGGGTCCGTCAAGGCCGGCGCATCGCTCGTCGGCGCAACCTCGTCGACGCGCGTCTGCGCGATCACGACCATCCGGCCCATCAGGTCGAACGGCAGCGTCGTCTCTTTGCGCTCGAGCGCGCGGGTGTAGGTTGCGCGGTTCTTGTTCACGTCGCCGATCGGTGCCGCGACGAGACGGCCGTCTTCGAGCCGAACGGTCGCGCCGAGGTTGTGGACGTTGATCACACTTCCGCGCACCCGCTCGCTCACGGCTGCGTTCCCCCCCGCTTGAGGTAGATGATCGCTTCCTTACTCCCTACCAAGTGGAGGCGGTCGTGGATCTCCGGAATGGCGCCCTGCGGGTCCGAGAGCCGCCGGATGTCGCGCAGCTGCCCAGCGCGCTTGACCTTGAGCGAGAGCACGTCGGCTTCCACCACGTGCAGCTCTTGCGCCAGCGCGACGTTGCGTCCGATCACGCGCGCGTACTGCACCCCGACCAGCGACACGACGAAGACCACGACGCTCGCGACGCCGATCCGGCCCATAGCACGGACAAGCGCCGCGAAGGTCATGAGACCGGCACCGGAAACGGGCAGTATCTCGCCGGCCGCGTCAGGCGCGCGGCAGCGCGCAACATCCATGCCGCGGGCGCGAAGCGCACGTGGCCGTTCATGACGGCGGGGCTCCGATGCGGCGGAACTTCGCGTAGCGGCGATCGAGGAGATCGGCGAGCGGGACCTTTACCAGCGTATCGAGCGCGGCGTCGACCGCATCCAGCACGCGCGCTACCGTTCCGGCCGAGTCGCGATGCGCGCCGCCGACCGGTTCGCCGACGATCTCGTCGATGATGCCGAAATGCAGGAGGTCGTCGGAGGTGAGCCGCAGCCGGCTCGCCGCTTCCTCCGCCCGGGCCGCATCACCCCAGAGGATCGCGGCGGCGCCTTCCGGAGAAGCGACCGAATAGACCGAATGTTCGAGCATCAGCACGCGGTCGGCGAGCCCGAGCGCGAGCGCGCCGCCGGAGCCGCCTTCGCCGATGACGGTCGCGACGATCGGAATGCGCGCGTCGGCGAGCTCGTACAACGCTTGCGCGATCGCTTCGGCTTGCGCGCGTTCTTCCGATCCGATCCCCGGGTCGGCCCCGTTGGTGTCGATGAACGTTACGACCGGCAGCCCCAGGTGCGCGGCGAGCGCGACGAGCCGCGTGACTTTGCGATAGCCCTCGGGTGCGGGCATCCCGAAATTGCGCATCACCTTTTCGCGAGTGTCGCGCCCTTTGTCTTGCGCGATCGCCATTACCCGCCGCCCGCGCAGCTTAGCGAAGCCGCCGACGATCGCGTGGTCGTCGTGGAAGTGCCGATCGCCGTGCAGCTCGTCGAATTGGTCGAGCGCGGCGAGATAGTCGGTCCCGAGCGGACGCTTTGGGTGGCGCGCCATGTTGACCCGCTGCCACGCGGTCATCGTGCCGAAGACCTCGTGCTGGATCTCGGCGTACTTCGCTTCGAGCGCTTCGATGACGCCGCCCATGTCGACCGGCTGCTGCGCGGCTTGCGCCTTGAGCGCGGCGATGCGCTGCTCGAGTTCGAGCAGGCCCTTCTCGCGTTCGACGATCACGTTCATGCCCGTGACTCCGACGAGGTGGGTGCCGTCACGGTGGCGTGACCGTTCGACGCCTGCTTTGCCCCGACGCCGTAGTCGAGCAGGCGCATCAGCAGCGGCTTGAGATCGCGGCGCTCGACGACGGAGTCGAGTGCGCCCTTTTCCAGCAGAAATTCGGCAGTCTGGAAGTTGTCGGGAAGCTTCTGGCGGATCGTTTGCTCGATCACGCGCCGGCCGGCGAAGCCGATCGACGCGCGCGCCTCGGCGACGATCACGTCGGCCTGAAACGCAAAGGACGCCGAGACGCCGCCGGTAGTCGGGTCGGTGAGGACGCTGATGTAGTATCCGCCGTCGTCGTGGAAGCGGCGCACGGCCAGGGTGGTCTTCGCCATCTGCATCAGCGCCAGCATGCCTTCTTCCATTCGCGCCCCGCCGCTGGCGGTAAAGACGACGCACGGAACGCGCCGCTCGCGGGCCCGTTCGAAGAGCTGGGCGATGCGCTCACCGACCACGGTCCCCATGGTACCGCCGCGGAAGTTGAAGTCCATGACGCCGAGCGCCACCGGGAATCCGCCGATGGAAGCGAACCCGCAGACCACGCCTTCGGTGAGTTTCGATTTCTCACGATCGCGCTGGAGTTTCTGAGGATACGGAACTTTGTCAGTCCAGCCAAGCGGGTCGCCGGGCAGCAAATCGCCGCCGATCTCGGTGAAGTCGGCGTCGACCAGCATCGAGATGCGGTCGAAGGCGTGCATCCGGAAGTGGTGCTGGCACTTCGTGCACACCCAAAGGTTGGCGGCGAGGTCCGGCCGGTAGATCATCTCCGAACACTTGGGACACTTCGTCCACTGCGCGGCGTCCTCGGCCGGGATCGGCTGGGCCCGCCGCAGGCGCAGCCATTCCGGCATCGGCGCCACGGCGCTACTTCTTCCCGGTCAGCCGGGCGCGGTAGATGCGGCCCAGCTGCTTGAGGTAGTTGAAGATCTCGCTCTGATTGAGCTTCGACTCGCCGGCGATGCGGTCGGTGAACACGTACGGCACTTCGAGCGCTCGGCCGTAACGGGCTTTCGCGATCACTTCGAGGCCGATCTTGAAACCGATCGGATCGAGTTCGACCCCGTCGAGCGCGGCGCGCGTCACCAGGAAGTAGCCCGACGTGATGTCCTTGATCGGGGTGAGCGGCTGGGCCAGGGCGATCGCGACGCGCGACGTGATGATGCGCCGCTTCGGCCAATTCTCGATGCCGCCGCCGGGAACGTAGCGCGACCCGATCGCCAAGCCGTAGCCGCCGGTCGCAAGCGCGTTCACCATGCGCGGCAGAATCGCGGCGTCGTGCGAGAAGTCCGCGTCCATCGCTCCGACGGCGACCGACTCGGCGCGCGCGAACTTCCAGCCGTCGATCACGCCCGAGGACAAACCGAGTTTTCCGGGGCGATGAAGACAGCGCACCGGCAGGCCTTCGGCTTCGAGACGGTCGACGATCGCACCGGTTCCGTCGGGCGAGTTGTCGTCCACGACGACGATCTCGCCGTCGAGACCGCCCTGCTTGAAGATCCCCGCGACCGTACGCACCAATCGTTCGATGCCGCCGGCTTCGTTGTACGTCGGCACGACAATGGAGAATTTCATCGGCGTCGTCACCGTGGCGGCATCCGGCATCGCTTGCGTCACGTAAGTCGCCGCAGCGTCAGGAAGCGCGTAGGATCGAACGGCGCGAGGTCGGCGTACTGATCGGACTCCTGGCGCAGCAGGTGCACGCCGGTCTGATCGATGTCCTCGATCTCCGTCGCCGGGACGGCGACGTCTTCGCCACGCGCGTCCCAATGCACGGCGATCAGCTCGGCGCTGCGCGCTTCGCCTTCGGCGTACACGCCGGTAACGGTGCCGACGCGAGTCGAGCCGGCATAGACCGGGGTCCCCGGTTCGAGAGTTTCGAGGGTGCGTGCCATGGTCGAACCAGAGTTGTACGCCTTGCGGGCGTGCCGTTCCCGTGAAGCGGCCTTCACACTCATCGTGCCCGCCGCTCGCTCTCTTCGAGTGCCTCGAGCGCGCGGAGCAACGCCGCCTTCACGTCGGACTGGCCGGTAAATTGCCGTTCGAGCGATTCGTTCAACACCGCGTTCATGCTCTTGCGTTCGGTCTCCGCCCGTCGTTTCAGCTGATCGTACACATCGTCCGCCAGGCGCGCCGGAAAGGCCCGCATCGTCCGGCCATGATATCACAGTGATATCACTTTGCCAAGTGCAGGGCCCAGCCGGCCTCGCCTGGGTGGAGCGATGGCCCGGGCGGCCGCCGCGCCGGCGGCGCCGATGCGCTCGGGGAGGTGAAGCCGATGCTCGGCGCAATGAGCACGTCGATGCGCCGGCCCGGTAGGCCGAGGCGCGCCGCACGGGTGAAAGCCTTGGTGAACATGCCCCCGATCGTCGACACCAACCCTGAGCGCACGGTGCACGCGTGATTCGCATGGACACCGAAACGCGGCGCGTTGCGCTCGAGACGGGGGCCACGACCACCGTCGAATGCTGGGGCGACGCCGGACCGGCGATCCTCTGCGTGCACGGGATATCGTCGTCGCGGCGCGATTTCGCGCGCCTGGGCGAAGCGCTGGCCGACACGCACCGCGTCTTCGCGTACGATCAGCGCGGGCACGGCGAGAGCGCAGCGGCTGATGGTTCGCTCGCGCTCGAGGCGCTGGCCGCCGACCTGCGTGCGGTCGCGGACAGCATCGGCACCGTAGCGACGGTCGTCGGACACTCGTGGGGCGGCGCCGTGGCACTCGTCGGCGGTCCGAAGATCGCCCGCTCGCTGGTGCTGATCGACCCGATGATCCGCGTCGCTCCCGGCACGTTCGATCGCGAGTACGTCGACGATCTCGCCGGACTGCTCGCGATCGAGGGCTCAGAGCGCGACGACGCCGTGCGCGCGGCGTTCGCCTCGGCCGACCCGCTCGACCGCGAAGGCAAGGTACACGCGATGCACGGCTTGCGCCTGGACACGATCCGCCGCCTCGGCCGTGACAATCACGTCGACGAGGGCGGCTGGGATCTGCGCGAGCGACTCTCTCGCATCAAGATCCCGACCACGATCCTGCTCGCCGGCGAAGAGTCGGTCGTCGCGCCCGACGATGTGCGCGACGCCGCCGCGCCGGTGAGCGTGCAGACCGTTGCGGACCACGGTCACACGCTGCACCGGACGGCGTTCGATCGTTTCGTCGAAGCGGTACGCGCCGCCGCGTAACGCCTCCGGCTAGCGCCAGCCGTGGTCTTGACCGCGGTTGCGCCCGTTGTCGTTGTTGTTGTTGTCGGCGGACTGGCCGTGGTTGTACTGACCGCGATTGTTCTGGCCGCCGTCGTTGCGCCCGGTGTTGTTGTACCGGCCGTTGTTGTTGTTGTTGTTGTTCTGCCAGTTGTCGTACCGGCCGTTATTGTACCCGTTGTTGTACTGCCGGTCGTTGACGGGCTGGTTGTTACCGCCGTAGCCGTATCCGCCGTTGGAATATCCGCCGCCGCCGTTGTTGTAGCCGCCGTTCGCATATTGACCGTTGCTGTTCGGATAATACGTCTGCCCGTTCGGCATGACGACTCGGCCGTCGCCGTAGACGGTCCCGCCGTTACGGGTATAGCCGACCACCGAGTTGGCTTGCGCCTGCTTATGCTGGTAGTTGTTGTAGAGGACGACCCCGCCGATGACCGCCGCCGCGGTGAGCAGCGTCGATGTGGTGTCCGCCGAAGCGGGACGGGGGATGATTGCGCCGGTTGCGATGGTTGCGGCCGCGCCCGTCGCGATCGCGAGTTTCCGGAGATGAGCGAACATGTCGTTAATTACCTCGTGTCGTCCGGTCGAGATCAACTCGCCGGAACATGCCCCAACGCTACGGCCGAAAGATTGGAAAAAGCTGGACCGGCTCGGCATAGCCGACATTCTCATCCCGTTACAATTGATCGCTGTGGAGCGCCGCGAACGACGTCAGCGCTCGGCGGCCAACCTTGCCGCGGCACCGATCATCACCGCGCCCGTGACGCGCGAGGTGACGCGGGCGGCGCGCGGTGTGCGCAGCAGCACACGCGCGCGATGCGCGAGCGCACCGTAGGCCGCAAACACGAGCGCGTCGCTGACGATGAACGTCGCGCCGAGCAGCCCGAATTGGGGCGCCGCCGGACGCGAGGGGTCGACGAATTGCGGCAGCAGCGCCCCGAAGAACAAGATCACCTTCGGATTGGCGAGCTGCGTCGTGAGGCCGAGTCGGAATGCGCGCCGCTCGTGACCCGGCGCGTCGAACGCGTAGGCGGTGCCGCGATCGAGCAGCGCGCGCACGCCGAGATACGCCAGGTACGCTATGCCGAGCCACTTCACCGCGACGAACAGCGGGTGCGACGCGACCAGCAGCGCGCCCAATCCCGCGGCCGCTGCGGCGACGAACGCGGCGTCGCCGACGAGCACGCCGGCGTTGGCGGCAAGCGATCTGCGAAATCCGCCCCGCAGGGCGCTGGAAACGACGGCGATCACCGCGGGCCCCGGAACAAGCGACACGCACACCGCCACGACGGCGAAGGTCAGCCACGTATGCAAGGTCATGTCCCGCGGAACACCTAGCCGCCGGACGGGAACGTCGCGACGAGTTTGCCGGTGACGCGGCGGCTCCACAGCCGCTCTGCGGCCTCGCCGATCTGCGCGATGGGAACGACGCCGTCGATGTGCACGGTGAGTTTGCCCGCGTCGAGCAGCGCGGCGAGCCGCGCGAGGCCGGCGCCGGCTGATTCGCGTTCGAGTTCGTGAAAGATGATGAACCCGTAGATCGTGACGCCTCCGTGCGCGTAGAACGACGCGACGTCGATCGTGCTCGTGCGCTCGGCCGAGGTCCCGAACGTCACCAGCATACCGTCTTCCGCCAGCTCCCGCAGCGCGCTCGCGAACACGTCGCCGCCGACCGACTCGAGGATGACGTCGAACGGTCCGGTCTCGTGCGCGACGCCGGCCGAGGCGCCGACCACGACGACGTCGGCGTGGGCGGCGACCGCGGCGCGCTTCTCGGGCCGGTGCACGAGCGCGGTGACGTGCGCTCCGGCGAGACGCGCGAGCTGCGTCGCGAACATCCCCACGCCGCCCGACGCGCCGGTGACCAGCACGCGCCGGCCCAGCAGCGAGCCGCGCTTGCCGAGCGCGTACAGTGCGGTCAGCCCGGCGATGGGAAGCGTCGCGGCCACTTTGAGATCGACCGCGGCCGGGACGATCGCAAGGTTCCTCGTCGGCGCCGCGACACGTTCCGCCCACGCGCCCTCGCCGAGCATCCCGACGACGCGCGAGCCCGCGTGCGGGCCCGAGCCGTCGGCCGCGGCGCGTTCGACGATGCCCGCGAAGTCCCAGCCGGGCCGCCAACCGTCGGCGAGGTTCTTCGAGCGCCGGATCTCCCCTAAGTTCAAGCTGACCGCGGCAACCCGGACCAGCGCTTCGAACGGCAACGGCACGGGATCCGCGACGTCGGCAAGGACGAGCCCGCCCGGAGCGGAGCGATCGACAACGACGGCTTGCATATGGTCCTCGACCGCCGCCGCGCGCGAAGGGATGCTCTTAGAGTTCGTCCCGCGCGTAGAGGATCGCGGCCAGCACGACCAGCGCCGCCGTTTCCGTTCGCAGGATGCGGCGGCCGAGCGAGATCGGCGCGCCGCCGGACGCCTGCGCCTGCGCGACCTCCTCGGCGGCGAAGCCGCCCTCGGGGCCGATGACGACCAGCACGCTCCGCACGTCCGGCAGCTCGCGTTCGAAGACGGCGCGCAACGGGGCGGGGTCGGCGAGTTCCCACGGCACGTAGACCCGGTCGTAGCTCGCGAACGTCGCCAGCAGCCCGTCCCAATCAAGGACGTCGCCGACCTGCGGAACGCGCGTGCGCCCCGATTGCTGCGCTGCCGACTTCGCGATGCGGCGCCAGCGCTCGACCTTTGCCGGACTCGTGTCGTAGCCGATCACGCGCGCGCTGCGGACCGGAACGATCGCGTATGCGCCGAGCTCCGTCGCCTTCTCGACGACGAGATCCATCTTCTGGCCTTTCGGGACCGCTTGCGCGATGGTCACCTCGATCGTCGTCTCCACCGCGTCGCGGTCGAGCAGCGCGTCGAGCGTCGCGCGTACGCTGCGGCCGTCGACTTCGAGCGTCGCGGCGAACGCGACGCCGCCGGAGTCGACGACCTGGACGCGGTCGCCGGTTCGTTTGCGCAGCACGGTCGCGACCTTGCGGGCATCATCCGGCGCCAGCGCGACGTGCTCGCCGGCCGCATGAACGCCCTCGACGAAGAAACGGTCGCGCATCGCAGCAGGCGCTTCGGCACCGGCGCGCGGAAGGCCCCGCGATGGACGACGCCTTCTGGCTGCGCTACCTACGCGCCCACGCCGATCCGCGCACGCGCGCGCTGCACGCTGCGGGAACGCTCGGTGCGACCGCACTGCTCCTCGCAGGCGCCGTGCGGCGCGACGTGCGGCTGGCCGGTGCCGCGCTGCTGTGCGGATACGGCCCGGCGTGGCTCGCGCACGCTTTGGTCGAGCACAACCGGCCGGAGACGTTGAGCGCGCCGTTCCGGTCGCTCGCCGGTGACTATCGGATGTGCTTCGGGATGCTGACCGGCACGCTCGACCCCGAGTTGCGCCGCGCCGGCGTCACCGTTCCGCGCTGATCAGCCGAGCCTACTCGGCGCGGAACGCGTCCTTCACCCGGTCGAAGAACGACTTCTCTTCGATCTGATCGCCGCCGGCGCGCCCGTACTCCTCGAGGAGCTCGCGTTCGCGCTTCGACATCTTGGTCGGCACGACGACGTGCACGGTGACGAGCTCGTCGCCCTTCGCGCCGCCGCGAATGCTCGGCATGCCGCGGCCTCGCAAGCGATAGGTCGAACCGCTCTGCGTGCCCGCGTTGAGCTGAAGCGGAACCTCGCCGTCGAGCGACGCGACGATGATCTCCGCGCCGAGCGCGGCTTGCGGGAACGCGATCGGCACGTCGATCAGCACGTCGAGCCCGTCGCGCTTGAAGAGGTGGTGGCGCGCGATGCTCAGGTAGACGTAGAGGTCGCCGTCGGGTCCGCCGCGGATGCCGGCCTCGCCGCTGCCGGTGATGCGAATGCGCGAACCGTCGTCGACGCCCGCCGGAATCTTGACCTGCAGGTTCTTCTCCTGCTCCACGCGTCCGCGTCCGCGGCAGGTCGTGCACGGCGTCTGCACGATCTGCCCGTCGCCGCTGCACTTCGTGCACGTGGTCTGCGTAACGAATTGGCCGAGCGGGGTCTGGCGGACTTGACGCTGGATCCCGCTGCCGCTGCAGCGATCGCACGGCACGATGAGCGTCCCCGGCTCGGCGCCGCTTCCGCGGCACGTCGCGCAGGTCGCCAGGTGCCGGAAGGTCACCTCGCGCGTCGTGCCCGTGTACGCTTCTTCGAGCGTGATCTCGACGTCGTACCGTAGGTCGCTGCCGCGCGAGGGCCCGTTGCGACGCTGCTGGCCGCCGCCGCGCGCCGCGCCGAAGAACATGTCGAAGATGTCGCCGAAGCCCTCGGCGCCGAACCCGCCGAATCCCGCGTCGCCGCCGCCGACGCCGGCGGCGCCGTAGCGATCGTAGTTCGCGCGCTTCTGCGAGTCCGAGAGCACTTCGTACGCTTCGTTGATCTCTTTGAAGTGCGTTTCAGCCGCGACCTTGTCGTCCGCGACGTCGGGATGGAATTTTCGCGCGAGCTGACGGTAGGCGCGCTTGATCGTGCTCTCGTCCGCGTCCCGCGCGACCCCGAGAACCTGGTAATAATCGACTGCCACTACCTACCGTATTTCGACGTCGTTGAGGTGATCGCCCAGCGACCGCGCGGTTCCCGAAGCCAGCGCCATCAAGCGGGCATACGGCATGCGACGCGGCCCGAGGATGGCGAGCACGCCGACTCCCCGGTCGCCGAAGCTGTACGGAACCGTGACGACGCTGCATTCGGAGAGCTCGTCCGGACCGAGTTCGTGGCCGATGCGCACGTGCGGCTGGCCCGTGTGCGGCGCGTCGGAGGCGAGCTCGTCGGCGACCAGGTCGTAGAGCGTGCGCTGTTCCTCGACGAAGCGCAGGATCGCACGCAGTTTGCGCAAGTCGTGAAACTCCGGCTGATCGAGCAGATTCTGCGCGCCTGACGCCGCCAGCCCTGGCTCGTCGGTCTGCCGCGCCTGTGCGAACGCGCCGCGCACGGCTTCGCGCATCTCCGCGCTCGCGCCGGAGTCGGCGCAGATCGCGTCGAGCTGCCCCGCCGTCACATCCTGCATGATGCGTCCGCCCAAACGCGAGTTCAACGCGTTCGAGAGTCGGGTGAGATCGTCGGCCGCGACGTCGGTCTGCCATTCGATGACGCGCTGCGCCGCGACGCCGCCCGAGGTCACGACCACGACCATGCTCGTGCGAGCCGAGAGCCAGATCAGCTGAATGTGCTTGAACGCGTGGGTATCGCGCGAGGGTGCGATCGCGATGGCCAGGTTCCCCGAAAGGCCGGAAAGCAGGCGCGTCGTCTGCTCGATGACGTCGCCAAGCTCACGCGAGGCTTCCCGGAACTGATCGCGGATGCGCCGCGTGTCGTCCTTGGTCAGCTGCTCGGGCGGCATCAGGCGATCGACGTAGGTACGGTAGCCGGCATCGGAGGGGACGCGGCCGGCCGAGGTGTGCGGCTGTACGAGATAGCCCCCGGCTTCGAGCTCCGCCATCTCGTTGCGGATCGTCGCGGAACTCACTCCGAGGTTGTACTTTTGAGCAAGCGTCACCGACCCCACCGGCTCGGCCGTGTTGATGTACTCGTACACCACCGTCGCGAGGATGAAGGCTTTGCGTTTGTCGAGTTCGGGCTTGTCGATCACGGAGAGCTCACGGCTTCAACGGTCGGCACATCCGGGGGACTGCCTTAGCAGTCATACCCAGGGAGTGCCAAACTTGAACCGAGCGTATCACTCCGGGCCCATAACGGTCAAGGAAGCCAAGCTGCCGGCACGCCGGTGCGCGACGGTCGTAAGCTCGGAGAGCACCATTCCGTAGCAAACGACCGTTCCAACGAGCCCTTGCCAAAGCGGCTGAACGTTGACGGCCCCGCTGGCCGGAACGGCCACGTCGTTGAGGACCCACCAGACGACCGCGCCGTAGGCGATGCCCCACAGTACCGAGGTGGGTGCCCGCCACATCGACGGCAGCCGTCGGGCGAGCAGCGCGTACACGATGCCGAAGAACCCCGCCGTCAACAGGTACAGCACGAAGCCGAAGATCGCGAGGAGCGCCGAATCGGGGGCGCCGTGGAACGGGGGCAGCGCTTGCGCAGGCTGGGAGAAGAATCCGACCAGCGTCGTTTCGCGAAACCATGCGACCGCGACGACGGCGTAGAAAATCGCGCTCGTCAAACCGGCGATGAGCCCGCCGTAGAGACCGTCGCTCCAGCGCACCATGCCGGGGGGTTGCTCCGCGAGGGAAACGAATCCCGCCGCATGCAGAGCCCGTCGAACGCGGAAGCCATCGAAGCCCTCTTCACCGAAGGTCGGCGGTTCGCGCCGTCGCCCGCGTTCGCGGCGCAGGCCAACGCGCAGCCCGGCATCTACGACGACGCGGAACGCGACTATCAGGCGTTCTGGAAATCGTGGGCCGACAAGCTCGAATGGATGACGCCGCCTTCCACGATCTTGGAATGGAACGAGCCGTTCGCGAAGTGGTTCGGCGACGGCGAGCTCAACGCGTCGGTCAACGCGCTCGACCGTCACGTGCGGGCGGGCAAGGCCGCCAAGGTCGCCTTCTACTACGAAGGCGAGCCCGGCGATCGCTGGACCGTCACGTACGGACAACTGCTCGACGAGGTCTGCCGTTTCGCGAACGGGCTGCGCAAACTCGGCGTCAAGAAGGGCGACCGCGTCGCGATCTACATGCCGATGATCGTCGAGCTGCCGATCGCGATGCTGGCGTGCGCGCGCATCGGCGCCGCGCACTCCGTCATCTTCGGCGGCTTCTCGCCGGACTCGATCGTCGACCGGGTCAACGACTCGGAGTGCGT
>JAQBPM010000466.1 GCA_028287525.1 Vulcanimicrobiota bacterium | reverse complement strand
ACTCGCGGCCGAACGCGACGTCTCGCTTCGCCAGGAGGTAGTACGCGCCGATGCCGGCGACGATGAAGCTTCCCGTTACGACCGCACCGGTGATCGCATGGGCCCACTGCCACCACGCGAACGGCGAGGTCAGCACGGCCGCGAGGCTTTGCAGCTGGATGCGCCCGTCCGATGCGATGACGTACCCGACGGGATGCTGCATCCACGCGTCGGTGGCAATGACGAAGAACCCCGAAAGCCAAGAGCCGAGCCAGACGGCGACGGCCGACCCCAGGTACAGCGCGGGCGCGACGCGGTCCCGCCCCCAGAGCAGCACGCCGAGGAAAACTGACTCGAGGAAGAACGCGTACACGCCCTCCATCATCAGCGGTGGTCCGATGACGGGGCCGGCCTTCGCGGAGAACGCGGCCCAATTGGTGCCGAACTGGAACTCCATCGGTATTCCCGTCACGACGCCGATCGCGAAGTTGACGGCGAAGATCTTGGTCCAGAAGCGCGCGGCGTCGGCGTATCGCTGTTCGCCCGTCTTCATCGCGCGGTAGTTGTACCACGCAATGAACGGAGCGAGACCCATCGTCCCGATCGGAAACAGATAGTGGAACATGATGGTGAAGGCGAACTGCAACCGATCGGCCAGCACTATTTCCACGAGCTGAACCCCATTTGGGCCCGGACGGCGATCACGTAATCCATTTGTGCTTTACTGTACCGCTACAGGTCGCCTTTCCAAGCAGACGATCTTGGCAGCGATGCGACCGTAGTCGCAGGCAAGCGTCTCCCGTGCCGACGCACGGGACGGCGAGGTCTGTCCGGGTTCAGCGCGCCCCCTGCGGAGGCGCGGCGCCCGCCCCCTTCACGGCGTGCCAGAGGATGTCGTTGAGCGCGGTCTCGTCGGCGGCGTCGGCGACGTCGAAGCGCATGCGCGCGCTGTCGCGCGCGCGGTAGGCGGTTGCGGCGTTCTTCGTGCGGACGTCATACTGCGCCGGCAGCGCGTCGAACGCCGCGAGATTCGGCGCGGCGGTGAAGGCATCGCTGAGCGGGCGTGCTCCGGCGTCGTAGGCGGACATCGGGGGGAGCCCGAGCACGATCTCCATCGTGCGCAGGACCGAGGCTTGCGTATACGCCGCGTGCTGCACGCCGCCCGCCGCGTACGGCGAGGCCAGGTAGAAGGTCGAGCGCTGTTCGTCGACGTGATCCGCGCCGTTTTGCGCGTCGTCTTCGAGGACGAAGATCGCCGTGCTCTTCCAGTCGGCGGAATGCGAGACGGCCTCGACCAGCTTTCCGACGGCGAGGTCGTTGTCGGCCACCATCCCCTGCGGCGTCACCGCACCGGCCCGCGTGCCGGCGGTGTGGTCGCGCGGAAAGCGCACGATCTCGAGCTGCGGCAGCGTGCCGGCCCGTTCGTAGGCGTCGAACTCGCGCTTCCACTCCGCGAACCGCGCGACGTCTTCGACCGCCATGTCGAACGTCGCGAAGTCGCGGTCGGTGTTGGCCAGCAATCCCGGATCGGAAGCGGAGACCGGCGTCGGTTTGCTCGGCGCCGCGGTCACGAACTCGCCGTAGTTGCGCAGCGTGACGTGGTGCGCGAGCGCGTCGTTCCAGAGATAGCGGCCGTGCGGAACGCTCGCCTCCGCACCGTCCTCGAAATCGTAGAACGGCCGTCGGCTCGCGTAGTTCGGCGGCCACATCTTCTCGAGGTAGTCGTTGGCGAACGCGGCGGTCGACCAGTTGTGGCCGTCCGCGCTGACGTGCGCGTCTTCGAAGAAACGGTCGAAGATGCCGAACCGCCGCACGAGCGCGTGCTGGTTCGGCGTGATCTGCTCGCCGAACAGCACCAGCGATGGGTCACCGTCGGCTTCGCGCACGTCGCCGAGCACCTGATCGTACGCACGGTTCTCCTTGATGACGTAGATGACGTGTTTGATCGGACCGTTCGCGCGCACGACCGCGCTCGAGGGGACGGTCTCGTGCTGCGCGAGGTCGCGCACCTCGGCCGCGCCGCGCGCCAGCGTCGCGTCGTCGGGGATCGGTACGCGCCGGATCGAGCCGACCAGGTTGTCGGCGATGTAGTCGCCTTCGCCGCGGGCGAGCGGGTTGAACTTGGGGTTGGCGTGGCTCGATTCGCCTTTGCCGTTCGCGACGTACAGCGTGCCGTGAGCGCGGTCGACCGCGACCGCCGTCGGGTACCAGCCGGCGGGGATCGCACCGAGCGCGCGCAGCCGCCCGGCCGCGACGCCGAACACCGCGACCGCGTTCGCGGCGCCGCAGCTCACGTATAGCCGGTCGCCGTCAAGCGCGAGCCCGTTCGGCGAGGTACCGACCGCATCGGCGAGCGCGAACGGGATGCGCGCGTGCTGCACGACGCGATTCGTCATGAGGTCGACGACCGCGACGTCGTCGTCGTCGCTGTTCGCGACGTAGAGGTGCGTGCCGTCGCTGGCCAGCGCGACGGGATGGAGGCCGACGTCGATGCGGACGGGCGCGCCGCCGGCGGCGGGATTCGCGCCTGGAACCGGCACCACGTCGACGAAACGGGTCGCGCGGTCTGCGACATACAGCCGCGCGCCGTCGGCCGAGAACTGCACCGCCGCCGGATGCCGGCCCACGTCGCGCCTCGCGACGACGACGCGCGCCTGCGGGTCGGTGAAGACGACGGCGTTCGCCAGGTCGCCCGCGATCGCCAGCGTGCCGTTCGGCGCGCGCGCGATCGCAACCGGATAGAACGGATTCGGAAGCGAGACGGTGCGGTCCACGACTGCCGTCGCGGTGTCGACGTGCGCGATCTGCTCCTGGAACGTTCCGGCGATCGCCACCCACACGCCGTCGCCGTTCGCATCGCGCAGCGGCGCGCCGAACGCGCCGCTCAAGGTGAGGCTGCGCGTCTCGTGCAGCGTCGCCGCGTCGAGCACGCGCAGCGCCGGCTTGCGATGTCCCGCTTCGAGCTCGAACAGCGCGGAGCCGTCACGGGCGAGGGCGAGCCCGCTCGGCAGCGTGCCGACGGTCGCGACGGGTCCGTCGGCGATGCGAATGCTCCAGCCGGTCGGAAGCGTGGTGATGCCGATCGCGGCGACGGCGGTGGTGCCGAGCGCGCACGCGCTCAGGATCGCGGCAAACGCGGTCCGTTTCACGAGAACCTCCGAAGACGTTGCGAAGCGCCTAGCGGGCGCGGTGCGCAGGCCGAAGCTGAGACGAGGGATGCATGGCAAGCCACACCACGCGCGGGCCGAGGCCGGCGGCGAGCGCGACGGTGATCAGGAAAAAGGTCGGATGGACGATGCCGAGATCGTCGTGCGGAATCGCGCGGCAGCCGAGGTTGGTCCCCGCCATCGCCATGCAGAACAGCCCGTAGGCGAGTTGTAGGCGATACGCCGGGTCGATCGCCGTGCCGAAGAACGAGCGGCGATGTTCGGGGAGCCACCACCACAGGATCGGCACCGCGAGGGCGAGGCATAACGCACCGGTGAGGAGTCCCCAGGTCACGTCGAAGCCGCGCGAGCCTTCCATCCACGCCCAGTCCATGTCGCGGGCGCTTTCATCCCGGCGCGCCGAGGGACCCGCCGCCCGCGGCGGCCGCTACGCGTGCAGCAGCGCCCCGACGGCGGCAGCGCCCAGCACGACCATCCACGGCGCGACGCGCCACACGCCGATGAGCGCGAACGCCGCGAGCGCGATCGCGATGCGCGCCCAACTGGTGCCGAAGGAGACGACGATCGGGTCGTACAGCACGGCGCCGAGCAGACCGACGACGGCGGCGTTCGCCCCGCGCAGCGCTCCGGCGGCGCGCGGCAGCGTGCTCATCCGGTTCCAGATGGGTGCCAGCGCGAAGATGAGCGCGAACGACGGCAGGAAGATGAGCACCGTGGCGACCGCCGCTCCGAGCGGACCGTGCAGCGGCGAGCGGTTCGCGTAGCCGAGAAACGTGGAGAAGGTGTTGAGGGGGCCGGGGACCGCCTGCACCGCGCCGTACCCGGCGAAAAATTCGCGCGAGCCGATGAGGCCGTCGGCGACGAGCGTCTGCAGCAGCGGCAGGACGACGTGCCCGCCACCGAAGACGAGCGAGCCGGCGCGCACGATCGTCGCGAGGAACGCGGTGATCGCCGTGCGCGGCAGCAGTGTGAGGGAGAGGAGCAGGACGAAGAGCGCGCCGGCGCCGATCGAGACCGCACGCGGGACGCGCAGGGGGAGCGGCTCCGCGGGGAGCCGGCCGTCGTGGAGGAACAGCGCTCCGACGGCCAGCCCGAGGACGATCGGCAGCCACTGCAGGCCGGGCATAGGGCGCAGGCCCAGCGTCAGGATCATCGCCCCCAGGGCGACCGTCTTGGTCGGACGATCCGTGCAGAGCGAGCCGGCGAGGCCGAGCACCGCCTGCGCCACGACGGCGGCCGCCGCGGCGAACAGGCCGTCGAGCAGGCCGGCGAACCAGACCGGCGGGTCGTGCCCTTGGATCGCGCCCAGCGCCGCGGCGACGGCGGTCATGATGAGCGCAGAGGGCAGCGTGAAACCCAGCCAGGCCAGGAACGCCCCGGCCGGTCCGCCGCGCACGAAGCCAATCAGCATCCCTACCTGGCTCGAGGTGGGTCCTGGGAGTACCGAGCAAAACGCGACGATGCGGACGTAAGCCGCCTCGTCGAGCCAGCGCCGCTCCTCAACCAAGGTGCGGCGAAAATATGCCAAGTGCGCGATCGGACCACCGAACGACGTCGATCCGAGCCGGAGGAACGTCGTGAACACCTCGCGCACGAGGGCTCCCTTACCACCGGAGGACCGCGACTTCATGCACCTGGGCGACCTGACCGTGTACCACGACGGAAAATTCTCACGCTACGACGACGCGAAGGTCGGCCTGCTCACGCACGGCCTGCAGTACGGGACGGGCTGCTTCGAGGGCGTCCGCGGCTTCTGGAACGCGAACGAGGAGCAGCTCTATCTGCTCGAGCTCGAAGCGCACTACGAGCGCCTCGAGCAGTCCGCGCGCATCCTGCTGATGAAGCTGCCGCACACGACGGCCGAGCTGTGCGACATCACGGTCGACCTGGTCAACCGCAACGGGTTCCGCGGCGACGTGTACCTGCGCCCGTTCGCGTACAAGGCGAACGAGGACATCGGCGTGCGCCTGCACGACGTGCGCGACGCGTTCGGGATCGTCGCGATCCCGTTCGACCGGTATTTCGATACCGCGCGCGGCTTGCGCTGCACGGTGAGCTCGTGGCGGCGCATCGACGACACGATGGCGCCGGCGCGCGGGAAGATCACCGGCGTCTACGTGAACAGCGCGCTCGCCAAGAGCGATGCGATCCTGCACGGCTTCGACGAGGCGATCATGCTCACGGCCGACGGTCACGTCAGCGAAGGCTCGGCGGAGAATCTCTTCATGGTGCGGCGCGGCGTCCTCTACACGCCCGATCCGTCGCAGAACATCCTCGAAGGCGTGACCCGCCGCGCGATCATGACGCTCGCGCGTGAAGAGCTCGGCATCGAGGTCGTCGAGCGCGCGATCGACCGCAGTGAGCTGATCGTCGCCGACGAGGTCTTCATCACCGGCAGCGCCGCCGGCGTGCAATGGATCGAGTCGATCGACCATCGCCCGATCGGCGACGGCGAGCGCGGCCCGATCGCAGCCAAACTGATCGACCTCTACGACCGCGCTGTCCGCGGCGGCGTCCCGAAATACCGCCACTGGCTAACCCGCGCCTACGCCGGCCGGCAGGCCGCGGCGAGCTAGCCCCCCTGTCGCCCTGAGAAAACCGTTGTCACCCGAGCTTGTCGAAGGGCCCCCGTCACCAACCGTGCCTCACGATCGACGTTGACCGCGAGGCACGGTTGGTGACGGGGGCCCTTCGACAAGCTCAGGGTGACACGACAAGTTCAGGGCGACACGACAAGCTCAGGGTGACGCGGCAAAGCTTGCGCTCGGACGGCTGCTCGGGCGATGATGGAACAATGAAACGGCCTTGGTACCGCGACCCGGTCGCACTAGCGATCGCGTTCCCAACCTTCGTCGTGCACCTCGCGCTCGCGAACCGGTACGACGTCTTTCGCGACGAGCTGTACTTCATCGTGTGCGGGCGGCATCCGGCGTTCGGCTATGCCGATCAGCCGCCGCTGGTGCCGCTGCTCGCGGCCGCGTTCTACGGCCTCGGTCATCAGACGTGGCTGCTGCGCTTTCCGGTCGTGCTCGCCGCAGCAGCGCTCGTCTTTTTGACGGTGCGGTTCGCGCGGCTGCTCGGGGGCGGAGGCGGCGCGGCCGCGGCGGCGGGGATCGCGGCCGCCGTCGCGCCGATATTCCTCGGACTGTTCTCGACCTTCAACACCACGGTGTTCGAGCCGCTGGCGTGGACGGCGGTCGCCTACGCGCTCGCGCGTGCCGCGCTGCTCGACGACCGCCGCGCGCTGATCTGGAGCGGCGTCGTCGCGGGCGTTGCGCTGGAAGCGAAATACGCGCTCGCGTCCTGGCTCGTCGCGCTCGCCGTCGGCGTGGCGCTCACGCCTGAGCGACGGCTGTTCGGGCGGCGCGAACTGTGGATCGGCCTGGCGCTGACGGTGCTGATCGCGGCGCCGTCGGTCGTGTGGCAGGCCGCGAACGGCTGGCCGTTCGCCGAACTGCTGCGCGCAGCGGCCGGCAAGAACGCGGACGTCCCCCCGGTCGCATTCATGCTGAATCAGATCGTCGTGATGAACCCGCTGTTGGCCCCGATTTGGATCGCCGGTCTCGCGGCGCCGTTCGTGTGGCGCGATCTTGCGCGCGCACGCTTCATCCCGATCGCCTACGTCGTCGTAACGGTACTGATCGTTGCGGGCCACGGCAAAGACTACTACGTCGCCGCCGCGTACCCGACGCTGTTCGCGCTCGGCGGCGTCGCACTCGAACGCGTGGTGCGCAGCGCGTCGGCGCGCGCCGTGTACCTGGGCGTTGCGGTCGCGCTCTCGGCGCTTATCGCGCCCGTTGCAATGCCGATCCTGCCGCCGGAGGCGCTCGGAGGATACATGCGATCGCTGCATTTCACGCCGCAGCAGCAAGAGAAGGGTTTCGCCGGCACCGCGCTGCCGCAGGAGTTCGCCGATCAGTTGGGCTGGCGTGACTTCGTTCGCGAGGTCGGCGCCGCGTTCGAGGCGCTCCCACCCGACGTACGTGCGCGCACGGCCGTACTGGTCGACAACTACGGTGAAGCGGCCGCGATCGACGTCTACGGATCGCCGTACGGCCTGCCTTCCGCGCTCAGCGGCCACAACCAATACGCTCTGTGGGGATTGCGCGGCCAGGAACCGCAGCACATCCTGCGCGTGCATCGCCGCAGCGAGGCCTACTGTCGCGACGTCAGGGTCGTGGGCACCACGGCGTCGCCCTATGCGATGGCCTTCGAGAACGGCAAAACGATCACGTTCTGCCGCGACCTGACGTCCGGGCCGGCCCAGTTTTTCTCGGGACTCAAGTTCTTCAGCTAGGGATTGCGCACAGCGTGCGAATCGTGCGGCCCTCGGCAAGCGCGTCGAGCGCGCCGTTGATGCCGTCGAGACCGATCGTGCCGCTGATGAGACGCTCGACCGGCAACCTGCCGGAGCGCCACAGCGCGATGTAGCGCGGGATGTCGCGCTGCGGAACGGCCGAGCCCATGAAGCTGCCCTTGAGCGTGCGTTCGTGGCGGACGAGCAGGCTGTGCGGGATCGCTGCGGTCGCGTCGCTGCGCGGCAAACCTACCGCGATCGTGGTACCGCCCGGTGCCGTCGCCATGTACGCCGATTCCAGCGCGCTCACGTTGCCTGCAGCTTCGAACGCATAGTCTGCGCCGCGATCCGCGAGAATGCCGCGAACGTGTTCGGCGGCGTCGCCGGCGGCCGGATCGACGGTCGCCGTCGCGCCGAGTTCGCGCGCGAGCGCTCGTTTCTCCGCGACCGGATCGACGACGACGATCTCAGTCGCACCTGCGATGACCGCGCCGAACAGCGCCATGAGCCCGACGCCGCCCGCACCGAAGATCGCGACGCTCGTCCCGGCTTCGACCTGCGCGGAATTCAGCACGGCGCCCAAGCCGGTGAGGGCGGCGCAGCCGAACAGCGCGGCGATCTCGAGCGGCGTGTCGGCCGGGATGCGAACGAGCGATTCTTCGGCGCACACCGTGCGCTCCGCGAAGCCGCCGACGCCGAGCTGCGTGTACAGCTGCTGGCCGTCGCGCCGCACGGGACGACGCCCGCGCATCAGCGTGCCGGCCGCGTTGGCGCGGTTGCCGGGCTCGCACAACGCAGGACGGCCCCCGGCGCACGCCACGCAATGACCGCACGTCGGCACGAACGAGAAGACGACCTTGTCGCCGAGCGCGACGCGGCTGACGCCCGGACCGATCGCCTCTACCGTCCCGGCCGCTTCGTGTCCGATCGCCAGCGGAACCGGGCGCACGAACGTGCCGTCGACCGTCGAGAGATCGGAGTGGCACACGCCGACGCTCGCGACCGCGACCTGCACCTCACCGTAGCCGGGCGGATCGAGCTCGACCTCTACGATTTCGATTGGCCGGCTAGCGGCATACGGTCGCGGCGCCGCCTGCCGCATCAAGATAGCCGCTCGCGTTGTCGTCACGCGGGCGGCCTTCGCTGCGCGCAGCCTTCAGTCCGCGAACCGCGCGCGGGCCGAACGCCGCCTAGCTGCAGGCGCGATAGTAGGACCGCGCGCGGCGCAGAATGTCGTCGGCCGTACCGGGCAGGTTGTTGCGCAGCCAGAGCACGATCGCTTCGCCGCGCGGAAGAACGGCCCACGACGGGCGGTAGTTCGCCTTCATCAGCGGACGCAGCAGGTCGCTCCTCGCGCCGAGGACGTCGTCCATCGCGCGCTCGACCGCCGCCTCGAGCGCTCGATCGCCGTCTGCTGGCACGAGATGCGTGTGCGCGCACAGTACCGGGTCCATCTCCGTAATCCGGAATCCCGCCTCGAACACGTCGATCGGGTAGCCGCAGAACAGTTCCAGCTCCTCGCGCTCGATGAGCCCGTTCCACAGCTCCTCGAGCCGCAGCGCGTCGGCGGACCGTCCCGCTTCCCACAAGATCCCGACCATCTCGCCATAGGCCCGGACGTCGCGCGAGCCCGTGACGTTGCGGAGTCCGCGCAGCACCGTGCCGATGACCCACTCGAACCGCTGCGGGTCGGGGAGGTCGTCGAGCATGAGGCGACCGAGCGTCTCTTCCGCGTCGAGCAGGAGCACCGAACCGCTTTGCATGGCGGCATCGACGTCAACGTTCAAGGCGGCCAGTTCCCGCACGATCGCGGCGCGGCGGCCGGCCGTGGCGATCGCCGCGACACCCTGGCCGAGCATCATCCCGTTATGAAAGAAGCGCGCGACGTTCGTCGCCAGCGCTTGCTCGTCACCTTGATAGAACTGCACGACGTGGCGCCGCCTGTCGGCGTTCGGGGCATGCGGCTGGGAGATGGGGTCGGTCACCGGCGGCTTTCAAAAGAACGCGATACCGAGACCACATTTCCCAGTTTTTGCGATTTCTCTCGCTCGCTTTAGCCCGGCGCGGGTGCCGGACTCGCTGCGGGCATCGTATCCGGTGCCGCGCCTTCCGCCTCTGCCGGCGTCCACATCCGCTGTTCGGGCGTCGTGCCGGCGGCGGGCACTAGCGGCATGGCGAGCGTCGGCGGGTTCTCCAGACGCCACGACGCGAAGCGGCCCAACGCGTCGTACGCCATCCGCGAGACGCCCCGGATGAAGCGGCGGCCCGCGTCGAGCGTCGGCAGGTCGGTCGTCATCACGGCGATCACGTAGGGCTGCTCACCCTCGAACACGATGCCGACGTCGTTGAGCGTGTCGTGGAGAGTGCCGGTCTTGTGCGCGATGTCGGTGCCGGCCGGGAGCGGTGCGGGGAGCAAGCCGTTGTGGGTCTGGCCGCGCAAGATCGCGATCATCTGGCGCGAGGACCATTCGTCGATCAGTTGCTCGCGCGCCATCGACCGCAGCAGGTGCGCCATGTCGGCCGGGCTCGAGCGCAGCGCCCAGCGGATCATGTTGCCGCTCGAGCGGATGAAGTCGGTCAGCCGCGTGTGCGTCAAGCCGAGCTCGAGCATCGTCTCGTTGATGTGCCGGCGGCCGACCAGGCGGATCAGCATGTTCGTCGCGGTGTTGTCGCTGACGTCGATCATCAAGGCGAGAAGTCGCGCAACGGTGTACGACGAGCCGACCCGCGCGTCGGCGAGATCGCCCGAACCCCAGTCCTTGTCGGAAGCCCGCAGCGTCACGCGACGGTTGAGGTCGAACGCTCCGGCGCCGAGCTGGCGGAACACTTCGACCATCACGGGGATCTTGATCGTCGACGCCGCCGGCATCTCCGCACCTTGGTTGATCCCGGTGGTGAGACCGCTCGAGACGTCGGTGATCGCGATGCCGACGTGACCCGGAGCGCGCAGCGAAAAGGCGGAGAGCTGCACCTGAAAGTCGGCCAGTGGCCCAGGCACGTTGACGGCCTCCGCCGGTAAAGCACCGGCGAAAGAGAAGGCGAACAGCGCGAACGCGCAGAGGGCGCGTCGTGGTACCTGCATTGACTCTATTGTCGGTTCGTCACGACAAAAGTCAAGTTGCTTGTATGGAGTGTGAGGTGAGCGCAGCCCGACAAATAGCGTGCTTGAGTTATTGCCGAACGTACGGAACGCCGTCGGCAGCCGGCGCTCGCACGCGTCCGGCGAAGCCCGCCAGCGCCACGAGTGCGGCCAAGTACGGCAGTGCCTGCATCAGTTCGCTCGGCACGCCGGCGCGCTGCAGCGAGTACTGCAGGGCGGCGAAGAACCCGAAGAACAGCGCTGCGCCCGTCGCGCCGAACGGCGTCCAGCGGCCGAAGATGACCGCGGCGAGCGCGATGAAGCCGCGCCCGGCCGTCATCCCGTCGGAATACAGATCGAGCTCGGCAAGCGAAAGGTACACGCCGCCGAGCGACGCGATCGCGCCGCCGACGACGACCGCGCTGAACCGGGTGCGCAGCGCGTCGATCCCGGCCGCCTCGGCGGCGCTGGGATCCTCGCCGCACGCGCGCACGTGCAAGCCCCACGGCGTTCGGGTCAGCACGACGTGCAAGGTCGCGGCGGCGACGAACGCCAGCACGATGAGCGCGGTCTCGCCGGCATGGCCGAATGCCGGCACTTCGCGCGATGCGCCGGGCTGATGGTAGATCAGCACCAAGCCGAATGCGGCGGCCGCGAGCGTCGCGATGTTCAAGCCGGTGCCGGCGACGATCTGGTCGACGCCCAGGCGCGTCGCGGCGAAGGCGAGCACCGCTGCGATCGCGGCGCCGGCGAGCACGCCGGCGAGCGCGCCGAGCAGCGGGCTGCCGGTGAGGCCGCTGACGACGACCGCGGTGAACGCGCCCGCGATCATGATCCCTTCGAGCCCGATGTTCACCACGCCGGAGCGCTCGCTCAGCACGCCGCCCAGGGCCGCGTAGATCAGCGGCGTCGCCTTAACGAGCGTGAGGCCGAGGAGGGCTAGGATGCCGGCGAGGAGCGGGTTCACGTCGACCTCCGGGCGGCGACGACCCGCCGTCCGGCCAGCGCGATGATGACCAGGCCCGTCACCAGCGCGACGACGTCGCGCGGGACGCCGGCTTCGGCCTGCATCGCGATCCCGCCGCTCTGCAGCACGCCGAACGCCAAGGAGGCGACGATGATCCAGAGCGGGTCGAGGTTGCCCACCAGCGCCACGGCGATCGCGATGAACCCGTAGCCCGGCGAGAGGCCCGTATTGAAGCGATGCAGCTCGCCCGCCACGATCGTCGCGCCGCCGAGTCCGGCGATTGCGCCGGAGAGCGCCATCGCGACGAACGCAGTGCGGCCCAAGTCGATTCCGGCGCGCTTGGCTGCCTCCGGAGCATCCCCCGCGGCGCGCAGTTCGTAGCCGAACACCGTGCGCTGCAGAACCCAGCGCAGGACGAACGCCACCACGAGCGCGATCGGGAACGCCCACGTCAAACGCGAGTCGGAGACGAGATCCGGGAGCTGGGCCGCATGCGGCAGGCTCGGCGTCTCCGACGCACCGCTGCCGGGCAGCGCCAGCGGACCGTTCACCAGGTACGTCGCCAGCAGGACCGCGACGACGTTGAGCATCAGCGTCGCGATCACTTCGTTCGCACCGAAGCGGGCCCGCAGAAAACCGGGGATCGCGCCCCACACGCCGCCGGCCAGCGCGCCCGCGATCAGCACCATCGGAATGGCGAGGAACCACGGCAGCGGAAGCTGCGCGCCGAGCCACCCTGCGGCGAACCCGCCGAGAATCAGCTGTCCCTCCGCGCCGATGTTGAAGAGCCCGGCGCGGAACGCGACCGCGATGCCGAGCGCAGGGAAGAGCAAGTTGGTCGCTTGGACCAGCGTCTCGGCGACTTCTTCGCGCGTGCCGAACGCGCCGTCGAAGAGTGCGCCGAACGCGACCAGCGGCGAGACGCGCGCCAGCAGCATCGCGAACGACCCGACGCCGAACACCAGCACCAGTACCAGCACGATGTCGCGAAACGCGCGGCCGCGGACGAAGGCGTACGGCATTAGGCTTGACCTCCCGCCATCAGCGCGCCGACGCGGCCGCGATCGATCGCTGCGCGGTCGAACGAGCCGACGAACGCGCCGCCGGCGATCACCAGCACGCGATCGGCGCACGCGAAGATCTCGTCGAGCTCGAACGAGATCAGCAGCACGCCGGCGCCCGCGTTGCGCGCCTCGATCAGGCGCGACTGCACGAGCGCGGAGGCGCCGACGTCGATCCCGCGCGTCGGCTGATACGCGACGACGAGCTTCGGATCGCCGGCGAGGAGCCGGCCCACGACGATCTTCTGCTGATTGCCGCCCGAGAGCATCCCGACGATCGCGCCCGGGTCGGGCGGCCGTACGTCGAACCGGTCGATCACCTCGCGCGCCGCCGCCTCGTAGCCGGCCCGCGGCAGCGTCCGCTGCCGGCCCAGCACGACGTTGTCGCGCACGTTCCAGTCGAGGATCAGCGCTTCGTGCCGGCGGTCCTGCGGGATCACCCGAATACCGCGCGCGAGTCGGGCTGCCGGAGAGTCGTCCGGGCGCAGCGTGACGCCGGCCAGGCGCAGCTCGCCGCTGAACGGCACGACGCCGGCCAGCGCGTCGGCGAGCGCCGACTGACCGTTTCCCTCGATCCCCGCGATCCCGACGATCTCGCCGGCCCGCACGTCGAACGTTGCGCCACTCAGCGCGCTCGTTCCGGACGTCGCGGAGAGACCGCGCACTTCCAGCAGTGCTTTGGACGCGGTCTCCGCGCGGGTCGCAAGTGCCGCGACGTCCCCGCCCACCATCTCGCGCGCGATCGCGGCGGCGTTCGTTTCGCCGGTCAGATGGCGCGCGACGACCGCACCGGCGCGCATCACCGTCACCCGCTGCGAGTAGGCGATCACCTCGGCCAGCTTGTGCGTGACGACGAGCACCGCGGTGCCGCGGGCCGCGAGGCCGCGCACGGTTTCGAAGAACGACGCGATCTCGCTCGGCGCGAGCGCGGCCGTCGGCTCGTCGAGCAGCAGGACGGCGGGTTCGCGATCGAGTTCGCGCAGCAGCTCGACCCGCTGCTTGATGCCGACCGGAAGGGTTTCCACGACCGCGTCGGGGTCGACTGCCAGGCCGTATTTCGCGGCAAGTTCCAGCACGCGCGCGCGCGCCGCCGGCACGTCGATCGTCCAGCCGCGTTTCGGCTCGCGGTTGAGCAGCACGTTCTCCCACACGCGCAGCCGGTCGATCAGTTTGAAATGCTGGTGCACGAGGCCGACGACGCCGGTCGCGTCGACGCTGCCCTCGTCGGCCCGCACGGCCCCGTATGCGATCGCGGCGAGCGTCGATTTGCCCGCACCGTTCTCGCCGACGAGCGCGTGGATCTCACCCGGCAGCAGCTCGAGATCGACGCCGTCGACGGCCTGCACCGCGCCGAAGCGCCGGCGCACGCCGCGCAGCGTCAGAGCGGGAGGCGCGTGTACGATGCCAGTCCCTCCCTGGTCGACGGCACGACGATCGCGCCGGAGACGATCTCGCCGCGCAGTTTCGCGAGCACGGCGATCTTCGGCGGCGTCACGATGCTGCGCGTGTAGCGGAAGTCGGTGAGCCCGACGCCGCCTTCTTTCAAGCCGAGCACGAGATGCGTGGAACGCGGGCGGTGCGCGACCGCCTCTTGGCACACGCGGAAGACGCCGGTATCGACGCGCTTGATCATGCTGGTGAGAATCTTGCCGGGCGCCATCCCGTCCTGGTTGGAATCGACGCCGATGATGTAGGCGTCGTTGCGCCGCTTCGCCTGATCGATCGCCCCGAGGCCCGCTTTGCCCGCCGCGACGTACACGATGTCCGCACCTTGGTCGTACAGCACGCCGGAGAGCTCCTTGCCGGCCGCCGGGTCGTCGAACGAGCCCGTGTACTTCACCAGCACCTTGACCGACGGGTCGATCTGACGCGCGCCCGCGGCGAAACCCGCCTCGAACTTGCGCAGCAGCGGGATGTCGATCCCGCCTAGAAACGCGATCGTCTTGGTCTTCGTCGTCAGCGCGGCGAGCGCGCCGGCCAGATACGAGCCCTCTTCCTCTTTGAACGTCACCGACGTGACGTTGGGGAGGTCGATGACCGCGTCGATGATCGCGAAGTGCCGCTTCGTGTACCGGGCGGCGACATCGGCGACGTCCTTCGCCATGAGGAAGCCGATGGCAAAGATCTCTTCGTACTCTTTGTTGGCGAGCACCGTCATGTTGATCGCGTAATCGGCGGCCGACCGTGACTGGAGCACGGTCGTCTCGGCGTGCAGGTCCGCGTGCGCACGCACCAGCCCGGCGTAGGCGGAGTCGTTGAACGAGCGGTCTCCGAGGCCGCCCACATCGGTAACCATGCCGATCCGCGGCGCGCCATTCGCGGCGCGCTTCGGCGCGCAGCCGGAGGCCGCGGCACACAGCGGAACGAGCGCGAGCGTGAGGAATCCCGCCCGCGAGCGGAAGAACATCGGGCCTCCTACGACGTCGGTGCGGGGCGGCCCCTTGGACGCGAGGAAGGAGGAGCCGCGTGAACGCTCCCAGACAGCCCGACGCCATGCGCCCGCGACGTCCGATGTCGAGGGCGGAGCGGCGGATCACCTACTGGCTCAAGGTCCTCGTCCTGATCGCCGTCGCGATCTATCTGCTGGTCGGCGTGCTGCAGTTCTTGGGCAACGTCCGTGCGACAGCGCTGCTTTTCGTCGGCGCGCTGTTCTTCGCGTACCTAGTCTATCCGCTGGTCCGGCGATTCAACCAGCGCCTTCCGCTGGTATGGTCGATCCTGCTCGTGTACGTGCTCATCGCGGTGCTCGGCACGGCCATCGCGCAGCTCCTGATCCCGGCGCTCGCGAACGACCTGCAAGGCGCGGTGAAGAGCCTGCCCGCGGTGATCAGCAAGATCTCGCAGTTCCTCTCGGATCCCAACAACCTCTCGGTCAAGTGGCTCACGCCGGAGGCGCGGGCGTACATCGCGACGATTCCGGCGCAGATCGGCGCGTTTCTGCAGACCAACGCGCTCGATACGGCGGGCAAGACGCTCACGGTCGTGATGTCGACGGTGTCCGTGCTGGCGACGGTCATCATCATCCCGGTGCTCGCCGCGTACATGCTGTTGGACGCCGAGAGCATCAAGGCGGGGTTTCTCGGTTTGCTCAAACCGAAGAACCGCGCCAAGGCGGAGGACATCATCGCCGCGCTCGATCAGGTCGTCGGCGGGTTCATCCGCGGCCAGCTGATCGACGGAACGATCCTCGGAACGATGCTGACCATCATGCTCTTCGCGATGCAGGTGCCGTACGCGCTGCTGATCGGCGTGATCTCGGGAGCGCTGAACTTCATCCCGTACGCGGGCGCGCTGATCGCATTCGTTCCGGCGGTCGCGCTGGCGTTCGCGTACCACGGCCTCACCAACGCCCTGATCGTCGCCGCGTTGATCTTCGTCATCCACCAGATCGACGGAAACTTCGTCGCGCCGCGCGTGCTCAAGGAGAACGTCGGCCTCTCGCCGTTCTGGATCGTGCTTTCGATTCTGGCGGGCAGCGAGCTCTTCGGGCTGGCCGGCACGTTCCTGGCGGTCCCCGTCGCCGCGATGATCCGCGTCCTGCGCGAGCAGCTGCTCCCGGGTGCGGTCTCGCAGTCCGCTGCCGAACCGGCGCTGACGAAGGAACCGCTCAGCGAGACGCGTCCGCCGCGCCGGAGGGCGTAACCGGCGGCTGGCCCGCGCCGCCGCGTTCGAGCGCGATGTCTTCGACGAGCCGCCGCGTGATCAGCCGAACCAGATAGATGCCGAACGCGGGGTCGCGCTTGTAGAGCGCGAGCGCGTCGTGGCGGCGGAGCATGTAGACCAAGCTCGCCTCGACTGCGCGGACGCTCTGCGTGCGCTTTCCGTCGGACGAGAAGATCCCGATCTCGCCGAGCAGCGCGCCCGGCTGCAAGTCGATCCCGAGCTCGTCGAGCCGCAGCCGTCCGTTGGCGAGGAAATACATGGCGTCCGCGGCATCGCCGCGCCGGAACAGCACCGTGCCGGCCGGGATCGTGCGCCGTTCCATGAAGTCGATCAGCCATTCGGCGGAGACGTCGTTCGCGGCGATCGCTTCGTCGATCAGGCGCCGCTCGCGCACCAGCTGCACCAGGCGCACGGCGTTCACCGGAAAGAGCGCGAGGTGCAGGACGAGCGTCGGATACAGGTGGACGCCGCCGGCCCAGAGCGCGTAGAACACGTTGCTGACCAGCGCGATCTGGCGCAGCCGGATCGAATCCTTCATGAAGAACGCGACGAACGTGAGCAGGGCGGCGATGTAGCCGGCGTCCGAGAGCAGCGACCACGGCGAGAGGGGCGGCACGAGCGGCACGAGAGGGTCGTCGTTCGCTACGGGAGGCAGGCGGTCCGTGCGGCGAAGTGAGGCAGGTGCTGACTCAACCCGCCGAGCTGTTCCCCGGCCGCAAGCGCGTCGCAAAAGTCGAAGTCATCGGCGTTCCGATGGATCTCGGCGCCGACCGGCGAGGCGTCGACATGGGCCCGTCCGCGATCCGGTATGCCCGCCTCAAGGAGTCGCTCGAACGGCTGGGGATCGAGGTCACCGATCGCGGGAACTTGCGCGTCCCGGTCCCGGAGTCAGCGACGCAAGCCGAACAGAACGCCAAATATTATCCGATCATCAAGGCCGTTTGCGACGAGCTGGCTGAGATCGTGGAAGGCGTGATCGCCGGCGGCGCATTTCCGCTGGTGCTCGGCGGCGACCATTCGATCGCGATGGGCACGATCGCCGGCATTGCGCGCGCGCGGGGCAGCGCCCCGGGCGTGATCTGGGTCGACGCGCACGGCGACATCAACACGCCGCTCACCTCGCCGTCCGGGAACGTCCACGGAATGCCGGTGCACTTCGCCCTGCAGGAGCATGCGGTCGATCCGGCCCGCATGGTCTTCATCGGATTGCGCGACGTCGACGACGGCGAGAAGCGCGTGATCCGCGAACTCGGCGTGCGCGCGTTCACCATGGCCGACATCGACCGGCTCGGCATGAGCCGCGTCGTCGACGAGGCGTTGGCGATCGTCGCGAACGGTGAGAACTCGGTGCACATCAGCTTCGACATGGACGGCGTCGATCCGCAAGAGGCACCCGGTGTCGGCACGCCGGTTCGCGGCGGGATCACCTACCGTGAAGCCCACTTGCTGATGGAAGGCGTCGCGGCGTCCGGGACGCTCGGTTCGCTCGAGATCACCGAGATCAACCCGATCCTCGACCGCGAAAACCAGACCGCGATCCTCGCCGTCGAACTGATCCTCTCCGCGCTGGGAAAGACGACGCTCTGAACTTCGATCGCGCTTCGTTCGCGCTGCGGCGCGAAACGTTCGAGGACGTGCTGGCGCCGGAGTTGACGCCCGAGCAGCGGCTCGCGCTCCAGTTGAACGACGGCGTGCGCGCGACGTGTCCGTGCTGCGCCTACCCCACGATCAACGGGCGCGCGGCGTACGACATCTGCTCGCTCTGCGGCTGGGAAGACGACGGCCAAGACGACGCGGACCGCGCGCCTTCGGGATCGTCGCCGCCGGACGCCGTCGCCGGCGGCCCGAACCTCGACTACTCACTCACCGAAGCGCGCGAAAACTTTGCCCAGTACGTGACGATGTACCGGCCGACCGACCGCGACTTCGAACGCGAGCGCGCGCAGACCAACGTCAAGCGCGGCATCGCCGCGGCATACGACCGCGCCGTAGACGGCGAAGCAACCTTCGCCGAAGCCGACGCCGAAGCACGCGCACTTTTGGACGATCTGGTCTAACTCCGTCACCCCGAGCTTGTCGAGGGGCCCTCGTCGCGCATGGTGCCTTGACCTCAACGTTGATCGTGAGGCACGGTTGGCGACGAGGGCCCTTCGACAAGCTCAGGGTGACAGCGAGCTCAGCGCGACGCGGAGTGCGGGTATACCAGCCGACATGGCCCTGTTTGCACCGCTTTTGACGCTGACGCCGCCGCAGCGCCGCGCGTTTATCGCGTCGTTCCTCGGCTGGACGCTGGACGCGTTCGACTTCTTCCTGGTCACGTTTGTCATATCGCGGATCGCGACCGACTTCGCGACGACGATCCCGGGCGTACTCGTCGCGGTCACCGTCACGCTGATGTTCCGCCCGCTCGGCGCCTTGATCTTCGGCATGCTCGCCGACCGGTACGGCCGGCGCGGCCCGCTCATGGCGAGCATCCTCCTCTACTCGCTGTTCGAGCTGTTGACCGCTTTCTCGCCGAACCTCACCGTGTTCATCGTGCTGCGCGCGCTGTACGGGATCGCGATGGGCGGCGAGTGGGGCGTCGGCGCCGCGCTGGCGCTCGAGACGCTTCCCGCCGAGGCGCGCGGCGTCGCGTCGGGGATCATCCAGCAAGGCTACGCGTTCGGCTACCTGCTTGCCGCGATCGTATTCGGTCAGCTCGTCGAGCTCATCGGGTGGCGCGGCATGTTCGTCGTCGGCGTCTTGCCTGCGTTGCTCGTGTTCTACATCCGTGCTGGGGTCGAGGAGTCGCCGGTGTGGCGCGCGGGGCAGGCGCGCAAGCTCGGCGCGCGCGATACGCTGTTCCGCTCGATCACGCGGCAGCCGGTGCTGTATCTGTACGCGATCCTGCTGATGGCGGCGTTCAACTTCATGTCGCACGGCTCGCAGGATCTCTATCCGACGTTCCTGCAGAAAGAACGCGGCTTCGATCCGCACCTCACGCAGAACGTCACCGTCGTGATGAACATCGGCGCAATCATCGGCGGAACGCTGCTCGGCGCGCTCTCGCAGCGGATCGGGCGCCGCGTGACGATCATGGCGTGCTGCGTATTCGGCGCGCTCGCGATCCCGCTCTGGACCGGCGGCGCGACGCCGGTGGCGCTCGCGATCGGCGCGTTCATCATGCAGTTCTTCGTGCAGGGCGCGTGGGGCGTGATCCCCGCGCACCTCAACGAGCTCTCGCCGAACGACGTGCGCGGAACGTTCCCGGGCTTCACCTACCAGCTCGGCAACTTGATCACGGCGTACGCGGCGCAATGGGAGGCAGCCTACGCCGCCAAGAACTTCCCGCTTCCGTCCCCCGCCGGCGCGGACTACGGCCGCGCCATGCAGGTCATCATGCTCGGCGTGTTCGCGGCGGTCTTCATCCTGACGGCGATCGGCCGCGAGCGCCGCGGCGTCTCGTTCACCGAACCGTCGAGATAGCGCCGGGCGAGGAGGCTAACCAGGCGCCTTCACACGCGATCAGGTCTCGATCGGTGTGTCGGCGGCCTTTCCCCACTCGGCCCAGGAGCCATAATAGACGCGCACGTTGCGGTATCCGAGAAGATACTTCAACGCAAACCAGGCCTGGCTGGCACGATTGCCGATCGTGCAATACGTGACGACTTCGGCTTCGGGCGTGACGCCGCCATCCCGCATGGCCTGCTGCATCTCGGCTGCGCTCCTGAAGACGCCGTCGTCGGCGCGCAGCAGCTCGATCGGGAGGTGAACGGCGCCCGGTACGTGTCCTGCCCGTCCGGCTCCTTCAGTCGCACCGGACGGCCAGAAGCGTTCGCCGTCGTACTCGGCTTTGGATCGCGTGTCGAGGATCACGCGGCCCGGCTGGCCGATCATTTCCCTCACGTCATCCTGCGCCGAGAAAAACGCGTCTTGGGCGGCGAGTACGTACTGCGATTTCGTGGGCGTCGGAACGTCGGTGGACCAATTCTGCCCCGCGGTCTTCCACTGCTCGCGCAAACCGTCGATCAACCGGACCCGGCCGTGCCCGTGCGAGGTCAGCAGCCAAAAGCCGAGGTGAGCGCCGTATCCGTAGAACACGACCGTCGTATCGGGAGTCACTCCCGACCTGCGGAGAACCTCCTGCAATTCGGCGGCGCTTATAGGGCGATAGTCGGAGCGGCGAAGGTCGGTGTATGCGTTCCAGAGCGCAGCGCCGGGAATGTGTCCGGCATTATAGGCGGATGCGCTGACATCGATCTCCACGAACCTCACGGATGGGTCGTCGATGTGCGAAGCGATCCAGTGGGCGTCAACACGTGCGTCCGGCAGAGTCTTCGCGGATTCCATCTTCTGCCTCCTCGGTGTGAATCGGCACGATGCCGACGCGCTAGGGGCGGGCGGCCAGCGTCGTCGCGCGGAGGGTTTCGTGGCTGATGACGCAGAGCGGTACGTCGCGCCAGTGCGTCTCGATGCGGGTGATCCAGGCATCGGCGAACGTCACGCCGTCGATGCCGCCGTAGAGGCAGATCTCGTCGTCGCCTTCGCCGTGGCGGAATTCGTAGGCGACGTCCGCAAGGTCAATCGGCGAGACGCCGTCGAGCTCGGCGCCGATGCGGGAGAGCGCCCGGTACACTTTCGCGGCGTTCTCGTCTTCGGCGTCGTACCACAAACAATGGTCGTCACACTCGGCGATCTCGCCGTGCAGGCGCTTCGCCAGACCGCCGACCACTAACGAACGCGCGCGTTCGTGTGCGAGTGCCTGGAGCACTTCGGCAAAGACGGTATGGTCACCCAAAACACCCTCCTTCGCGGCGAACGCCGGACATCGGTGCTACGCGACCGGCGTCGGGGTCTCCCCTCTCACAGCGCCGCGGCGGCGCGGCGAGCGAACGTGCCCGACGCTTCGGCCGCCCAGGCGGCGTCGCGCCCCAATTCGCGCGCGAGCAGGGAAGCGGCCCGCGGTGCGCAGTCGTGTGCGGCACGCGCGTCGAGAAAGAGGGCTCGCGTGCGGCGCGCGAGCACGTCCTCGACGGTGCGCGCCATCTCCGAGCGGGCGGCGTATACGACCTGCGCGGCCGTGTACGGCAAGTCCGCGTGCAGCCGCTCACCGAGCGAGGGCTCCTCGCGCACCAGCGCCTCGATCGCCGCCGCGTCGCTGCCGTAGACGCGCAGGGCGTCGTCCCCCGGGACGTCGCCGGCCCAGCCGTGCAATCGCAGCGTGGCGGTCCGCGATGGTGCCGGCGCAAGCTCGGCGGCGCGCGCCGCCGCGTCCACCGCGTCTTGCGACATCTTGCGATACGTCGTCCACTTGCCGCCGGCGATCGTCACGATCCCCGACGCGGAGACGTCGACGAGATGCTCGCGCGAGAGCTTTGCGGTCGAAGTGGCGCGACGGTTGACGAGCGGGCGCAGCCCCGCGAACGTTGCCAGCACGTCGGCGCGGACGAGCGGCGCGTCCAAATAGCCGTTCACGGTCGTCAGGATATAGGCGATCTCGTCCTCGCTCGGGAGCGGATCCGACTCCGGCGCCGAGACGGGGACGTCGGTTGTTCCGACGAGGACGTGTCCGTGCCAGGGAAGGGCGAACAGCACGCGGCCGTCGCTCGTCTTCGGGACGAGCAGCGCGGCGTGCGCGGGACCGAGCGCTGCGGCACGGACGACGACGTGCGAGCCGCGGCTGTGCGCGAGCAAGCGCGGCGCGCCGGGTTCGTCGAGCGCGCGGAGTTCGTCGACGAAAATCCCCGTCGCGTTGATGGTGACCCGCGCGCGAATCGTGAGTTCGGCGCCCGACTCGCCGTCGACGGCGCGCACGCCGATGACGCGTCGGTTCGCGTCGTAGACGAAGGACGTTGCGCGCACGTAGTTCGCCACGGTCGCACCGCCGTCGACGGCCGTACGCGCGAGCGCGACCGCCAGCCGCGCGTCGTCGAACTGGCCGTCGTGGTACGAGACCCCGCCGCGCAGTCCGCGCGCGCGGAGCGCGGGGATGCGAGTCCGCGCGCCGGCGGACGAGATGATGCGGCTGCGCCCGAAGTCCGATCTGCCAGCGAGCAGGTCGTACGCCGCGAGGCCCAGACCGTAGTACGGCACATCGATCCTTCGATATGCGGGCACGACGAATTCCAGATCGTCGACCAGATGCGGCGCATTGCGTCGCAATGCGGCGCGTTCGTGCAGCGCCTCGCGAACGAGGCCGACGTCGCCCTGCTGGAGATAGCGCACGCCGCCGTGGACGAGCTTGGTCGAGCGGCTCGACGTGGCGTTCGCGAAGTCGCCGGCGTCGATCAACGCCGTCGCATAGCCGCGCGACGCGGCGTCGACCGCGGCACCGAGTCCGGTGGCGCCGCCGCCGATCACCAGGACGTCGAAGCGTTCCTCGGGCAGCCGGCGCAGCGCGCCCTCGCGGTTCATCCTCGGCTGCGCTCGACCGCGCGCCCCCAACCGGTCAGCAGGTTGTCCCGCTGCGCAGCGCCCATCGCCGGAGCGAAGCGCGCGCTCTCACGCCATTGCCGTGCGACCGTCTCGACGTCGTCCCAGAAGCCGACGTGCAGGCCGGCGAGGTAGGCTGCGCCGAGCGCCGTCGTCTCGAGCACGGCGGGCCGCACGACCGGAACGTTCAGCACGTCCGCTTGAAACTGCATCGTCAAGCCGTTCGCCGCAGCGCCGCCGTCGACGCGAAGTTCCTTGAGCGTGATCCCGGCGTCACGCTCCATCGCGCGGACGACGTCGGCCGTTTGATACGCCATCGCTTCGAGCGCCGCGCGCGCAAGATGCGCTCGCGTCGTACCGCGCGTCAGGCCGGCGATCGTGCCGCGCGCGAGCGGATCCCAATACGGTGCGCCGAGGCCCGTGAACGCGGGCACGAAGTAGCAGCCGCCGTTGTCGTCGACCTCGCGTGCCAGCGCCTCGATGTCTTCGGCGCCCGCGATGATCCCGAGTCCGTCGCGCAGCCATTGCACGGCCGCGCCGGTGACGAAGATCGAACCTTCGAGCGCGTACGTCACGCGCGTGCGTTCGAAGCCGAACGCGATCGTCGCGATCAGACCACGTTCGCTCCGCACGACGCGCTCGCCGGTGTTCAGCACGACGAACGAGCCCGTGCCGTAGGTGTTCTTGGCGAGACCCGCGGCGAAGCCGGCCTGGCCCACGAGGGCCGCCTGCTGATCGCCTGCGACCCCCGCGATGCGAATCGATCGGCGGAACAACGCCGGTTCCGTCACGCCGAAGTCGGCCGTGCACGGCAGCACCTCGGGCAGGAGGGCGCGGGGGATGTCGAGCGCGGCGAGCAGCTCGTCGCTCCAGGTCAGGCGATGGATGTCGAAGAGCATCGTGCGCGAGGCGTTGGTGAGGTCGGTGACGTGGCGCTTCCCGCCGGTCAGGTTCCAGATCAGCCACGAATCGACCGTGCCGAAGGCGATCTCGCCCGCTTCGGCGCGTTCGCG
>JAQBPM010000397.1 GCA_028287525.1 Vulcanimicrobiota bacterium | reverse complement strand
CGATTCCTGAGCTCTCTGCTTCACGGAAGAATTCCGCGGCATACTCGTGGGCGACGGAGAACGGGCAGCGGACCGTCCGCTCAACGGAGGCCCGGAAAACGTGCGGCACTCTCCCCGTGTACCCAATCGGGCGCGCAGGCAGACGAGCGAGCCGTCTTCGGGGCCTTGCACTCGGCCGCCGGGTCTGCTAACGTAAATTTCCGGCTAGCACTCTTGTGCTAGCAGTGCCAACCCCTGGAGGAATCGTTTTCGTGAATCTCAAGCCACTGGGCGATCGCGTGGTCGTCGAGCACGTCGAACAGGCGGAAAAGTCTGCGGGCGGCGTCTTCCTTCCTGACACGGCTAAGGAAAAGCCGCAGGAAGGCCGCGTTCTCGCCGTCGGTACCGGCCGCACGCTCGACAATGGAACCAAGCTTGCCATGGACGTCAAGCCCGGCGACAAGATCATCTACTCGAAGTACTCGGGGTCCGAGATCAAGCTCGAAGGCAAAGAGTACCTCATCATCTCAGAAAAAGACGTGCTTGCGGTCATTACCGACGCAGCCGTCGGCGCCGGAGTATAAGCAGCAGACATGGCAGCAAAGCAACTAGTATTCGACGAGAACGCTCGTCGCGCGCTCGAGCGCGGAGCGAACATCCTCGCCGACGCGGTGAAGGTCACGCTCGGTCCGAAGGGCCGCAACGTCGTCCTCGACAAGAAGTTCGGCTCGCCGACGATCACCAACGACGGTGTGACGATCGCGAAGGAAATCGAACTTCCCGACACGTTCGAGAACATGGGCGCGCAGCTCGTCAAGGAAGTCGCCTCGAAGACGAACGACATCGCCGGCGACGGCACGACCACCGCGACGGTTCTGGCGCAGGCCATCATTCGTGAAGGCCTCCGGAACGTCACCGCGGGTTCGAACCCGTTGCTGATCAAGCGCGGCATCGAGACCGCGGTCGAACTGGCCGTGGCCGAGATGCAGAAGATGGTTCAGATCGTCGACTCGACCGAGAAGATCGCGCAAGTCGCGTCGATCTCGGCCAACGACAAGACCATCGGCGAACTCATCGCGCAGGCGATGAAAGAAGTCGGTAAGGACGGCGTCATCACCGTCGAGGAATCGAAGACGATGAAGACCGACGTCGAGACCAAAGACGGGATGCTCTTCGACAAGGGCTACATCTCGCCGTACATGGTGACGGATTCCGAGCGCATGGAAGCCGAGCTCACCGACCCGTACATCCTGGTCACCGAGCGCAAGATCGGCGCGATCGCCGACATCCTGCCGCTGCTCGAGAAGATCGTCCAGGTTCAGAAGCCGCTGCTGATCATCGCCGAAGACGTCGAAGGCGAAGCCCTCGCGACGCTCGTCGTGAACAAGCTGCGCGGCACGTTCACCACCGTTGCCGTCAAGGCGCCGGGCTTCGGTGACCGGCGTAAGGAAATGCTCAAGGACATCGCCACGCTGACGGGCGCGACGGTCGTGAGCGAAGAGCTGGGCCTCAAGCTCGACAAGGTCACGCCGGACCTCCTGGGTCAGGCCAAGACCGTCAAGGTCACGAAGGAAGAGACGACGATCGTCGACGGCAAGGGTAAGCCGGAAGCGATCAAGGGCCGCATCGAGATGATCAAGCGGCAGATCGAAGAGACCGACAGCGACTTCGATCGCGAGAAGCTCCAAGAGCGCCTCGCGAAGCTGTCGGGCGGCGTCGCCGTCATCCAAGTCGGCGCGGCCACCGAGACCGAGCTCAAAGAGAAGAAGCACCGCATCGAGGACGCCCTCTCGGCGACCCGCGCTGCGGTCCAAGAAGGCATGATCCCCGGCGGCGGTTCGTCGCTGGTGCACGCCATCAAGGCGCTCGAGAAGCTCGCCGGCAACACGGGGAACCACGACGAGAAGATCGGCGTGGACATCATCCGCCGCGCGCTCGAAGAGCCGCTCCGCCAGATCGCGGAGAACGCCGGCTTCGAAGGCAGCGTCGAAGTGAACCGCGTCAAGACGGCCAAGCCGGGTCAGGGCTTCGACGCCATGACCGGTAACCTGGTCGACATGGTCCAGGCCGGCATCGTGGAGCCGTTCAAGGTCACCCGCTCGGCGCTACAAAACGCGGCCTCGATCGGCGCGCTGATCCTGACGACGGAAACCCTCATCGCCGACAAACCCGAACCGAAGTCGAACAACGCCGGCGGCCCTCCGGGCGGCGGCATGGGCGGCTACGATATGATGTAGTCTTCGCATCGAGCGAAGATGAAATCAACGGCCCCGGGCAGCGATGCCCGGGGCCGTTTTCTTTACGGGACGCAAGGCGAACGATGGAGACGAACGGCACCGTGACGCTCTATACGATCGGATTTACGAAGACCAGCGCAGAGCGCTTTTTCGCAACGCTGAGACGACATTCCGTGAAACGTGTAATCGACACGCGCGTCAACCGAGACGGTCAGCTCGCCGGGTTCGCAAAAGCACAGGATCTCCAGTATTTCCTGCACGAGCTGGCCGGTGCCGACTACGCGGCAGAACCGCTTCTTGCGCCGACGGCAGAACTGTTGCGGAGATATCGCGATAAAACGTTGACGTGGGATGAGTACGCGCAAGAGTACCTCGCGTTGCTCCGAGAGCGAACGCCGGAGCGCGCTCTCTCAATCTCCACGCTGAACGATGCGTGCCTCTTATGCTCCGAAGCAACGCCGGAGCATTGCCATCGCCGGCTCGCCGCGGAGTATCTCCAATCTGCATTTGCTCCGGCTTCAATTGAGATCGTCCATTTATAGGCGTGATCGGTGTGGCAGGGGCACGAACCAAGGGCGCTCGACCGATCCTCTCGTAGTTTCCGAGTAAGCCTCTGTATCAACATCACGATCGTTGCTTTCGCCGGCAAGCTCGTCGCAGCGCTCAGGCGTCATCCCACGGTCGCGCAAGCGCTGCGGACGTTCTTCGCGGCCGCCCTCAGGTTCTTCGCGGTTCGGCTCGCGTTCGACCGTCGCTGAGGCCCCTCGTGTCACGCTGGGCTTTCTCGTGTCACCCTGAAGGTGACCCGGTTTCGTGGACAGTTGATATGTCACAGGGTCGTTGCGGCGGCACGCCGCTCGAATGCCGCGGGGGAGAGGTAACCAAGCGCGGAGTGCCGGCGTTTCCGATTATACCAGCCCTCGATGAATTCGAAGATCGCAAGCGCTGCTTCATGCTGATTGCGGAAGCGGCGTTTTTCGAGTAACTCACACTCTAGGGTCGCGTTGAAGCTCTCGGCCATCGCGTTGTCGTAACAATCACCGACGCGGCCCATCGAGGGTTTGATTCCAACCGCTTTGCATCGATTAGTGAAAGCAGCCGATGTATATTGCGTTCCTTGGTCCGAGTGATGAATCACGTTGCGTGCGTTGCGCTGGAAGATTGCCATATCGAGTGCCGCAATCACGAGTTCTTTTCGCATGCAGCTCGCCGTTGCCCAGCCGACGATGCGACGACTGAAGACGTCGAGAACGATTGCGAGAAAGAGAAAGCCAGACCAGGTTGGCACGTAGGTCATGTCCGCAACCCAGAGCTGATCCGGCGCCGTCGCCGTGAATTTGCGTTGAACCAAGTCCGGTGCCGGCTCGGCCTCTTTGTCGCGGATTGTCGTGACGACTGCTCGCCGGGAGGCGCCAGTAAGCCGATTTTCGCGCATTAATCGGCCCACGCGCTTTGCCGACACGCGAATTCCTTCGTCCGTCAATTCGGCATGAATGCGCGGCCTGCCGTATGTGCCGTGCGAACCGGCATGAATCTTTCGGATATGAGCGCCCAAGACCTTATCGCGCTGAACGCGTTGCGAAGGCTGCCTTGAACGCCACGCATAGAAGCCGCTTGCGGAGACCTCGAGCACGCGGCACATCGCGGTCACGGGATACTCGGCCTGGTGCGCCGTCACGAATCCGAAGATTTCGTCGGAATTGATCCGGTCTCTCGAGCGAACCAGGCCGCGGCTTTTGACAGGATCTCCGCCTCGATGGTGAGGCGTTTGTTCTCACGACGAAGGCGGCTGAGCTCCTCGCGTTCGCTGCTCGTGAGCCCGTCGGTGCGCACTCCGGCGTCCAGGTCGCCTTGTCTGACGTATGCAGCAACCGTCCGGCGCGCCATTCCGTATTCGTCCGCGATACTCTTTATGCTGCGGCCGCCCTTAAACAGTTCGACGAGTTTTTGCCGAAATTCGGCAGGGTGGGCCCGGGTAGACTTGGCCATGCTGGATCCTTCTGCGCCTAGCGGAGGTGTCCACCAAACCGGGGCAGCTTCACCCTGAGCTTGTCGAAGCGCCCTCGTCGGCCAATCGTGCCTCGCGATCCACGGTGAACGCGAGGCACACTGCGTGACGAAGGCCCTTCGACAAGCTCAGGGTGACACCGCGACACTTCACTTTGGCGTGAAGCGTTCGCGTGATATCCTGGCGGCATGGCACTCCGCGCTCAGCTGCGCCGCGCAGCCGATCCCAACGTCGCCGAGATCGCGGCGCTGATCGGCGATCCGGCGCGTGCCGCGATGCTTTTCGCGCTGCTCGACGGCCGGGAACTCCCTGCGTCGGATCTCGCCTTTCGGGCCGGCGCATCGCCGCAATCCGCGAGCGGACATCTGGGGAAGCTCGTCGCCGGTGGCCTGCTCGTCGCGACCGCGGTCGGACGGCAGCGCCTCTTTCGCCTTGCATCGCCGGACGTCGCACACGCGATCGAGTCCCTCGCGACGATCGCGCGACCGACACCGGTCGTCGCGCTGAGTCAGACGACGACGATGCAGCGGCTACGCGAAGCGCGGTCGTGCTACGACCATCTCGCCGGCCGGCTCGGCGTCGCGGTCACCGACCACTTCGTGGAGCGCGGTTCGATAACGCCCTCCGGCCGTGCATTCGCCGTCACGTCTCGAGGTGAGCGTTTTTTTCGTGCGCTTGGAATCGATGTCGAGCGTGCCCGCGCGGATCGGCGCAGTTTCGCACGCGCGTGCATCGATTGGTCCGAACGGCGCCCGCATCTCGCGGGGAGTCTCGGCGCGTCGGTCCTCGAGCGCTTCCTTTCAGCCGGTTGGGTGGCGCGCAACGCGCACGATCGCGCTTTGCGCATTACGCCGGAAGGCCGCGCTGAACTCCAGCTCCGTTTCCGCATTCGCCTCTAGCACGATGCACGAACTCGATCCGCTCGCCGCCGTCATCTCGGCGGATCCGTATCCGTACTACGAGCGTCTCGTCGCGGAGCGGCCGTTCTCTCGGGACGACACGCTCGGAATGTGGGTCGCCGCGAGCGCGGAGGCTGTCGAAGTCGTTCTCTCCAGCACGGTGATGCACGTACGGCCGCCGTCGGAGCCGATGCCGAACGCGATCGCGGAGACGCCCATGGCGGAGATCTTTTCGCGCTGGGCGCGCATGACCGACGGACGCCGGCAGAGCACGGTGAAGAATGCCGTTGTGGCAACGCTCGGCCGTCTCGATTGGAACGAGCTGACCGCGACGAGCGAGCGCTGCGCGAAGCTGTTGGCGCGGACGCTTTCGGCCGGCGGTCGCGGAGACGTTGAAGCGTTCCTTTTGGGTCTCCCGGCGCTGGCGACGGCGACGACACTTGGCCTCGCGCAGGACGACGCATCACGTGCCGTCGCGTGGACGAGCGATTTCGTACGATCCATCGCTCCGGGGAGCACGCGAGACGAAATCGCGCGCGGGACTTCGGCGACGGCTGCGCTGAGCACCGCGCTGCTCGCCGAGCCACATCCGGACGGGTCACTGTTCGCGGTATTCCTCGACGAGGGAAGACGGCACCGGATCGAGGATGGCGTCATCGCCGCGAACGCGATCGGCTTTCTTTTCCAGAGCTACGATGCGACTGCCGGGTTGATCGGAAATACACTCGTCGCGCTTGCCCGACGAGAAGATCTTCGTGATGCGGTTCGGGGCGATGCGGACCTGCTCGAACGCGTCATCGCCGAAGTTGCGCGCTTCGATGCGCCGGTGCAGAACACGCGCCGCTTCGCCGCCGCCGACACGACGGTGATGGGCTCGCACGTCGGCGCCGGCGAAGCGGTCCTCGTCGTGCTGGCAGCTGCAAATCGCGATCCGTCGGTCAATCCCTACCCCCATCGCTTCGACCCTGCTCGCGATGAGCGCCGGACCTACACCTTCGGCATCGGTGCGCACGCGTGTCCGGGCGCGCGGATGGCGACGACGATCGCTGGAGCCGGCGTTTCTCATCTGCTGGAAGCCGGCGTCGATTTCCAGCAGTTCGCCGCGCCTGCCTATCGGCCGTCCCTCAACGCGCGGGTCCCCACCTTCGAATCTCGAGTTCCTTTGGGAGCAGTCTCATGATCGCCGTCATCTTTGAAGTGTGGCCGCACCCCGAGACGAAGGCCGAGTATCTCGACATCGCGGCGGAGTTGCGGCCGCTGCTCGACGGCATCGACGGCTTCATCTCCATCGAACGCTTCCAGAGCCTGAGTCAACCGGAAAAGCTGCTTTCGCTGTCGTTTTGGCGTGACGAGGCCGCCGTCGCGCAATGGCGCCGCCTAGAAGCGCACCGTGACGCGCAATCGAGAGGACGCGCGACGGTCTTCAAAGACTATCGCCTGCGAATCGCGAGCGTGGTGCGCGACTACGGCCTCAACGAACGTGATGAGGCGCCCGTCGACAGCAGGGCCGTGCACGGCTGAACGAAGCCGGCCGCTACCCGACTTGCGTGGTGTGCGCGGTGAGGAGATGCCAGCCGGCGGCGGTGCGTTCGAGGAGGCCGGTGGTGACGGCGTGGATGTCCGTGCCGTCGGCTTGCACGGTCACGAGGTCGAGGTGCGCGATCGCAAGGCTTTCGTTGATGAAGCGGACGTGTGAGGGGCGGATCTTCAGGCGCGAGCCGCGGAAGGGGCCGGCGAAGGCTTCGACGTGGCCGTCGCGGATCGCGGCGCGGCCGGCGAAGATGTGGCCGGCGCGGCCGACGTAGGTGGCGTCCTCGGCGAAGAACTCGCCGTAGCGGCGGGCGTCGCCGGTGTTCCAGGCTCGTTCGGCGTCCTCGAGCATGGCGCGCAGCGATGCGGCGGCGGTCTGGTCTTCCGCCCTTCCGCTCATCCTGAGGTGGCCTTCATTTTTGGAGTATCGGGTGGAGGGGGGCGGTTGCTGAAGGCGCTCGTGGGTGGGGGCGCGGTCGTGGCTCACCCTTCGACAGGCTCAGGGTGACAGAGGGGGGGCCTTCGACAAGCTCAGAGTGACAGAGGCGAGCAACCGGGCGGGGGTGGCGTGGTTTTGTGGGGGTGGGGGCGGATTTGATGCAACGGGATGGGTGGCGGTCGTGTTTCCTCGGCGGCTCGCAAGAGCGGGCCGGAGGAAGTCGTGATCGTGTTCGTAGTGATGTCAACCATTATCGTTATTGGCCTGGCCGCCATGTGGCTGGCGCAGCCGCCCTCGTATCCGGAGATCGTCGTGTGGAACGACGAGGCCGAACGGCGGATGCTCCGTGAGCGTAAGGTCAACACCGGCTGGTGGTGAGGTGGCTGTTGCCTGTGCGGTCGTCCCGGAAGATTCCGATGCAGTGTTGGCCGCCGCGCTCGCGCGCGATCTCGACCGCTCGTTCGAGCTGCTCGTCATCGCGTATCGGGTGCGCATCGTGACGTTCGTCGCGCGGATGCTGCGCGACGACGCGCGCGCCGAAGACGTGGCGCAAGACGTGTTCGTACGGGCGTACCGGGCCCTGCAGGCGTATCCGTCCGAGCGTCGGGCGGCGCTGCGCTTGCGCTCGTGGCTTTATACGATCGCGCGCAACCTCACCCGGAATGCGTTCCGTGACGCGCCGCCGGCGAGCGAATCGCTCGACTACGACGACGGCAACCCACGCTCGGCGCTGCTCGATCCGGACCCCAGTCCCGAGAACGTCGTGCTGCGCGAAGAAACGTGGAATTCGGTCGGCGCCGCGGTCGACCGGCTCTCACCAGCGCTGCGCGACGCGTTCGTCCTGCGCTATTTCGACGAGCTCTCGTACGACGAGATCGCCGAGTCGCTCGATCAGCCGGTCGGAACCGTCAAGGCGTCCGCGCATCGCGGTTTGATGGCCGTGCGCGCGCACTTGGAGAAGAACGATGAGTGAGTCGAACCTGCGCGAATTCGGCTCCGCGACCCGCCGATCCGTGGCGCCGGACTTTACCGCCAAGATTTTCTCGCGCTGCGGCCTCGACCGCTATACGGTCGCGCAGAGCGCGCTCGGGGACGTGTACGTCGCGTGGACCGAGAACGGTGTCTCCGCGCTGCGCTTGGCGCAGGACGAACATGCTTTCGAAGTGTGGTACGGTGAACGGTTCGGGCGCCGCTGCGTTTGGGCCGTCGAAGACGACCCCTCGTCGTCGGCCGCGCGAGCGAAGCTGCGCGGGGAGAACGTCACCGTACCGCTCGACTTGAGCGACTGCTCGCCGTTCGAGCAGCGCGTGCTTGAACACGCGGCCAAAATCAGGCGAGGCCACGCGCGGCCGTATGGATGGCTCGCGCGTGAGGTCGGGACGCCGGAGGCGACGCGCGCCGTCGGCAACGCGCTGGGTCACAATCCCGTCCCGTTGCTGATCCCGTGTCATCGCGTCATCCGCACCGATAACTCGGTCGGCGGATACGTTTTCGGCAGTGACATGAAGCGAACGCTGCTCGAAGAGGAAGGCGTAGACTTCGCAGCGCTCGAGCGCGTGACGCGGCGCGGCTTTCGCTACGTCGGCTCCGGCGACGGCACGTTCTGCTTGCCGACCTGCGGCAGCGTTGCGAAACACGTCGACGAGCCCGGTTACGTCGGGCTGCGAAGTCTGGAGGACGCGCACAACCACGGGCTTGTCCCGTGCACGTCTTGCCGGCCGATCGCGGCCTGATCGCCGGCCGGCGCCGCGCGGCTCGAGGGAGGGGCAGCGCGGGTCGCGTCGTGAACCGCTCGGGATGAAGGTCACCGCGTTCGTCGACGTTCTCTCGCATTGGTGCTACGCCGCGTATCCGGCGCTCGAAGCGCTGCGCGCGACGATCGCGCAGGACGTCGAGGTCGAGATCGTGTTCGCGCCTGCGTTCGGGAATGCGAACGTCCCGATGTCGCGCGAAGCCGAAGTGTGGTTCTACGAGCGGGGCGCGCTGGCGTACGGTCGTCAACTCACGTCGGCGTGGTGCGAAGGCAGCCGGCAGTCGTCGACATGGCATGCGAACGCGGCGGTCCTAGCGGCCGTAAACGCGGGCGCGGATCCGTTGCGTTTGGGGGCGCAGGTGTCGCGCGCCGGGATGAGCGACGGGCGATTGATCGGACGCGAAATCGAAGCGGCCGGCTGTATCGCGGAACTGACCGGCATGCAGCCGCAGGCGGTGCTCGACGCGATGCGCAGCGCGACGGTCGTCGAAGCGCTCGACGCGGGGAACGCGCGCCTCGCCGCGCTCGGTTGCGCGGAGCGCCCCAGCTGGCAGCTGGTGAACGGTGCCGGCGATCACTCCGTGCTGCAGGGCGTCTGGCAGGCGGAAGCAATCCTTCCGTTAGCGCGGGCGCTGCTCGAGGACGAGCGCGCGTATCGCCGTGCCGGACCGATGCCGGAGAACCTGTGACGATGAACCGGATCGCCCAATCGCTGTTCGCTGTGAGCGCGTTTGCGTCGCTCGCGGTGGCGCCGCCGGCGGCTCACGCCGCCACGGAGTCGCCCCTCGCGCTCGCGCCGCCCCTCACCGAAAAGGTCGACGCGATCGTCAAGCAGAGCACGTCCGGTACTCCGGGTTCCGCACCGGCCGTGTCGGTCGCGATCGTCGAGGGCGGCCGAATCGTCTATGCGCGAGCCGGCGGGCTGGAAGACGTCGCGGGCAAGCGTCCTGCGACGACGCAAACGCGCTTTCGCATCGCCTCCGTCACCAAGATGTTCACGGCCACCTCGGTGATGCAGCTCGTCGAAGCGGGGAAGATCAAGCTCGACGACCCGCTCGCCGCGTATCTCCCCGATGCGCCGCATGCGCGCGAGGTTACGATCCGGCAGCTGTTGATGCACACCTCGGGCATCCCGAACTTCGGCGACGCCGCCTTCGCGAGCGGGAGCGTCCGCACGGCGACGACCCCCGCCGCGATCGTGGCGTCGATGGCGCAGAAGCCGCTCGGCTTCACGCCCGGCACGCGCTACGACTACAGCAACACCGGCTACGTGCTGCTCGGAATGACGATCGAAAAGGTCAGCGGCACGGCGCTTGCCGCATACGAGCGCGACCATATCTTCGCGCCGGCGGGGATGCACGACACGACCGTCGGCGAGCTGCCGGCCGGGCCGGGCACGGCCACCGGATACATGGACGCCAAAGCCGCCGTCGCGCAGCCGTTCGACGCGTCGTGGCTGTACGCGAGCGGCGACATCGTCTCGACGCCGTCGGACGTCGCGCGATTCGACGCCGCGCTGATGAACGGGGTGCTCGTGCGGCCGCAAACCTTCGCGCTGATGCGAGAGCATCCGATCGCGACCGACGAACCTACCGCGAAGTATGGTTTGGGGTTGACGGCCTTTCCGCTCGCCGACCTCACGTTCATCGGCCACCACGGTGGTGTTCCGGGGTTCGAGGTCGACAACGAGCTGCTGCCCGATCAGAAGTTCGCGGTCGTCGTGTTCGGCAACGCGTTCGACTTCTCAACCGCGAAGCTGAACGCCCCGCTGCTCGCGGCGCTGTTTCCCCAAACTTCCGCGCGCGCGGTAGCGGAGCAGAAGAAAGCCGCGCTCACCGTCGCGGCCGGTGAGGATCCTGCGATCACGGAGCGATTCCGCGTCTTCTTCAGCGCGCTGCAGAAGGGCCGTGTCGACCGCGCCGCGGTGACCACCGAGATGAGCGCGCAGCTCACCGCGGAGAATCTCGGCAGCGTCGCGGAGCAGCTCGCGGCGCTCGGCACGCTGCAGAAGCTGATCTTCCAATCGAAGGCGGAGCAAGGAGCGGGCACCGTATTTCACTACACCGGCGTCTTCTCGAAGCAGACGACGCCGATGACGTTCTCGCTCGACAAGAACGGAAAGATCGCGGGCGCGTTCCTCCAATGACGGCGACGACGACGAAGACGCGCTGCTGGTGGGCGACCGATGCCAGTCCGGTGATGACCGCCTATCACGACGACGAATGGGGCACGCCGCTGCACGACGACCACCGGTTGTTCGAACTCCTCATCCTCGAAGGCGCCCAAGCCGGGTTGTCGTGGTCGACGATTCTCAACAAGCGCGAAGCGTATCGCAAGGCGTACCGCGACTTCGATCCCGCCAAGGTCGCGAAATTCGGCGCAGCAGCTCGGGCGGCGCTCGCCGCAAACGCCGGCATCGTCCGCAACGTCGCGAAGATCGGCTGGTCGATCCGCAACGCGCAGGCGTTTCTCGCCGTGCAGCGCGAGTTCGGCTCGTTCGATGCGTATCTCTGGTCATTTGCCGGCGGAGCGCCGTTCGTGAACCTGCCGAAGAGTTCGGCCGACGTCCCCGCGTCGACGCCGCTCTCCGACCGGCTGAGCAAAGACCTGCGCGCGCGCGGCTTCGGCTTCGTCGGATCGACCATCTGCTATGCGTTCCTTCAGGCGACCGGCGTCGTCGACGATCACCTCGCCACCTGCTTCCGCGCGCGGAAGTCTCCGGGCCGGCGTCGTACACCACGATGATGCTGCTGCGTGGTGATGCCATCGTTTTGGCCGGCGCGACGGGCCGGGTCGGCGGTGCGACGCTCGCGACGTTCGTGCGCGAAGGCGCGCGCGTGCTGGTCCTCTCTCGCTCCCTCGAACGTGCCCGCGCCGCGATCGACGACGTTCTCGACGGCGACGAAGCGGCGGCGGCGATCCCGTTTGCGTGCGATGTCGCCGACCCCGCGCAGGCCGCGGCGGCGATCGCCGCGTGCGTCGAGCGGTTCGGGCGGATCGACGCGCTGGTGAGCCTGGCCGGCGCGGCGAAGGTCGTCCCGCTCGTGGAGTCGTCGATCGCGGACCTGCGCGAGAACGTCGCGGGCTTTCTCGAGAGCGCGTACAACCTCGCCCTGCCGGCGTTGCGCGCGATGCTGGATCAGCCGTATCTCGACGACGCGCGTTCGCGCGGCCGGATGGTCGTCGTGACGGCCGGTTCGTCGAAGCAGCCGGCGCCCGGCCGTGGGCTCTTCGGCGCAGCGAAGGCGGGCGTCAACGTCCTCATGCAGGCGATCGCGCGCGAGCACAAGGACGACGGGATCGTCGCCAACGCGCTCGTCCTCGGCGGCGTCGCGACCGAAGCCGCGCGCTCGTACTACGACGCCGACGCGTTCGCCGCGGCGGCGACGCCGCAGGAAGTCGCCGACGCGCTCGCGTTTCTCGCCAGCGATCGCGGCAGCGGGATCAACGGCGCGCTGGTCGATCTGAACGCGCGCGAAGTTGACTGACCCGGCCGCATTGTCCGGTGACGTCCGCGGGCGGCTCGCGCGATGACGGTGTTCTACGCGATCCCTTCCTGGCTGTTGCTGACCCTCGCGGTCTTGGTCTTTGCCGCGCTCGCGTGCGCCGGACTGATCGTTCAGCGACGCGCGCTTCCGAAGGTCGACTTCCACGCCCATAACGATGTCGCGGGGCTCTTCATCGGCGTCGTGGCGGGGCTGTTCACGGTCACGGTAGCCTTCATCGTTGCGATCGTTTGGCAGCAGTTCGACGGCACGACGCAGCGCATCAGCGCGGAGGTTGCCTCGGCGAAAGATCTGTGGCACGTCTCCGCGGGCTTGCCCGCCCCATTGCGCGCCGAACTGCGCGGCATGCTCGCGGAGTATGCGGGGGTGATGGTGACCGAAGAGTGGCCGGCGATGCACCGGGGCGGGTCGAGCCGGCGCGCTGAGGCGATCGTGTCCCAGGCTTTCGAAGACACCGCGCGCTTTCGCCCGGCGGACGCAGGATCGAGCACGGCCCAGTCGAGCGCGCTGCGCTATCTCTCCGAGATTCACGACGCCCGCCATCACCGCCTCGACGACAACAGTAACGGGCTCGCGCCCTTCGAATGGGCGTCGCTGCTGCTGGGCGCCGTGATGGTCATCGTCCTGTGCTACATGGTCGGACTGCCGAACATCCGAGCCCACGCGTTCATGACGGCGGTCGTCGCCGCGGCGATCGCCTCGATGTTCGTGCTGATCTTCGAGTTGGACTATCCGTTCCGCGGCGACGTCGCCGTCCCGCCGGATCTCTGGCGGGGCTTCGTGCGCGACCATCCGGTGCCGCACGTCACGACGGAGGTCGACGTACCACGACGCGCGTAGCGTAGCGCATGGCGCACGTTCACGATCCGCTCACTTGCCGCTGCCCGCACGGCCGCTTCGATCCGGCCGTCTTCGCCCGCGCCGCCGCGCTGCTCGACCGGCGCGCGTTTCTCGGCGGGCTCGGGGCTGCGCTCGGCGCCGCGGCGTGGCCGTCGCGCGCCCGCGCCGCCGAGTCCGTGACGGTGCTGCGCGCCGCGCGGCTGTTCGACGGCGTCGCGATGCGCACGCCGGGCGTGCTCGTCCTGCGCGGCGACCGGATCGCCTCGTTCAACGCGGGCGATGCGGGGAGCGACGCGACCGTGGTCGACCTCGGCGACGCGACGATCATGCCCGGGTTGATCGACGCGCACACGCACGTCGCGAACTCCGTGGTGTCGTCGTCGTACCTGATCCGCGAGCATTCGGCCGACTCGGTCGCGGAGGCGGCGATCGGTTCGATCCGCAACGCCCAGGCGATGCTCGCCAACGGTTTCACCACGTTGCGCGATGTCGGCGGCGGCGACGGCATCGACCTCGCGATGCGCAATGCCATCGCCCGCGGCGTCGTGGTCGGGCCGCGGATCCTCGCGGCGGGCCCGGCCCTGTCGATCACCGGCGGACACGGTGATGCGAACGACCTGCCCTCGTCGGTACACGTCGATTCCTCGATCGAGTCGGGCGTCTCGTTCGGTCCGTACGGTTTTCGGCAAAAGGTGCGCGAGCACGTCAAGCGCCATGTCGACTTGATCAAGATCACCGCGACCGGCGGCGTGCTCTCCTACGGCGACGCGTTCGACGTCCCGCAGTTCAACCTCGACGAAGTGCAAGCCGTGGTCGACGAAGCGACGAAGTTCGGCCTGAAGGTTTCGGCGCACGCGCACGGCGATCGCGGGATCGCGGTGGCCGTCAACGGCGGCGTCCACTCGATCGAGCACGGCACCGGCGTCGGGGACGCCACCCTGCGTTCGATGAAGGAGCGCGGCACGGCGCTCGTTCCGACGATCTGGGCGCTCGACTCGATCCTGCAGCCGGGCAATCCCAACAAGATCACGGCGAACCTCGTCGAGAAGGCGCACCAGGCCGCAGTGCTGCGCGACACCGGCATGCAGCGCGCGCTCGCCGCCGGGGCGAAGATCGTCTACGGTACCGATGCCGGCGTCTTCCCGCATCGCGAGAACAACAAAGACTTCGCGCTGCTGCGTACGATGGGGATGGCGCCGCTGGACCTGCTGCGCTCCGCGACGTCGCACGCGGCCGACCTGATCGGCACCGCCGACCGCGGCCGCCTGGCGGTCGGAAAACTCGCCGACGTCGCGGCGTTCGCCGGCGACCCCAGCACGAACATCGCGCTGCTCGAAAAGCCGCCGGTGGCGATCTTCGCCGGCGGCAAGCGCATCGATCGCGCGAAACTGCTGTGATCGCCGTCGCGGGCTAGCCGCCCCAGGTCCAACCGGCCACTTCGGGCATGTCGCACCCCTGCTCGCGGATGTACGCGGCATGCCGCTCGAGTGCGTCTTCGCAAAACCCGCGCGCGCCTGCTGGCACGCGGTATCCGTCGGTCTCCTCCGCTCGCCGGAGCGCGTCCAGCGCGAGGTGATACCGGCTGGCCCGGTTCAGCACGACCATGTCGAACGGCGTCGTCGTGGTCCCTTCTTCGACGTAGCCGTGCACGTGGAACCGTCCCGGTGACGGGCGCCGGTAGATCAGCTCGTGGACGGTGCGCGGATACCCGTGGTAGGCGAACACGACCGGGCGATCGTCGGTGAAGAGTTCGACGAACCGCCGCTCGTCCGAACCGCTGGGATGCATCTCCGGCGATGCGAGCGCGAAAAGGTCGAGGACGTTCACGACCCGTAGCCGCAGCGTGGGCGCGTGGGTGCGCAGCAGCGAGACGGCGGCCAGCGTCTCGACCACCATCGCGTCGCCGGCGCACGCCAGCACGACGTGCGGATTCGCGTCATCGGCCGCCCACGCCCAACGGCTCGCGCCCGCGCTGAACTCGGCGCGCGCCTCGTCGAGACTTCGCCACTGCGGTGCGTCCTGCTTCGGTGCGACCACGATGTTGACGCGGTCAGTGCTTTCAAGGACGTGCTCCATGACGCACAGCAGCGTGTTGGCGTCCGGCGGAAAGTAGACGCGTACGGCCTCGGGCTTCTTGTTGAGCACGGTGTTGACGAAGCCGGGGCCCTGATGCGAGTAGCCGTTGTGTTCCTGGCGCCAGACATGCGAGGTCAGCAGGAAGTTCAGTCCGGAGAGCGGCTTGCGCCACGCCGTCTCACCCGCCATCTTGAGCCATTTGGCGTACTGCGCGACCATCGAATCCACGATCGGGACGAAGCCCTCGTACGACGCGAAGATTCCGTGCCGTCCCGAGAGGACGTATCCCTCCATCCAGCCTTCGCACGTGTGCTCGCTGAGCATCTCCATCACCCGTCCGTCGCGGGCGAGCGATTCATCCGTCGCAATCTGCGGCAACGCCCAAGCGCGCGACGTGACGGAGAACACGTCGTCCAGTTTATTCGACGACGTTTCGTCCGGCGAAAAGAGCCGAAAGTTTGCGTTGTGCGCGTTTGCGTGAAACACGTTCGCCAGCCAGCCGCCGAGACGGTGCGTCGCGGAGCACGACGTCGCGCCGGGCTGGGCGAAATCGCAGGCGTGCGGTTCCAACGCTGGAAGGACGAGCGGCTTCCGGCCCGCGCCGCCGTTGGCACGCGAATTGCGGCCGATCAGTCGACGGCTTGGCGGAAGAGTCTCGAGGATATCGGCTTGGGGGCGGCCCGCCGCGTCGAAAAGTTCGTCGGGCCGATACGAGCGCAGCCACCGTTCCACCGCGTGCCGGTGCTCCACGTTCGTGAACGGATCGGCGATCGGAATGCCGTGCGAACGCCGAGTGTTCGCGACGGGCTTTCCGTCGATCGCGCGTGGTCCTGTCATGCCCTTCGGCGAGCGCAGCACCAGTACAGGCGGCGCGATCGGTTGGGCGCCTCGCCGTGCTGCCGCGCGGCGGTGCGCGAGACGGTCGTAGGCAGCATCGAACGCCCGCCACATGCCGTCGTGCATCGTGTCCGGCGCTTGGTCATCGTCGACCCGCATGAGGATCGGCTCGTAGCCCAAGCCGCGGAGATAGGCACGAAGGGCGTCGTCGGTCAGGCGCGCCAGGATGGTGGGGCCGGAAAGTTTGTAGCCGTTCAGGTGAAGGATCGGGAGCACAGCGCCTGAGGCCGCCGGATCGATGATCGCGTGCGAGAGCCAGGAAGCCGCGAGCGGTCCGGTCTCCGCTTCGCCGTCGCCGATGACGCACGCGACGACGAGTTCCGGGTCGTCGAGCGCGACGCCATATGCATGCGAGAGCGCGTATCCGAGCTCTCCGCCTTCGTGCAGCGCGCCCGGCGTGCGCGCGGTCAGATGGCTCGGCATCCCGCCAGGCCAGGAAAACTCCCGCACCAACTTGGCCGCGCCGGCCTCGTCTCGGGCAAAGCTCGGGTCGTACTCGGCGAGCGTCCCCTCCAGGAAGAGGTTGGCGTAGATCGCCGGCGCTCCGTGCCCCGGGCCGACGACGAGCAGCATGTCCAGGTCGCGGTCGCTCACCAGCCGATTCAGATGCGCGTAGATGAGGTTGAGTCCGGGCTGGGTCCCCCAGTGTCCGAGGACGCGGGTTTTGCAGTCGGCTGCTTCAAGCGGTCGCCGCAAGAGCGCGTTGTCGCGCAGGTAGAGCTGCGCGGCACCAAGGTAATTTGTCGCTCGCCAGTAGCGGTCGAGCGCCGCAAGGCGTGCCGGCGAGCGGGTCGGCGCGGATTCCACGATCGTCACGCTCGTATTCTATGCGGCGTGACCCGCTCGGAGCGTGAACCACCTGTGAA
>JAQBPM010000383.1 GCA_028287525.1 Vulcanimicrobiota bacterium | reverse complement strand
CTCGGCAACGCGCCGAAGTAGGCGGCGTTCAGCACGCGACGGTGTTGGTGAGCCGCAGCTCGCCCACCGTCGCGTGCACGACGTCGCCGATCGCCAGCGTGAAATCGTCGCCGGGGACGAGACCGGTGCCGGTCATGAGCAGCGCGCCGCCGGGAAACGACAGCTCCTCGCCGAGCCACCGGGCGAGCTCCTCGAACGTGCGCTTCATCTGCGAGGTGCTCACGGTTCCGGCGAAGACGCTCGCGCCGCCGCGCATGATGTCGAGCCGGATCTCGAGGTCGCGCAACGCCGGGGCATCGCTCAGGACGATCGCCGGGCCGAGGGCGCACGACCCGTCGTAGATCTTCGCCTGCGGCAGATAGAGGGGGTTCGCGCCTTCGATGTCGCGCGACGACATGTCGTTGCCGGCGGTGTAGCCGACGATCTCCATGCGGCTGTTCAGCACGAGCACCAGTTCCGGTTCGGGAACGTTCCACGCGCTGTCACGCCGGATGCGCACGGGTTCGCCGTCGCCCTTCACGCGCCAGCCGACGGACTTCATGAACAGCTCCGGCCGCACTGCCGAGTACACCATTTGGTAGACGTCCGCGCTCGCGGATTCGTGTTCGCGCGCCTCGCGGCTACGCAAGTAGGTCACGCCGCTCGCCCAGACTTCCTGGTGCGGTTCGATCGGCGGCAGCAACGGAGCCGTGAGCGCTTCGCCCGGCGGCAGATCTTCGAGGAACGACGAAAGCTGCGGACTCGCCAGCGAGAGCAGCTCGTCCAAACCGACCGTCTGCGGAAGCGCGCGGCCGTTGAGCGCCCAGCGGGAGCCGGCGGGGGTGAGGTGTCGCGTCAGCTTCGCATGGATCACGCGATGTCGGGGTCGAGCATGAGCGTCGCTGCCAGAAGGTCGCGTTTCACCGGGGAGATCTGGCGCTCTTCGGTGAGATCGTCCGCATACAAATCGCGCCGTTCGGTGGCCGTGTCGGGCGGTTCGTCGTACTCCGCGGAATCGAGCACGCGCGATTCGTAGGCGGGCTCCGGACGGTTGATCGGCGAAAGCCGCGTCGCCACGTCGCGATACAAATCGCGCGTCGCCTCCGTCAGCAGCCCGCTGACGCGAAAGACCGCGTCGCCCGAGATGCGGACTCCGGTCCACGGCATGCCGGCGTGGCGCTGCACCAGGAGATACGTCTCTACGCCGGTAGCGTAAATCGCGAACTGATTCGACTCGGCGACGAGCTTGATCCCGACCAGGTCCGCTTCATGGATATCGGTGATGAGGTCCATGTCGACTGCCTCTTTCGAGCGCTGCACGCGTGCGTTTCGAGGACCTTTCGCATGCGGCGTCTGCGGGCGCTTCCAACCGGGTGTCCCCTTGCTCTGGTTGCAGCGTCACTGCCGGACGATGTCGGCCAGGTCGAGGAGGCTGACGGCGCCGACAAGGGCGAGGAGAAATTCGCCGCGCCGTTTTCCGCCGGCGAGCCATCCGCGCGCGTTCCGCTGGCGGAAACTCGTCGCCGACATCGCCGCGATCCCCGCCGCGAGCGCCAAGACGATCAGCGCTCCGACCTCAATCCATTTGTCGGACGAACGCGCGAGCAGCACGCCGTTGATCGCGAACGCCAACGCCGTGCGCCGCCACGCGAGGCCCGTACGCTCCCGCGCTGCACCGGACCGCGCCGCGTCAGGATTCACCGCAGCGCGAGCGCGATCGCGGCGGCGAGCGAACCGATCCCGATGATGGCGGTGAGCGCGAGCGGAATCCACGAGTGCGGCAACGGCTCGCCGTGCCGCATCGCCGCCTGCACCGAGCGCCACCGCGCGAATCCCGCCAGGATCGTCCCGAGTCCGCCGAGGACCAGCAGGGTCGCGACGATCGCGCGACCGCGCTGGTTTCCGACCTTGGTGAGAAACTGCACCACCGCGAGTCCGGCGCCGTCGAGCGCCAGCGCGGTTCGTACGTACGCGAGGTACGTACGTTCGTTCGCCAGCGTGAAGCGGTAATCGGGCTCGGAGTCTTTCACGGCTCCGATGCCGTTCCACGCCGCCGAGCGGGACCTTCCCGCCGCGTTTTGCCCGCGCTAGGCGAGAGCGGGTTCTCGCGCTTCCTTCCGCGGCAGATCGACGATCGGTTCGAACTCCTTGATCGCGTTGATCTCGCCGCCCATCGCGATGTTGGTCACGCGTTCGGTGATGACTTCGACGATCACCGGAACCTTGAGCGACTCCGACTCACGCTTCGCCCACGCGATCGCCTCGGAGATCTTGGACGGCTCGAAGACGCGAACGGCGCGGCAGCCGAATGCCTCAGCCGCCTTCACGTGATCGACGCCGTACTCGCCGATCTCGGGCGCGTTGATGTTCCGGAAGCTCAACTGCACCTCGAAGTCCATGTCGTACTGCTTCTCCGCCTGCCGGATCAGCCCGAGGTAGGCGTTGTTGAGCAGCACCATCACGAACGGCACCTGGTACTGCGCGGCGACGGCGAGCTCTTCGATCATGAACTGCAGCGAGTAGTCGCCGACGATGCCGACCACGTTCTTGGCGGGGTTGGCGAGCTTTGCGCCGGTGCACGCCGAGACTTCCCAGCCCAGCGGTCCCGCCTGACCGCAGATCAGGTAGTTGCGCGGCTTGTTGATCTTCTGCAGCTGGCCGGAGAGGATCTGATAGAGGCCGATCGCCGTGACGAACTGCGTGTCGTCGTCGAAGGCGCTGTTGATCTCCTGGAAGACGCGCTGCGGCTTGATCGGCACGACGTCGAAATCGGTCTTGCGCAGCATCGTGCGCTTGCGCTCCTGAACGTCGCCGACCCACTCGTCGCGCGCCGGGATCGTGCCGGCGGCCTTACGTGCGCGGGCTTCCGCGACCAGCGCTTCGAGCGCGAGGCCGGCGTCCGCGACGATGCCGAGTTCGGGGGAGAACACGCGGCCGATCTGGGTCGGATCGATGTCGACGTGCACGAAGGTGCGGCCTTCCGTGTAGACGTCGACGCTGCCGGTGTGCCGGTTCGCCCAGCGGTTGCCGATCCCGATCACGAAGTCGCTCTCGAGGAACGTCGCGTTGCCGTAGCGGTGCTGCGTCTGCAGGCCGACCATGCCGGCGTTGAGCGGATGATCGTCGGGGATCGTGCCCCAGCCCATCAGCGTCGGGATGACCGGCGTGTTCGTCAGCTCGGCGAACGCGACCAGGTCCGCGGAGGCCTCCGCGTTGATCACGCCGCCGCCGGCGACGATCAGCGGACCCTTCTCGGTCAGCAGCAGGTCGAGTGCGCGGCGGATCGCCTTCTCTCCGGGACGCGGGCGCGTGATTTCGAGTGGCTCGTCGGCGTCGGGATCGTAGTTGATGATCTCGCGCTGCACGTCGATCGGCAGATCGATGTGCACGGGACCCGGGCGGCCCGAACGCATCAGCTGGAAGGCCTTGCGGAAGACGTACGGCACCTGAGCGCCTTCCATCACCGTCGTCGACCACTTCGTCACGGGCGCGGTAATAGCGGCGACGTCGACCGCTTGGAAATCTTCTTTGTGGAGTTTTGCGCGCGGCGCTTGACCCGTGATGCACAGGATCGGCACGCTGTCGGCCATCGCCGAGTAGAGCCCCGTCACCATGTTCGTTCCGGCCGGACCGGAGGTGCCGATGTTGACGCCGATGCGGCCGACTTGCGCGCGGCTGTAGCCTTCGGCTGCGTGCGTCCCGCCCTCTTCGTGCCGCACGAGGACGTGGCGGATGCCGCCGTTCTTGCGGAGCGCGTCGTAAAGCGGCAGAATCGCCGCACCCGGCACCCCGAACACGAGCTCAACGCCCTCGCTCTGCATCACGCGCACTGCAGCTTCCATTGCCGTCATTTTGGCCATGGTCTACGCTCCTCACCGGGTCAATTCGGGCTAATTACGGGATACGGGATACCGTATTTCGGACCTTAGCAGGTCCTCCCCCTGCGGTCAAGGGCCATTTTTTTGTCACCCCGCGTGGCCTCCGTCGCCCTGACAAAGAGGGCGGCGATCGTGGCCCGTCCTTCGACAAGCTCAGGATGACAAAGAAAAATCGTATCGCTGGGGTATCGACAAAAGTCGGATCTGTCTGGTATACAAAATACCACATACCAGAAGCGGCCCGCAATGCCGGGCGAACCAGGGGGTCTCAGGTGCGATATGCCGTCGTCGGCGCCGGGGCAATCGGCGCGTTTGTTGGAGCATCACTCGCCCGGGCCGGAGCTGAGGTCGTCCTGGTGGCGCGCGGCGCGCACCTCACGGCGATGCGCCGCTCAGGACTGCGCATCGTCGGCGCTCGGGAAGAGTACACAGTCGCTCCGGGCTGCACCGACGTG
>JAQBPM010000380.1 GCA_028287525.1 Vulcanimicrobiota bacterium | reverse complement strand
AGCCTCTTCGCGCTCGCGCGGCTCCTCGGCCCGTCGCTTTGCATGCGCTACGCGGTCAAACGTTTGGGCGTCGCCGACGTCGAAGCCTACGGCACGCGCATGCTGGGATTGCCGGTCGTTGCCGTGCGCGATTGCGATCCGGGATTGTGTTACGACGTGGACACGCTCGAGGAGTATCGCTACGCATGCTCGCTGACCGCCCGCGCGTGGTGAGCGGGCAGCGCGGAGCGCAAGCCTGGCGCTTGGGCGCGTTCTGGTTCGGCATCCAAGTGGTTTGGACGTCGGTGCTCGGCGTCGTGCTGCAGGACCGCGTCTCCACGCTGAGCGCGACCGGTGCGGTCGCACGCTACGCGCTCATCGCCGCGGTGGGCGCGGCGGTGGCCGCGGTGATTCAGGTCGCGGCAGGCGTCCTCTCCGACCGGCAGCGGGTACGCACCGGCCACCGCCTCGCGTTCTATCGCACCGGAGTGATCGTCGCCGTCCCCGCGGTGATCGGCGTGACGATCGCGCCGTCGCTCGCGTGGCTATGGGTTGCGATGCTGGCGCTGCAAGTGGGGATGAACGTCGCCGGCGGCCCGTATCAGGCGATCGTCGGCGATTACGTCGAACCCGAGCGCGTCGGCCGCGCGTCGTCGTGGATGAGCGTGTACCAATTCAGCGGCAGCGTCGTCGGCTTGGCCCTCACGATCGTGCTGCACGGCGCGCTGCTCGGGTTCGCGCTCGCGACGTGCTTGTTGGTGAGCTGGTGGGCAACCGACGCCTACGCGCGCACGCTGCCCGGCTCGCGCGAGACCGTGCGCCCATTGCGCCTCGACACGAACGCCTGGATCGTGATCGCCTCGCGCGCGCTGATCAACATCGGGTTCTACACGCTGTTCGGCTTCTTGTTCTTCTTCGTGCGCGAGTCGCTCGGCGTCGCTGACGCGCGCACGACGACGGGCATCCTCTTCCTCGCGTTCACGATCGCGGGCGTCGGAGGCGCGGCCGCGGCGGGAGTCCCGGCCGACCGGCTCGACAAACGAATCGTCGTCACGATCGCGTGCCTTGCCATCGGGATCGCCGTCGGCGCCTTCGCGGCCGCGCCGACGTTCGCCGTTGCGCTGGTCTGCGCGATCGCGGCGGGCGCCGCGTGGGGCGCCTTTTTCACCGCCGATTGGGCGATCGCGTACGCCGTGCTGCCGAGCGCTGCGCTCGCCTCGGCGATGGGCGTATGGAACCTCGCCGCGGCCGTCGCGCAGGTCGCGGCGCCGGCGATCACTCAGCCGGTGGTCTCCTTCTACGATGCGCGCAGCGCCGGACTCGGCCCGCGGGTCGCCCTCATGTGCGTCATCGTCGAGTTCGCGTTGGGCACGGCGCTGCTGTGGCGCGTCCGTCTCGCGCCGACCGGGCGACGCGCCGGCTAAGACACGGCGCGCAGCGACGTTTCGCCGTCCGTCGTAGGGCAGATCGACGTCACGACCGTGCGTCCCGTCCAATGGTGCAGCGCGAATGCCGGGCGTTCGACCCGCAGCGTGTAGGCGCCCGACGGGCCGCGGTCGACGATCAGTTGATGCGCCGTGCTCGGTGCCGTCGATGCGATCGTTCCGCCGAACGGCACTTCGCAGGCGCGGTGGACGTGGCCGGCGATCAGGCGGACGACTTGCGGATGCGCCGCGACGAGCGTGGCCAGTTCTTCGCCGCCACGCAGCGGGTGCGCGTCGACCGGCGGGATCCCCGTGTCGAACGGCGGATGATGCATCGCGATCAGCGTCGGCGTCGCCGGCGCTTCGAGCAGCCGTTCGTCGAGCCAGCGCAGGCGCGCGGCGTCGAGCCCTCCGCCCGGCTTGCGGCCGCGCGTCGTGTCGAGCGCGATCAGCCGGACGGGTCGCGACTCGACGACGTAACACAGCGGCCCGGCGCGCGGAAGATAGCGGTGCTCGCGAAACTCCTCGCGCAGGACCGTCGGGTCGTCGTGATTCCCCGCGACCAGGAAATACGGGATCGCCAGCTCGCCGAGGATCGCGTGCAGCCGGCGGTATTCTTTGGCCTTGCCGCGGTCGACGAGGTCGCCCGTCGCGACCACGAAATCCGGCCGCGGAACGAGCAGGTTGATCGCGGCCACGGCCCGGCGAAGCTCCCGGCCCGTATGGATCATGTGGTGCAGGAGATCGCCCTTGCGGCGGACGTGGGTGTCCGTGATCTGCGCCATGAGCATGCGTCTAGGACCGCACACCAGGATGCCACCAGGGTGGCATTGAGCGTCCAACTCAGTGGTCCGGCGAGCGGATCTGTTCCGGGTGGCTGTAGAGGTTCACGCTGTGCCCGCGCAGCAGCGCCGCCAGCGTGATACCCGCCGCATCCGCCATGCGCACCGCGAGGCCGGTCGGACGCGAGACCGCCGCCAACAGGGAGATTCCGGCCACGGCGCACTTCTGTACGAGCTCGTAGCTCGCGCGACTGGTCACGATGGCGAAGCCTTCGGCGGGATCGAACTCGGCGCGCACCATCGCGCCGATCAGCTTGTCGAGCGCGTTATGGCGTCCGACGTCCTCGCGCGCGAGCACGACCGCGCCGTCGACCGTCGCCCAGCCGGCCGCATGGACGGCGCCCGCGTCCTCGTTGTAGCGCTGCCACCTCGGCAGCTCTTCGCCGGCGCGAAAAAGCGCGGCCGGCTGGATCAGCCGGTGCCGCTCGACGGTGCGGCCCCAACGCAGCGCGTCGCCGATCGTCGTCACGCCGCATAGCCCGCAGCCGGTGCGGCCCACGAGCGTTCGGCCGCGCTTGCGCAGCGCCTCCGATGCGGGTGCCGGGATCGCGATCTCGACTACGATTCCCTGGCTGTGGCGCACCGCGCGAATGTTCTTGACGTCGCGGGGACGATCGACGATCTCCTCGGTGAGCGTGAAGCCGAGCGCGAAGTCTTCCAGGTCCTCCGGCGTGCACATCATGACCACGTGCGGCCAACCGTTGTAGACGAGCGCGACCGGCGTCTCCTCGGCGACGGTCGCGCTGCGCACCGAGGTGCCGCCGTCGCCGACGCGCACGAACTCGCGCTGCGCGACCGGCCGGGCGTACCCCAGACCGAACAGCTGATGATCCGGATCCAGGGTCGGGACGGAACCGGGTTCGCGCGCGATCATGCGGGAGG
>JAQBPM010000479.1 GCA_028287525.1 Vulcanimicrobiota bacterium | reverse complement strand
TTCGTCGACCGGACGGCGAGCAAGCGCCATCGTTTCGAGCTCGCCGCCGAACGCCTCGCGGGTGCGCGTCAGCGCGGTCTTGAGCTTTGCGAACCAACTCACGGGGGACCGACATTCGCCGTCTCGCGGCCGGCGCCTAGAAGGTGGGTACGTGGGTTGCATGATTCCGCAGCGCGAGATTGCGCCGGGCGTCGCCGTCGCGGCGATCGGGTTCGGCGGCTACCATTTGGGCTTGATAGAGGACGAACGCGAGGCGATTCGCCTGCTGAACGCGGCGATCGATGCCGGGATCACGTTCCTCGACAACGCTTGGGAGTACAACCAGCACGTCAGCGAAGAGCGCATGGGCAAAGCACTGGCGGAGGGCAGTCGCCGCGACGGCGTCTTCCTGATGTCGAAGGTGTGCACGCACGGGCGCGACGGGAAGGTCGCGATGGAGCAGCTCGAGGAGTCGCTGCGGCGCTTGCGCACCGATCATCTCGACTTGTGGCAGATCCACGAGGTCGTGTACGACGACGATCCTGCCCGGCATTACGCCAAAGGCGGCGCGGTCGAAGCGCTCGACCAGGCGAAGCGCGACGGAAAGGTTCGCTTCGTCGGCTTTACCGGCCACAAAAGGCCCGAGATTCATCGCGACATGATCGAACGCGGGTACCCCTTCGACACCGTGCAGATGCCGCTCAACGTCTGCGACCCGAGCTATCGCAGCTTCGAGCGCGGAGTGCTCCCGCTCGCGCGCGAGCGCGGGATCAAAGCGCTCGGCATGAAATGCTTCGCCGAAGGCCGCCTGATCGAAGCCGGCGGCGTCGCGCCCGACGACGCGCTGCGCTATGCGATGTCGCTGCCCGGCGTGCTCACGACGATCACCGGGATCGACTCACAAGAGGTCCTCGATCATCACGTGCGCATCGCCGACGGCTTCACGCCGCTCGACGAGGTGTCGATGCAGGCTATGCGCGACAAGTATCGTCCGCTCGCGACCGACGGCCACCTCGAGCTGTACAAGTCCTCGATGAAAAACGACGCCGACGAGGGACGAAAGGTGCACGGCTTCCCGCCGATGACCGAACTCGCGATGTAGACCTTGACTACACGAGTTTGCGGATGAGCAGCGCGGCAATCGCGATGTACCAGATGCCTTGCGCGAGCACGATGACGCCCAGGCTGCTCGGCGTGATGTGGCTCTGCGTGATGAGGACGCCGATCGGGATCAGCGCAGCGAAACAGCCCAGGATTCCGGTGTAGCGCAGCGCACCCGGTGTGCGCATCAAACTCGCCGACCAGAGCAGCATCGCGAGCGACATCGCTGACATGCCGAGCTTGGTCAGTTCCTGGATCGCCGAGCCGCCGTAGCTGAGCAGGCGCGCCGCGACGAAAATGTTCTCTTGCGATGCACCCGCGTAGTGGGCGGCGACGTCGGGCGTGATGAAGCCGTCGATCACCGCCGCACCGATCGAGCTGAGGATGCCGACGGCGTACGCGATCAGCGCGGCGACGACGGTCTCGCGGTGCAGGCCGCGCCGCAGAGAGAACACCGTGAAGCCGTACAGCAGGCCACCCAGGATCACGATCAGCGACCCGTGCACCAGCCGGTCCATTTGCGCGAGCCGCACGATCTCGACGATCGCCTCGGCCGGTGGGCGGCCGGCGACGGTCGGATGGTGCGCCACCGCGAAGACCGTGAGCGCCGCGCCCACCGAGATGAGGATACCGGCTCTGGTCCCGTTCGGGACGGCTGCGGCGGAAGGAGACGATGATTCTTCGAACACGGTCGAACCGTAGCACTTCGCGCCCGAACACCAATGGCGCTTCGCGCGCGCGTGTCCGGTTTCGGACACCGGCCTGCGAATGTCCGAAACGAGAGAACGGAGGCGACCGGCGTGACGAAACCGGATCGGCGCGTGGAACGCACGCGGCAAACGCTGCTGGCCGCTTTTCGCGACCTCATGCTGGCGCATGGGTACGACGGGCTGACGGTGCGCGAGATCATCGAGCACGCGAATATCGGGCGTTCTACGTTTTACGATCACTTCGACGGGCTGGACGACCTCTTCCGAGCGAGCATCGCGCCGCTGTTGGCGGTCCTAGCGGACGCGGTCGCGCCGGCTCCCTCCGTCGCGCTTTCGCGTGTCGTCGGCCACTTCTGGGAGAACCGGCGCTTGAGCCGCGTGATGTTCGCCGGGCCGACGCGTCCGCTGATGGCCGGCTTCCTCGCCGACCTGATCCATGAGCGGCTGGCGGCGACGCCGCGCCTGCGCCGCGCGATACCGGTCATCCCGTTGCCGCTGATCGCCGCTCATCTGGCGGAAGCGCAGCTGGGATTGCTCGCGGCGTGGCTTGGCGGCAAGGCGCCATGCACGGCCGATGCGATTGCGGCGGCGCTGCATCGCAGTGCCGCCGCATCGGTCGGTGCGTTCGTCGATTGTCGCCCTTCGACAAGCTCAGGGTGACAAAATTACGGTGACGAGGACTTGTAGAAGCGGACGAGGTCTGTTTTGAATTGGACGAGGGAGTCGTGGTTGAGGTAGACCTCGTGGCCTGAGGCGTAGTAGGTGTAGTGGAGTTGGCGGCGCTGCGCGGGCGTCAGGTTCATGTGGTCGAGCAGGTACTCGGTACCGTAGAACGCGGTCGCCAGATCGTAGTAGCCGTTCGCCGAGAGGATCTGCAGCGAGGGGTTCTGGGCGATCGCGGACTTCAGGTCCGCGACGACGCTGGGGGCGTTCGAATCCTCACCGCGCTGGTACTTCCACGACCTGTTCACGCCGAAATCCAGCACGTCGTAGGGCCGTTCATCCATGTAGTGCAGCACGTCGTGGGCGTAGTGGTTGAACGCACCGACGAAGGCCGAGGACGCCATCGTCGAGGATGGGTCGAAGCTCGGAAAGGTGCTGTTGCGATCGAGCTCGGTGCCGGTATAGCGCCCGTCGAGCCGGCCGACGATCAGCCCGCGGCTGCGCAGCAATTGATCGCCGAAGCGATTCGGGTCGATGCGCAGGTTCGCGGCCTCGATGTACGCGGTGTCGAGTCCGGTGTAGGCGTGCAGTTTCGCCACGATCTGCGCGCGGGTCGCCGCGTCGAGCGTATCGCCCCGCCGTAGCGCCCGCGCGTACGGTCCGCCGGCGAAGGCGCGCACTTCGTCCGCGAAGCGGGCCAGGTCGGGCGGGTTGCTCGCGACCTTGTGGTGGTACCACGCTACGGCCGCTTCGGTCGGCAGATACGACACGTAGTTGATGTCTTCGCCCGGTCCTTGACCGATCGGCAGCAGATTGTAGCTGAGCGCGGAGGAGAGCAGCACGACGCCGGAGATCGCCATGCCGTCGTTCTGCAGCAGGTTCACGACGTTCGCGGCGCGCGTCGTGCCGTACGACTCGCCGAAGAGAAACTTCGGCGACTGCCAGCGGCCGTTGCGCGAGACCCAGCGTTCGATGAACTGCGTGAACGCCTTCGCGTCCTCGTCGATCCCGTAGAAGTCGGTCGTCTTGCCGCGCCCGACGACGGTGCTCCAGCCCGTTCCAACCGCGTCGACGAACACGAGATCCGTGGTGTCGAGCAGCGAGGACTCGTTCTCGACGAGCGGCGGGTTGGGCGGCGGCTGCGATCCGTCCGACGGCACTTTGACGCGGACGGGGCCGATCGAGCCCATGTGCAGCCAGATCGACGATGAACCCGGGCCGCCGTTCCACACGAACGTCAACGGCCGCGTGCGCGCAGGGCTGCCGTCGGCGGTGTAGGCGACGTAGAAAACGCTCGCCGTCGGCTGGCCGTCGGCGTCGTGCAGCAGCAGCGAGCCGGCGCGCGCGGTGTACGCGATGCGCCGGCCGCCCAGCGAGATCGTGTGATGCGTTACCGCATCCTTGGCTTTCGGGATCGGGCGCGGCGACGGCGTCGGGCTCGACGCCGCTTGCGCGGCGACGCGCACCGGCGCGGATGAGACGAGGGCGACCGCCGCGACGGCGAGCGCGATGATGAGTCGTCGCATGATCAGCGCACCGCCGCCTTCTGATAGAACTTCACGAGATCGGCTTTCAGCGCGCGCCGCGCCTCGTCGTTGAGATAGATCATGTGGCCGGACGGATAGAATCCGTACACGATGTGCCGGCTTATCGTCGCGTCCAGCCCGAGGTGGTTGAGCGTGTACTCCGTGCCGAAGAACGGCGTCGCCAGATCGTAGTAGCCGTTGGCGGCGAAGACGCGCAGATACGGATTCTTGATCAGCGCTTCGCGGAGGTCTTTCGACGAGTTCGGGGCGACGATTGAGTTCGTCCGGCGAAAGTTCCAGTGCGAGGAAACGACGCCGTAGTTGGTGCCCAGATACGGACGCTCGACGCGGTAGCCGAGATCCTCGCGCACGTAGCGTCCGAACGCGCCGACCATCGCGTCGGTCAGCAAGTCGTCGCTGGCCGGATCGTAGGTCGCCGAGTCGGTCGTGCGATCGAGCTCGGGACCTTGGTAGCGGCCGTCGAGCCGGCCCGTCGCCGAGCCGCTCGCGCCGAGCAGCGCGTGCTCGAAGCGGCTCGGGTCGATGCGCAGATCGGCGCGGTCGATGTACGCGACGTCGAGGCCGGTGTAGGCTTGCACTTTCTCGGCGATCCCGCGGCGCGTCGCGGGGTCGAGCGCGTCGCCGCGCATCAGCGCGTCCGCGTACGGTCCCAGCGCGAAGGCGCGGACCTCGTCGACGAAACGCGCCAAGTCCGGCGGGTTCCCGGCGACACGATGATGGTACCAGGCGACCGCGGCTTCGGTCGGCAGAAAGCTGATGTATTGATAGTCCTCGCCCGGACCTTGGCCGTTGTCGAGCGCGTTGTAATCGAGCACCGACGAGACGAGCACGACGCCGTCGATCGCCATTCCAGCGTGCTGCAGCCCGTCCACGACGACCGCCGCGCGCATCGTGCCGTAGGATTCGCCGAACAGATACTTCGGCGAGGCCCAGCGGCCGTTCTCGTTCACCCAGTCGCGGATGAAGCGTTCGAATGCGTGCGCGTCCTCGTCGATTCCGAAGAATGTCTTGGGCGTTCCCTTTCCGGCGATCTGGCTGTAGCCCGTGCCGACCGCGTCGATGAAGACGAGATCGCTCGTGTCGATCAGCGAGTCGGGGTTCGGCGCGACCTGCACGCCGGGCGCGGGCGGCGTGGCGTTCGACGGGACCGGAACGCGCACCGGCCCGTATGACGACATGTGCAGCCACATCGACGACGAGCCGGGCCCGCCGTTCCAGAAGAACGTCACCGGACGCGTCCGCGTGTCGGCGCCGTCGGCGGTGTACGCGACGGAGAACACCTGCGCGATCTCTTCGTTGTCGGCGTTGCGCAGCGTCGTCGTGCCTGCTCGCGCCGTGTACGCGATCGTGCGGCCGCCGACGGTTACGCTGTGGTGCGTCACAGCCGCCGGCGGGTACGCGACCGGCGCGGCCGACGCTGCCGGCGTAGGTGACGCGGGGGCCGGTGGATCGGCGGCCAGCGCGGGGATGCCGCCCAACACGCACGCGAGCAGCGCCGCGACCGGAAACGGCGCGTATCTCCGTATTTTCACGGAGAGAATTATTCGGCGCCGCGCCGGACCTATCCCGCGGCCTGCGCGTCGACGGCGTAAACGAAGGCGAGGACTTCGGCGACGACCGCATACAGCTCGCGCGGCAGCGCCTGGCCGACCTCGAGCTTGGAGAGGGCCTGCACGAGACCGGCATCCTGATGCACCGGAATTTCGTGCTCGCGCGCGATCCGCACGATCTCCTCGGCGGTCAACCCGCGGCCGACCGCAACGATCTCCGGCGGCTCCGCGCCGACCGGGTCATACGAAAGAGCCGCGGCGACGGGACGATCGGGCGCGTTGCGGCGGGCGTCGTAATAGCGAGGGTTCATGCTGATCGGTCCACCACGGCGTTGGGATCGACGGCCGGCGCGGGCGGTGCCTCGACGCCGACCGTCGAGGTGATGCCGACCGACGCGCCGGCCGATGCGACGCGATAGCGCAGCGATTCCAGCCGTTCAGTGAGGCGACCGAGCGCGTCGCGGAAGACGCGCATCGCGGGCGCCGACTCGGCGCGCACGTCGACCGTGACGTCGCGGCCGACCGTCACCAAGTCGATCGCCACCGTGCCGAAGTGCGCCGTGTCGAGCACGAACGCGATGCGGAAGTTCTCGCCGTCGAGCTTCGCGCCGCGCTGCGGAGCGTCGCGCGAAACGCTGATCCGCGCGCTGGCCGGCCCGTTCTGCGTGGCGAGCGGGATCGTGAACGCGATACCGTTCGGGTTCGCGGCGAACGTTTGCGCCGCCGACACCTGCACCGCTGTCAGCGCGCTGATCGCTCCGGCGAGCGCCGGAGCCAGCGCATCCGGCGTCGCGGGATCGCTCGCGAGCACCAGCATCGTCTGCTTCAGATCGGCGCTCAGCGCCGCGCTGCGTTCGGCGACGATAGCCGCGGGAATCGGCGGTCGCGGTTCGTGCGCCGCCGTCCGCGCCGCATCCGAGTTCGGCGCCGGAGCTGCGGGATGACGCGTCGCTTGCGCGGCCGAAGGATTTGCCGGCGGACGATCGGCCGCTGCGCCGGAATGCGGTTGCGCCGTCGCGGATGCGGCGTTCGCGGTCGCGTTCGGCGCGGCCCCGGGCAGCGCGGGACTCTCCGATGCGCGCGCGGCGGCCAGCAGCGTGGCGAGTTTCGGCTCGGCACCGTCGACGACGTGCTCCACGTACGCCGCAATCTGCGCCGCCAGCGCCGGCGAACGCGGGTCGATGCGTCCGACGAACGCGATCAGCGTGCGCAGCGTGGCGACGTGCGGTTCGACGGCGGCGCCCGGCAACGCGCGTTCGAGCGTCGCCAAGGCGTTCGGCAGATGGTCGGGCCGCGCGAGCGCCAGCGTTGCCGACGCGACGTTGCTCGGCGTCACCAGCAGCCGCAGCGCGCGCAGCAGCGCGACCGGCTCCGCGTATGCCGCCAAGCCGGTTTTGCCGGTGTACGTGTTCGCCGACGCCGCGGTCGATGCCATGGGCGGCGACGCGGGGGGGCGCCGTCCAAGGGATTCGGCCGGCGCGACGTTCTGGTTCTGGTTCTGGTTCTGCCCCTGGACAATCTTCGGCGCGATCTGCGGCGGCGCCACGAAGCGTTGCGCCGGAATCGGCGGCGGCGCCGGGGCGATGAAATGCGCGGGCAGCTCCGGTGCGGCAGGCGCCGGCGCTGCGGATCCGGGCGCCGTCGTCGCTCGCGCGGCGATGAGGCGCGCCTCGACCGATGTGGGCGCCCCGGCGGCGACGACCGCGCGAGGCAAGGGGTCGACGCGCGGCGCGGCCGGTTCACCCGACGGCGCCGCGACGGACGCGCGCGAAACGACCGCGCCCAGCGATCCGCCGAGACCCGGCGGCGTGGGCGGGGCTGTCGTCACCGCGGAAGGCGCCGTGGGCGTCGCGGCCGGCGGCGATGACGGGGTCGGCACGGCGGGTTGCGGCTGCGACGAGGAACCGGCCGGCGGGAGCGGTGCGGGCGCGAAGAGGCCGGGATCGGGCGAAAGCGGCACGATGGCGGGACCGGTTTCGACGGCCGCCTGCGCGCCCGTCGCGACGATCTGCAACAGGATGCGCTCGCCGTCGAAGCCGGTGACGCGCACCTGCAGCGCGTCGCCCGGACGCACGGTCGGCGGGAGCGACGCCGCTACGCGCCGCCCGGCGATCTCGAGCAAGTCGGTCAGGCCGTTCGACGGCAGCACGCGCGCCGTCACCACCGCATCCACGACCAGCAACGCGCGCAACGCTTGCGCGTCGGCGGCGAGCGACGCGAGTTCGGCGTCGATGAGCGCTGCAAGATCCGCCACTCCCGCCGCGAGCGGATCGATGCTCATGGACGCTCGCTCATCGCACGGACGCTACGCCGTGAAGTCGATCAGATGCCGCGGTTCGTCGAATCCGGCCGCTTCGTCTACGACGTCTTCGAACGCGTTACGGCGCTTGCCGTCGCGCTCGTGGGCCTCACCGCGGGCTTCGCGGTCGGCGTTGGCATCGACGCGGTTCCCCAGCGACTCGGCCGTTTCGTCGACCGTCTCTTGGCGCTCTGCGAGCTGCGCGGCGAACGCGGCCTGGGCCGCGGCCTGCGCTTCGCGCGGCGCTTCCTGCGCACGTTGATTCAGCGGAGCTGTTTGCACCGCTTGCCAGATCGCCCCCTGAATGTCGGTCGGACGGATCGCCACGGGGGTGGCCTCCTTGCTCTCGGGTCCTGGACCCTTTGCTAGCCGGTCGCCCCGACGTCGCCGCTCGGGGTGGTGGCTGCGTTTCTGCGGGTGTATTTCTGCTTCACGGTCGGGTCGCCCTCACGATAGCCGAGGTCGTTCCGCAGGGAGCGTAGCTTCGTGCGGAGGTGGATCACCGCCTGGGCGTGGATCTGCGAGACCCGCGACTCAGAGACGTTCAGCGCGCCCTTGATTTCCTTGAGCGTGAGGCCCTCGAAGTAGTAGAGCGAGATCACGGTGCGCTCTTGGGGCGGCAGCTCGTCGACGGCTCGGACCAGCGCGAGCTTGATCTCACGGGCCTCAACGGCGCTCGTGACTTCGGTTCCGTCGTCGCGCAGCGTGTCGAGCAGCGGGATCTCGTAACCGCGCTCGTTGGGGAGAAACTCTTCGAGCGAGAGGACCGCGGTGCCGCGGATCTTCTGCATGAGGACGTCGAGCTCTTTACGAGTGAGCCCCATCTTGGCGGCGACTTCGTCTTCGGTCGCGGCACGGCCGTATTCGATTTCGAGCTCCTGGTACGTCCGCTCGAGCTCGCGGGCGCGTTGCCGGACCGCCCGGGGAACCCAGTCCAGCGCGCGGAGCGCGTCGAGGATCGCACCGTTGATGCGCGTGATCGCGTAGGTCTCGAATTTTACGCCGCGTTCGTCGTCATATTTCTCGATCGCGTCGATCAGACCGAGGATGCCGTCGTTGATGAGATCGTTGATCTCGACGTTCGGGGGCAAATTGATGGAGATGCGCCCCGCGACATACTTCACGAGGTGCAGATACTTGTGGACGATCTCTTCGCGGCTGAGTTCGAGCCCGCCGATGACGTAACGTGCAGATTCGCGGAGTGCTTTCACGGCATGCTCCAAAGACGGGACGTCACCCAGCGCCGTCCCCAATTACTCTCCGGTTCACGGCCCACGGCTAAAGCTCCCCTCGGGTCCCGCCGAAAACGGTTCGTTTCTGGTATCGGCTTGGTTAAATCCCGGCATAGACCGCACCCGTCAGCTCGCAGAGTGTGCGCGCGACCGCATCGAGCGACACGACGCGGTCGACCAGTCCGGCGACGGCCGCGGCGCGTGGCATCCCGTAGACCACGGCGCTGGCCTCGTCTTGTCCGACCACGAATCCACCGCGGTCCTTAATCACCCGCAATCCCACCACTCCATCATGCCCCATACCCGTCAAGATGACGCCCAGCGCTCCCGATCCATAGACCTCGCCGACCGATGCGGCCATCGCATCGACACTGGGGACGTGGAGTGATCTCACCGCGTCGTCGCCGAGCACGACCGTGACCGCGCCGAGCGTCCGCTCCAGCCGCAGCTGCTTTCCGGCCGGCGCGATGATCGCCGTCCCGACCGCGAGCGGCATGCCGTGCGCGCCCTCGACGACCGTAATCCGGCTCGAAGCGTCGAGCCGCTCCGCGAGCGGACGCGTGAAGCCCGGAGGCATGTGCTGCACGACGACGATCGGGACGGGAAACGCCGCCGGCAGCTTCGGCAATATCTGCGAGAGCGCGACCGGGCCGCCGGTCGAGGTGCCGATCGCGACGCAGGTGAAGCTGCCGGCGCGCGCGACCCGGGCCGGCCGCGGCGGGACCGCCGGCGGCGGAGGCGGCATGACCGGCGCGCGGCGCGGCTCGGCACTGCGCCCGCGCGAGGATTGCATCGCGCGCAGATAGGCTCCGCGCGAGCCGAAGTGCTTGACCTTCTCGACCAGCTCGCGTTGGACGTTGACGATGTCGATCAGCGCCGAGTCGGGTTTGGGGATGAAGTCGACGGCGCCGATCTCCAGCGCCCGCAGCGTGATCTCGGCGCCTTCGCGCGTGACCGCGCTGACCATGATGATCGGCGGCCCGCGCCGCTCGACGATCTGCCGCGCCGCCTCGAGACCGCCCATCCCCGGCATCTCGACGTCCATGGTGACGACGTCGGGCCGCAGGCGCTCGATCATCGCGATCGCTTCTTCGCCGCTCGACGCCGCGCCGACGACGCGGATCTCGGGCTCCTTCTCCAGCATCTTTTGGATCGCGCGGCGCATGAACGCCGAGTCGTCGGTTACCACGACGGAGATGAGGCGCGGCGGAACGTTCACGCGGTCACCCTGAGCTTCATGGGGTCACCCTTGAGGCGATAGACGATTGCGTCGGGGCCGATGATCGGCTCGTAGAGATCGGTCAGGTGAAAGAGCGATTCGGCGTGGCCCAAGAACAAGTAGCCTCCAGGCCGGAGCGCCTTCGCAAACGACTCGACGACCCGCTTCTGGGTCGGCTTGTCGAAATAGATCAGCACGTTGCGGCAGAATATGGCATCGAATGGTCCTTCGGCTGCGACGCGTGCGCTATCGAGCAGGTTGAGCCTGCCGAACGACACCAGCTTCTTCACGCGCTCGTCGATCGCGAACCCGTCGCCTTGGGCGCGGAACCAGCGGTGCAGCATCGGCGCCTCGGTCGCACGGAACGAGAGCGCACGGTAGTAGCCCTTCTCCGCCAGCTCGAGGACGCGCGGCGAGATGTCGGTGGCGCGGATCGAGAGCATGGCGTCCGGAATCTTGCCGGTCTCGATCAAGGTCATGGCCAGTGAAAAGGCCTCTTCCCCCGACGAGCACGCCGCCGACCACAGGCGCACCCGCGGCGAGCGCTTGACGAACTCATCGAGGATTCCGGCGGCGAGCGCCTTGAGCTGCGCGCGTTCGCGAAAGAAGTAGGTCTCGTTGTTCGAGAGCACCGAGGCGAGATCGGTCCACTCTTCTTCCCGGCGCAGATCGTCTTTCAAAAAGCGTACGTACGCGCCGAACGTCTCGAAGCCGCGTTTCGCGACCCGCGTCGAAAGCCGGCTCAGCAGCAGAAACCGCTTCTGATCGTCATACCAAATCCCAAACCGCTCGCGAACCAAATCGCGCAGCGTCGTGAATTCGAGATCGGAGATGTCTAACAACGGCGCTCCGCCCCAGGCTCCGCGCCCCCCACGGTGCTTCGCACCGCGGGGCCCCCAGTCCGAGCTCGCAACATCAATTCAGGTAGCGCACGATGCTGCTGCGCTCGCTCCATCACCATCGTGCTCTCAGCTATACCGGATTCGGGGATTGGCCACGGCGTAGAGCATGTCGACGCCGGTGTTGACGACCACGAAGACGGTCGCGAAGAGCAGCATGCAGCCGTTGATCAGCGGCATGTCGCGGTTCGAGATCGCTTCGAAGGCCAGCCGTCCGACGCCGGGCCAGGCGAAGATCGACTCGGTCAGCACGGCGCCGCCCAGCAGCAGGCCGGTCTGCAGGCCGAGGATCGTGATGATCGGGATTAGCGCGTTGCGCAGCGCGTGACGCACGACGACCGCGCGTTCGTCCAGGCCCTTCGCGCGGGCCGTACGGATGTAGTCGGACGAGAGCACGTCGAGCATTCCGCTGCGCGTGATCTTCGCGACGATCGCCAGCGGGATCGTGCCGAGCGTGATCGCGGGCAGAATCAGATGCCACAGCGCATCGAGTGCGGCGCGGCCGTTGCCGGCCAGGAGCGCGTCGACGACGACGAGATGGGTGCGCGTGGGGACGAAGTACGTCAGCGCGATCCGGCCCGAGATCGGGAAGAGGTTCAGGCCGGCGTGCGACGGGAGCACCGCGAGCACGTACACGAGCATCCAGCCGAGCCAGAACACCGGGATCGAGACGCCGAGCAACACCGCGCTCATCGTGAGCGCGTCGATCGCGTGCCGGTGACGTACCGCTGCGATCACGCCCGCCGGGATGCCGATGACGATCGCGAAGAGCATCGCGCCGAGCGTGAGTTCGAGGGTGGCGGGAAAATATTGCGCGAGCTTCTGCGCGACGGGCTGCGCGTCGAACACCGAGACGCCGAGATCGCCGTGCGCCACCGCCGCCAGATACAACGCGAGCTGCACGAACCACGGCTTGTCCAAACCGAGCGCGGCGCGCAGGTGGACGACCTCGGCCGGGCTGGCGTGCTCGCCGAGCCGCAAGATGACCGGATCGCCCGGAATTGCGTGCATGAAAAGGAAGCTCACCACGGTGATGGCGACGAGCACGAGGAGCAGCCGGATCAGACGATCGACGAAGAAACGCAGCATCGGAGTCTAGGGATCACACCCGCAAGGCGGCAAATGAAAACTTGGCCGCCTGACCATAGAGATACATCCATTCCATCGGCGAGAATGCGTTGCGATCGCGCTGAAGCAGCTCGGCGAACCGTGGTGTGCGCTCGAGCTGATCGAACAGCACATCGAAGCGGGCAGGCTTGCGTTCGAGCATCGTCATGAGCCGCTGGCGATGGCGCAGCCGTCCGTAGAACGCGCGTTTCACGCCGCGTTCGTAGACGGCGCTGGGTTCGTGCGCGCCCGCCTCGCGCGCGGCGGCGACCGCTTCGGCGGCGATGCGGCCGGTAGTGGCCGCTTCGTGGATCCCCTCGCCGGTGGTCGCGTCGACCAGCCCGGCTGCCGTGCCGCCGATCATCACGCCCTCCGCGCCGATCGCCGGCCGCGGTAGGCCGCCGTAGAGCAGGTTGCCCTCGGTGCGGATCGTGTAAGGGACGCCCGCGAACAGCCGGCCCTGAACCGTCGCCAAAAACGCGTCCAGTTCCGCGCGCAGCTCGGCGCCGGGGATCTTGGCCTGGATCCCCAGGCCGATCGAGAGGTGGTCGCGCTTCGGAAACATCCAGGCGATGACGTTGTGGCCCGTCCGCGGGCTGACGTAGTAGTGCATCTCCAGCGTCGAGTACGTCCGCGCGACGGCCGGGCGCTCGGGATAGACGCGGTACTGCAGGCAGGTAATGAGGCCCGCGTTCCAGCCGGCATGGCGGAAGCGCGGGTCTACGTCGTCGAGCCGAGCGCTCGAGCCCTGGGCCAAAAAGACGTTGCGGGCGCGGATCGCCCGGCGCGTCCCCGCTTTGGTGTCGGCGTACTCGACCACCACGGCGTCGCGCTCGCGGCGCAGTCCCCGGAACAGCGTGCTGG
>JAQBPM010000434.1 GCA_028287525.1 Vulcanimicrobiota bacterium | reverse complement strand
CGGGCGGAAACCAGCAGAAGGTCGTGCTCGCCAAGTGGCTGATCGGCCAGGCGCGCGTCTTCCTGTTCGACGAGCCGACGCGCGGCATCGACGTGGGTGCGAAAGCGGAGATCTACGCGTTGATGGTAGAGCTGCTGCGGCAGGGAGCCGGCATCGTGATGGTTTCCAGCGAACTCCCCGAGGTGCTCGGCATGTCGCATCGCGTGCTCGTCGTGCGCGGCGGTACGATTCGTGCGGAGTTCGCGCGCGGCGAAGCCACGCCGCAAAAGGTCATCGCCGTCGCCACCGGAGTCGCCGCTTGAGCCAGCCTATCGCCGAAGTCAAAGCCGTGCTCGATGCGACCGCGGGCGAGGCCGCCGCGAAGGCGCGCCGCGCCGCGACGATACGCACGGTATCCCTAGCAGCCGGGTTCGTCGCCGTGGTCCTGGTCGTCAACGCGCTCGCGCACGGAAACTTCCTCGAGCCCGGCAACATCACCAACATCCTGCGTCAGATCACCGTCAACACGATCATGGCGGTCGGACAGACGTTCGTCATCATCACCGCCGGGATCGATCTCTCGGTCGGTTCGCTCATCGCGCTCACCAGCGTCGTGATGGCGCAGGTCTCGAACGCGTTGCCGTTCGGCGGACCGGGCAACTTCGTCGTCACCGTGCTCGCCGTCGTCGGCGTCGGCGCGTTCGCGGGCTACATCAACGCGCTTCCGGTGGTGAAGCTGGGCCTGCCGCCGTTCATCACGACGCTCGCGATGATGCAGGTCGCGCGCGGGCTCGCGTTCATCCTGGCGCACGGTCAGCCGATCCCGCTGCACAACAGCGCCGCGTTCGACTGGCTCGGCACCGGCTATCTGCTCAGCGGCATCCCGGGCTTTCCGGGCGTGCCGTATGCGGTGCTCGTCATGGCGGCGGTCGCGATCGTGTTCTCCGTGCTGCTCGGCCGCACGGCCTACGGGCGTTACGTGCTCGCGCTCGGCGGGAACGAGGAAGCGGCTCGTCTCGCCGGCATCAGCACCGGGCGCGTCAAGACGCTGGTGTACGTGATCTCGGGCAGCTGCGCGGCCGTGGCGGGACTCCTGTTGACGGCGCGCTTTTCGTCCGGCGCCCCGCAGAACGGGAGCGGATACGAGCTGCAGGCGATCGCCGCCGTCGTGGTCGGCGGCACGTCGCTCATGGGCGGACGCGGTTCGATCGTGGGCACGTTCTTCGGTGCGCTGCTGATCGGCGTGCTCTACAACGTGATGAACCTGCTGCACGTCGAATCCTACACGCAGCTCATCGTGCTCGGCGCCGTCATCCTGCTCGCCGTCGTGCTCGACGAATTGCGCAAGCGCTACCTCACCCGCTGAGGGCCCGACCACAAGGAGAAGAGCCATGGGACCGTTGGACCTCGAGAAGCAGATGCCGCGCGGACCGCGCGAGCAGCTCGCCGGCCTCTACTTCATGGCGCGCACGGTCGACAAGCTGCGCGCGGAACAGCCCGGCGGCAAACTCGGGCTGTACCTGAACCGCGCCGACGGCGTGAGCGCCTACATGTGCAAGCGCGTCGGACTCGACATGGAAGAACTGCGAGCAAAGGTCGCCGCCGCCGGGGACGAAGCCGAACTCGAAGCGTGGCTGCGCGACCGGCTCGATCCCGCGGCTGTCGCGGAGACGAACGCAAAGCTCGAAGCGCTCGGCACCCACCGCCTCACGCCCGAGTCCGTCGAGACGGTGAAGCAGATCCACCCGATCATGCACGAACGCCCCGAACTCACGATCTTCTTCGACATTTTCGACGCCGACGAGGCGCCGCGGCGTCGCAGATGAGGTAAACGCCGCAGCGGCCTAGTCGAACAGACAATGGGGCGATTCGTCATTGCGAGCTTGTCGAGCAACCCTCGTGTCGCGCCGCGCGAAGTCGCGGCGCGATCCCGCGTTGCGGCTTTCGCGATTGGGGGTCATCATTCGACTACGCTCATGATGACGACGGGCCCCTCGACAAGCTCGGGGTGACAACGGGAGCGGTGCGGCAAGCTCACTCGCGTGAATTGCGGCCGAAGTTGGCCGCGCGTTCGAGCGACCCGCCGGCTCGCGTTCACACCGCGAGGCGGCGGCGTTCCCAATCGCCGCCGCGCAGGCGCATCGTGGTGACGACGCCGCGGAAGACCCAGCCCGCGGTCCAGCCGAGCGGGACGGCCCACAGGCCCAGGTGCAGCGTGTGGATGCCCAGCGCGATCCCGGCGATCGCGATCGCCGTCATGCCGATCCCCATCACCATCACGAAGCGCGTGTCGCCCGATGCGCGAATCGGTGCGAGCACCGTCATCGCCCAACACTTGAGCGGCAACGTTAGTCCGACGTGGACGGCCAGCGGAAGCGCGGCGACCGTCGCGAGCGCCGGGTTCAGCGTGCAGAGCGCCGCGAGCGGCCACGCCAGCAGGGCGACCAGCGCGCCGACCCCGACGCTCACGCGCAGCGCAATCCGCAACGCGGCGCGCACGAACGTCTTTGCACCGGCATAGTCGCGCGCGCCGATGCGCTGGCCGACGATGACCTCCGCGGCGTCGCCGAGCGATCCCGGCAGCGCCCACGTCGCGTCGTTCACCAGCGACAACGCGCGAAACGCGGCCACCGCTTCGGTGCCGTAGGGCGCGAGCAGCCCGATCGTGACCGGTTCGGGGAGAATCTGCAGCGTGAGGAAGACGAATTCGGGCCAGCTCAGCGACGTCGTCACGCGAACGAGATTTCGATCGACGCGCCACGACGCGAAGATGCGCAGTTCCGGGCGGCGCCGCGTTTGGTCGATCGCGTAAGCCAGCCCGATCAGCTCGGCGGCGAGTGAGGAGATGCCCGCGCCGGTGAGACCGAAGGGATGATGCGTGCCCGTACCGAGCGCGAGCACGAACACGAGCGGCACGTGCACGGCGTTGATGACGATCAGCACGCGCAGCGCCAGGCGCGAATCGCCCGCGGTCGCGAACGCCATGATGAGCATGCCGCTGCACACCATCGGGATCAGGCAGAACGCGCGCAGGATGAGGTAGTGCGCCGACGCGTCGAGCGGAGCTCCGCGCGGCAGGATCGCCTGCAGCAGCGGTTGCGCGCCGGGGATCGCCGCCAGCGCGGCGATCAGCGCGATCCCCAGCGGCACAAGGATCGCCGAGCGCACGATCGAGCCGAATCGCTCGCTCTGGCCCGCGCCGATCGCCTGTGCGCCGACGATGCGCAATCCAGTTCCGAACGCGAAGAGCCCGATGCCGAGCACCATGAACACGCCTGCCGCACCGGTGATCCCGGCGAGCGCCGCGGTCCCGAGCGACCCGATCGCGATCGTGTCGACGATGCCGAGCAGCTGGTCGCCGATCAGCGCCAGGGCGTTCGGCGTCGCAAGCCGGCGAATCGCCGCGCCGGCATCGCGATGCTCGAGCGCCTCGATGGCGGCCGAGCTCACGTCTTGCCGGCGGCTCGGATCCGTGCGTATTGCACGAGGCGTACGACGCCCAGGCCGATCAGCCCCAGCGCCAGGACGACACCGATGATCTTGCTGTTCGTCGGCGCGGGCGCCGTGGCCACCCGCCACAGCGTTACCACGCCGAGGGCGATGAAGCCCAATCCGAACATCGCGCGGAACCGGTAGATCGCGGAACGATCGACGCGCATTGGCTTCAGCGCGTTCTGATCAGCGTGCGCTGAAGGGCGTAGAGCAACCGTTCGCCCTCTTCGAGCTCTTTGAACATCGAGCGTCCGCGGAACGCCGGGAGCGCTTCGGTCAGAATGTCCACCGAACCGGAAAGCTCGCGCCGGTCGAGCACGCTGCCCTCGCTGTTCTTTTGCAGGATCATCGTGCCGTACTTCAGCGCGGTCTTCGCCGCCTCCAGTTCGTTGTTCGCCTCGGCGAACGCGTCCAGGGCGGCGCGATAGGCGCGCGCCGCTTCCGTGTAGTCGCGTTTGCGGGTCGCGAGCATTCCCGCCAGCGTCTCGGAGTAGCCGATGTCGATCGTCTTCGAGCGCCCGAACGTGCGCGCGAGGATTTCGCGCGCGTCGGCTTCCGCAGTGCTGGCGGCGCGCGACGGTTTCCCGGCGGGCGGCGGCGCGTTCGTTTGCAGTTTCGGATCGGCCGACGGCTGACCCGTGCCGAGCAGCGTGCGCAGTTCGGCGAGAACCTCGCGCGCGGTCTGATAGCGCCGGTCGGGTTCTTTTTCGAGCAGTTTCAGGATGATGCGTTCGATCTGCGGCGGGACCGCGCGATTGTGGGAGCGCGGCGACGGCGGCGGTTCGTTGACGTGCCCGAAGATCACCGCCACCAGATCGTCGCTCTCGCTTCGGAAGGGCTGCGCGCCGGCGAACGTCTCGTAAAGCATCACGCCGACCGAGTAGAGGTCGCTGCGTTCGTCGGCGAGCTTGCCGAGAAACCGTTCGGGCGGCAGGTACGCGATCGTGCCGACGATCTCGCCCGCCGTCGTCACGCTCGACATCTCGCTCATGCGGCGGGCCAGGCCGAAGTCCATCACCTTGACCGCGCCGCTGGGGACGACCATGACGTTGGCCGGCTTGAGATCGCGGTGGATCACGCCGCGCTCGTGCGCGTACTCGAGGCCCTCGAGAATGTCGATGTAGTGCCGGATCGCGGTGTGGATCGTGAGCTCGTGCGCCGGGACGGCGCCGAGCGTGCGGCCTTCGACCAACTCCATCACGATGTACGACCAGCCGTCGCTCCGTCCGGCGTCGTAGACCGCGACGATGTTGCGGTGGTTCAAGCGCGCCATCGAACGCGCTTCGCGCAAGAAGCGGTCCTGTTCGCCGTCGTCGCGCTCGGTGAGCACCTTGATCGCCACCGCGCGGTCGAGCATTTTGTCGATGCCGCGGTACACGTCGGCCATCCCGCCGCGTCCGATCAGCTCGTCGACCTGATAGCGGTTGTCGAGGGTGTGCCCCGCCAGCGTCGTCATGCGAACGCTCCGCGGTGCAGGCGTGCTCGCCCGCGGTCGAACGTGACCACGTCGAAGCGCGCCCGCGCGCGCGGTGCCGCGATCTGCAGCCAGTCGCCGGCAAGCGCGCGCAGCGTCGCGCGCTTGCGCGCGTCGACCGCGGAGAGCGCGCTCCCGAACGACGACCCGGCACGCGCCTTCACCTCGACGAACACCACCACGTCGCCCTCGCGGGCGATCACGTCGATCTCACCGCCCGGCAGACGGACGTTGCGCGCCACGATGCGATAGCCGCTCGCTTCGAGCAGCGCCACCGCCGCGTCTTCACCGGCGCGCCCGCGTTCCGCGGAGCTCACGCGGGAGCGATCTCGTCGACGTACGTTTCCAATCCCGGCAGCGCATCCCATGCGGCGCGCACGCGCCAGAACCCGCGCCGGTGCTCGGCGCACGGTCCGTGCGCGGTGAGCGCCTGGATGTGCTGCGGCGTCGCGTAGCCCTTGTGCAGCGCGAACCCGTATTGCGGATACTGCGCGTCGAGCGCGACGAGCAGCGCGTCACGGTGCACTTTCGCCACGATCGAAGCGGCCGCGACCGTCGCGCACTTCGCGTCGCCCTTGATGATCGGCTCCTGCGGCCCGCTCCACGACTTGATGCGGACGGCGTCGGTCAGAAGGTATTCGGGCGCGATCGTGAGGGCAGCGAGCGCGCGTTCCATCGCGAGCACGCTGGCCCAATAAATGTTGATCCGGTCGATCTCCTCGACGCTGGCCTCGCCGACACCCCAGGCGATCGCTTGGGCTTTGATCTCGAGCGCGAGCGATTCCCGCAGCTCCGGCGGGACTTGCTTCGAGTCGTTGAGGCCGCGCAGGCGAAGCGGGCCGTCGACGACCACGCAGGCCGCCACGACCGGGCCGGCCAGCGGCCCGCGCCCCACTTCGTCGATCCCGCCGACGAACCGATGGCCGGCCGCGTGCGCCAGCTCTTCGAAGCGGTGCAGGCGATCGAGGCGGCGCCGCTCGCGCTGCGTGGCGTTCCGGTTCTTGCGTGCTTGGGCGGCCGTGCTCATGCGGGCTCCGGGCGTTCGAAGCTGATCCGGCCGAACTTGGCTTCGCCGAAATCTTTGAGATAGGCGCCGGCCGCGTTGTGCAAGTCGACCTCGCCCCCGCGCCGGGCGAACCCGCGAGCGCGCGCGTACGCCTCGAGTTCCGGAACGGCGTCCAGGCCGCGGGCCTGCGCCCAGAGCGCGAACTTGCCGATCACGGCCTCGGCATCGAAGCGCTCGCGCGGCAGCGCACCGGTCAAGGCGAGCTGCCACTGCGCCTCCGGCGTTGCGATCTTCGGAACGAGGATCCCGGGTGAGTCCATTACTTCGAGTTTCGGCCGAACGCGGAACCACTGCAGCGACCGCGTGACCCCCGCCTTGTCTTCGGCCTTCGCCGCGGTGCGGCGAAGCAGGCCGTTGATGATCGAGGATTTGCCCGTGTTCGGGATGCCGACGACCATCGCCCGCGTCGTCCCGGCCTCGTCGGCGAGGGCGTCCAACGCGAGGGTCACCCGTTTCACGTTCCCTTGGTCTTTGGCGTTGACGGCGATGGCCACTCGATCGTGTGCGGCGTACCACGCCAGCCATTCCCTCGTAGCGTGCGGGTCGGCGAGGTCCTCGCAGCACAGCACGAGCAGCCGCCGCTTGTGCGCGGCGAGCCCGTCGAGCGCCGGGTTCGCACTCGCCCGCGGCAGCCGCGCGTCGACCACCTCGATCACGACGTCCACCACGCGCAGCCGTTCGCCCAGCTTCCGCATGGCCTGCGCCATGTGGCCGGGATACCACTGGATCTGCGCCTGCTGAACGCCGCCGGTGCCCTTGCTCATGCTCGCACCGCTAAATGCGGCGCGGGGGCCAGATGCCGACCAGCGCTTTGCCGACGAGGTCGACGTCGCGGACCACGCCCCAGTTGCGGGAGTCGTCGCTGTCGGCGCGGTTGTCTCCGAGGACGTAGAAGCTGCCGGGCGGGACGGTGACCGCGGGCGCGTTGCGGCGGTCCGGGAAGCCGACGTACGGCTCGGCGAGTGCCCGTCCGTCGATCGTCACCAACCCCGCGCGGACCTCGATCCGCTCGCCCGGAAGCCCCACGACCCGCTTGATGTAGGTCTCCGGGGTCGGTCCTTCGTGCTTGAAGGCGACGACGTCGCCGCGGCGCGGCGGTCCGAACCGGTACGCCAGGGTGTTGATCAGCACGAACTCGCCTGCGTGCACTCGTGGTTCCATCGACAGCCCATCAACTTGCGGCGTGCGGAGGAAGAACGCCGCCGCGATGGCCACCAACAGCACGAGTTGTGCGGAGAGCGAAACGAGCGTACGCGCCTTCGCCACGTCGTGCACGTTCGCTCCGCGGCGCCGGGGTTACTTCAAGATGCGAATGCGGTTCAGCGGCCAGAAGAGCAGGAACGCGTGGCCGGTAAAGGATGCGTTCTGGCCGGCGCGCTGGCCCGTGTAAAACTTCCCGCCGGTCTGTGCGAAGCCCCAGATGTGCGAGTCTTCCGAGTTGTTGCGGTTGTCGCCCATCATCCAGTAGCAGCCGTTGGGGATGCGATCCGGCGCGCTCCATTTGTCGCGCGGCGGGATGTTGGCTTGGCTCGGATCGAGCTTCACGCCGTCGACCCACACGCCGTAGTCGCGGATTTCCATCTCGTAGTTCGGCTTGTCGGCGATGTACGGTTCGACCATCGCGACGCCGTTGCGGTACACGGTGCCCTTGTGGATGCGCAGCGTGTCGCCGGGAAGGCCGATCGTGCGTTTGATGAAATCGTTCGGCTGGATCAGCGGCGGCGGGAAGACGACGATGTCGCCCTCGTGCGGCTTCGAGAAGCGGTACTCGAATTCGTTGACCAGCAGCACGTCGTGGATCTGCAGCGTCGGCTCCATCGACCCGCTGGGGATGAAGAACGTCCGCACGACGAACGTGATGAGGAAGAGCGCGACCAGCCCGGCGACGATGAACGCGTCGAGGTACTCGCGGATGACGGTGCGTGTCGAAGGCGCGCTCGGAACGTCGCCGTTTGCGCCGGCGAGGACGGGTTCGGATCGGAAGCTGATCGCTACGCGCACGATCGCGAAGAGCGCGATCAGCCCGAGCAGTTCGAGCGGGGTCACGAGGAAGACCGCGTTACTTCGCGGTCTTGCGTTCCTTGATGCGGGCCGCCTTGCCGATTCTGTCGCTGAGATAGTACAGACGCGAGCGGCGGACGATGCCGCGCTTCGAGACTTCGATGCGATCGACGCGCGGGCTGTGCAGCAGGAACGAGCGTTCCACGCCGACGCCGTGGGCGACGCGGCGGACGGTGATCGACTCGGCTGAGCCGCCGCCCTTACGGACCGTCACGACGCCCTCGAACATCTGGACGCGTGCCTTGCCGCCCTCGACGACCTTCGAGTAAACTTTGACGGTGTCGCCCGGACGGAAATCCGGGACGGTCGGCTTTTCCTGTTCCTTCTGGATCAGGTCGAGTACGTTCATGACAGCTCTTCTGTAGATCACGCGAAAAGCGCCGCACGGGGCGGCGGGCAACCTCGGTAGTGTACCACGGAGCCCCT
>JAQBPM010000392.1 GCA_028287525.1 Vulcanimicrobiota bacterium | reverse complement strand
CCGCCGAGCGACGCGCCGGCCGAGATCACGATCGCGTATCAGCCGGGGCTGAGCTACAGCAACATGATCGTGATGCGCGATCAGCGCCTGCTCGAGAAGCAGTATCCGCAGACCAAGATCACCTGGACGGTGCTCGGCAGCACCGCGGCGATCCGCGACGGCTTCATCGCGAACCAGATCCAGATCGGCGCGGGCAGCATCCCGCCGTTTCTCACCGGCTGGGATCGCGGCGTGGGCTGGAAGGTGCTCGCCTCGCTCAATCAGATGTCGGTGTGGCTCGTCGCCCGCGACGCGAACATCAAGACGCTCAAAGACGTGAAGCCCGACGCGAAGATCGGGATGCCGTCGCTCGACTCGCTGCAGTCGCTCACGCTGCGCAAGGGCGCGGCGGAGCAGCTCGGAAACGCGCACGCGCTCGACAACAGCATCGTCGGCATCGATCATCCCTCGGGGATGCAGGCGCTGCAGGTCGGCCAGCTCACCGCGCACCTCGGCGCTCCGCCGTTTCAGTATCAGGAAGTGCAGGGCGGCGGGCACGTCGTGCTGCGCAGTTTCGACGTCTTCGGCAAGCACACGTTCAACAGCGTCTACGTGAACGAGAAGTGGGCCGGCGACCATCCGCAGTTCGTGCGCGCGTTCTACCGAGATCTGCTCGACGCGACGCAGTTTCTCAAGGCGCATCCGCGCGAAGCTTCGGAGATCCTCTCGAAAGACTCCGGCGGCAAGGTCGCGGCGCGCGACTTCGAGGGCTGGCTGCGCCGTCCGGACGTGATCTTCAGCACGACGCCGCACGGCTTCTTGGCGATGGCGAAGTTCATGCAGTCGATCGGCGCGCTGACCAAAGTGCCCGCGTCGATGCGCGACATCGACTACGCGGGCACGCTGGGCAGCGTCGGCGACTAAGCGCACGATGCGCATCCTTGAGATCGTCGAGCGGCCGGCCCGGATCGACTCCGACATCAGCAACGCCTGGATCGACTTCTCGCAGATGACGGCGTCGACCGTCGCGGTCGTCACCGACGTCGTGCGCGACGGGCGGCCCGTCATCGGGTACGGTTTCAACTCGAACGGGCGCTATGCGGCCGGCGGCTTGATGCGCGAGCGGTTCATCCCGCGCATCCTGAGCGCGAAGCCGGAGGCGCTGCTCGATGCCGACGGCACGAATTTCGACCCGCACGCGATCTGGGCGCTGATGATGACGGGCGAGAAGCCGGGCGGGCACGGCGAGCGCTCCGTCGCCGTCGGCACCATCGACATGGCGCTGTGGGACGCGGTCGCGAAGATCGAGGAGAAGCCGCTCTATCGCGTGCTCGCCGACCGTTATCGCAACGGCGTGGCCGACGAGCGCGTCTGGGTGTATGCGGCGGGCGGCTACTACCAGCCGGGCAAGGACGTGCGCGCGCTGAAGGACGAGATGCGCTGGTATCTCTCGCTCGGCTACACGACGGTGAAGATCAAGATCGGCGGCGCGCCGCTGGCGGAAGACCTGCGCCGGATCGAAGCGGTGATCGACGTGCTCGGGGGTGACGGCTCCCGCTTGTGCGTCGATGCGAACGGCCGGTTCGGCCTGGAGCGCGCGTTCGCGTACGCGGATGCGCTTACGCCGTACGGGCTGCGCTGGTACGAGGAAGCTGGCGATCCGCTCGACTACGCTTTGCAGGCGTGTCTCGCGGAGCGCTATCCGCACGCGCTCGCGACCGGCGAGAACCTGTTCTCGATGCAGGACGCGCGCAACCTTATCCGCTACGGCGGCATGCGCTCGGGCCGCGACGTGCTGCAGTTCGACTGCGCGCTCAGCTACGGGCTCGTCGAGTACCTGCGCACGCTCGATACCCTGCGCGAGCACGGGTGGTCGGCGCGTGATTGCGTGCCGCACGGCGGGCACCAGATGTCGCTGAACGTCGCGGCGGGCCTAGGACTTGGCGGGAACGAGTCGTATCCCGGCGTGTTCCAACCGTTCGGCGGTTTCGCCGAATCGATTCCGGTCGAAGATTCGTACGTGCGGATGCCGGAGGCGCCCGGGATCGGGTTCGAGGAAAAGCCGCTGCTGATGGATCTCTTGCGGAAGTGCGCGGCGTGAGCGCTGCGGCGCCGGCGATCGGCGAGCCGCTCGTGATCGGTTCCGGCGTCGCGATCGCGTACGACGGGTACCGCGCGGTCGAGTCGGCCGACTTCGTCGTGCGGCGCGGCGAGAAGTTCGTGCTGATCGGGCCTTCGGGCTGCGGCAAGACGACGCTGCTCAAAGCGATCGCGGGGTTCCTGACGCCGGCGAGCGGCAGCATCACGCTGGACGGGCGCGCGATCGGCGAGCCGGGGCCCGACCGCACGGTCGTCTTCCAGGATTTCGACCAGCTCTTTCCGTGGCGCACGGTGCTCGACAACGTCGTGTACGCGCTCGGCGTCGCGAAGGGGATGCGCGGCGCGGCCGCGCGCGAGCGCGCGCGGGCGATGCTGCGCCTGGTCGGGATCGAAGCGGCAGCGCAGAAGTATCCGCATCAGCTCTCGGGCGGGATGAAGCAGCGCGGCGCGATCGCGCGCGCCCTCGCGCTCGAACCGCGCATTCTGCTGATGGACGAGCCCTTCGGAGCGCTCGACGCGATCACGCGCTCGCAGCTGCAGCTCGATCTCAATGCGATCTGGCGCGCGACCGGCGTGACGATCGTGCTGGTGACCCACTCGATCCAGGAAGCCGTCTTTCTCGGCCACCACGTCGCGGTGATGTCGACGACGCCGGCGCGCATCGTCGAGATCGTCGACACGTCGGCCGCGGACGACATGGACAGCCCCGAGTTCGCCCGCCTCTCGCATCACCTGCGCTCGCTGCTGATCGCGCCCGAGGCCGAGCGGCGGGAGCTGCAGGCGGCGGTCGAATGACCGCCCTCGAGGCATCGGCACCGGTCCCCGCCCGCGCGCGCATCCGCGATCCGTGGCAGCGGCTGCCGGCGCCGCTGCGCTACGCGCTCGTACTTGTCGTGCTGCTCGCCGTGTGGCAAACGTACGTCGCGCTGTCGCACGTCTCGCCGCTGCTGGTCGGCTCGCCGGTCGACGTCGCGAAGCAGCTGTGGGCCGACGTCGCGAACGGCAAGATTCCGGCCGCGACGCTGCACACGCTCGAGACGCTGCTCACGGGGCTTGCGATTGGGGCGACGATCGGCTTCGCGCTCGCATCGCTCGCGGTCTTCTCATCGGTCGGGCGAGATCTGCTCGCCGTGCTGACGGCGGTGCTGAACCCATTGCCCGCGATCGCGATCCTGCCGCTGGCGATCATCTGGTTCGGGCTCTCGGATCGCTCGATCATCTTCATCGTCACGCTCGCGACGATCTGGCCGGTGGCGATCAATACCGACACCGGCTTCCGCACGATCAGCGCGACGACGCAGATGGTCGCGAAGAATTTGGGCCTGCGCGGCCCGCGCCTCGTGATCGACGTGCTGCTGCCGGCGGCGATGCCGTATATCTTGACCGGATTGAAGACGGCCTGGGCGTTCGGGTGGCGCACCGTCGTCGCCGCGGAGCTCGTCTTCGGCGTCGCCGGCTCGCAGGGCGGCCTCGGCTGGTACATCAACACGGCGCGCTACTACCTGCAGACCTCGCAGATCTTCGCGGGCTTGGTGGTGATCTCGGTCCTCGGCATCGTCGTCGAAGGCGT
>JAQBPM010000391.1 GCA_028287525.1 Vulcanimicrobiota bacterium | reverse complement strand
CGATCACCGGCGATCCGGCCGTCGACCGCGCGCAGAATCGCATCAAGCGGATGTTCGACGATCGCACCAGCCTGCGCTGCGCGCGCGTCGGGCTCGACGGCGCCGAGGCGCTCGGCCCGCGCATCGGACGCCGCGCGCTCGAGCACGCGCATTTCAGCCTGTTGCGCCCACCGGGGCCGCGGCCCTACCTCGTACAGTCGTATGCGCGCGACACTGGCGACGTCTTCAACGATCTCTCGGTCGCGATCTACGCCGGCGGGCGGCACTACGGAGCGCTCTCGGTCGCGTATCCAGCGCAGACGTCCTGATGGGCGTCGGGCGCCGGGTACCTGTCGTGGGTACGCCGGCGCCGCGATCCACTCGACGGTTAGGTCGGGATAGCTTGACGGGCACGTTCGCGAGATGACCGCCGGAGTATGTGATGTCGGCGACTCCGGGGCAGCGCCAATTCGCTTTGTTATAAAGAGCAAGCGGTCGCCGATTCGGCGCGTTCAGGCACGCGACGGCATCAGCCTCGTTCCCGCACGTCCGCCGAGATAGCGCCCGTCCTCGCACACCACGCGTCCGGCCTGCAGCACCATCCGAATCCCCTTCGGCGTTCGCACCGGATCGCGGTAGTCGAGATCGTCTGCGATGGTTCCGGCGTCGAAGAGGACGAGATCGGCCGCGCAGCCCGCGGCGATGCGCCCGCGTCGGGCGAGGCCGAACGTGTCGGCGGCAAGCGCGGTCATGCGGCGAATCGCCTCGGGGAGCCCGAGCACGCCGCGCGCGCGCACGTACTCGCCGAGTACACGCGGGAACGTTCCGAACGTGCGCGGGTGCGGTTTTCCGCCGAGCCCCGGCGGCAGGCCGTCGGTCCCGATCGACGTGTGCGGGTCGGCGAGGATGCGTTCGATGTCGGGCTCGTCCATCATGAACACGACCATCGACGCCGCGAGCTCTTCCTCGAGCAACACGCGCACGAGCGCTTCGACCGGGTCGATCCCCATCTCGACCGCGAGCTCCGCGAGCGTGCGGCCTTCGAAGCGGTGGTCGCGCGTCGTCGCGATGAGGATGCCGTCCCACCCTGCATTTTTCGCGAGGTTCTCCCAACCCGGCTCACCGTGCGCGATCGCGTTGCGCAGATCGTCGAGCACGCCGGGCGCGCGCAAACGCTCGAGCAGCGCGGCAGGGCCGCCGTCATGATAGCGCGCCGGCAGCGTTGCGGCGAGATTGGTGCTCCCCGCCCGGTACGGATACATGTCCTGCGTCACCGCGACGCCGCTCGCGCGCGCCTGCGCGAGGATGCGCAACGTTTGCTCCGACTTGCCCCAGTTCTCGGTTCCGGCGGCCTTGTGGTGCGAGACGTGGACGCGGCAACCGCTGCGGCGTCCGACCTCGACGATCTCCTCGACGCTCGCGACCACGTTGTCGCTCTCGCCGCGGATGTGGCTCGTGAAGATGTGCTGGTCGCCGAGGACCCCTGCGAGCGCGACGAGCTCGTCGGTGTCGGAAAAGACGCCGGGCGGATAGATCAGTCCGGTCGAGAGCCCGAACGCACCCGCCTCGAGCGCTTCCGCGACCAGCGCGCGCATCCGCACGACGTCGCCGGCGCCGGCCGGCCGTGCCGCGTGACCCATCGCCGCAGTGCGCACCGTACCGTGTCCGACGAGCGGCGCGTAGTTCGTCACGTAGCCGCGCCGGTCGGCCTCAGCGAGCACATCGGCAAAGCGCGGACCGATCCGCGGGACGCCGGGAAAGAACGCGGGCAGCTGCGCGAAAAACGCGTCGGCCGCCGACGGATCGTGCGGGCCGATGCTGATACCGCAGTTCCCCACGACCTCCGTCGTGATCCCCTGGAGGATCTTCGCGGTGTCGTCGTCCGCGACGAACGGCGCGTTGTCGGCGTGCGAGTGCACGTCGATGAAGCCGGGACTGAGCACGTATCCGTTCGCGTCGATCACCGTGCGGCCAGAATGCGCGTCGCTCGCCGGAGCGACGCGCTCGATCACCCCGTCTGCCACGTACACGTCCGCGACGGCCGGCGGACCGCCGTCGCCGTCGCAGACGAGCGCGCCGGCGATCACCAGAGCATCAGAGCGCATCCATGACGATTCCTCCTTGGAGTGCGGTTCGCATGCTCGATCAGCGCCGCGCGCCGAGGTGTGCGCTGAGGTAGTCGGCAGTCTCGGTGAAGCGCGCCAGCTCGTTCGCGTACAGGTTGTAAGCGTGCGTGTCGTTCGGCACCGCGGACTCGGTGACGTCGATTCCGCGCGAGCGCAGTTGGGTCGTCAAGTCGACCGACTGGTCGAACGGAACGTTGCGGTCGTCGTCGGACTGTGAGAGATAGATCGGCGAACGCCACTTCGCGAGCGACGCGTCGGGCGACGCCGCGAACGCGGTTCGCCGTTGCGCCGGCGTGCCCACCTCTTTGCCGCCGTACCAGAAGTCGATCAGCGCGCGCCAATCGCCGACCCCGGCTTGATCCGCGCCCGCGGCGAAGATGTCGGAGTTGCGCGCGAGCGCGAGCGCCGTCAGGTAGCCGCCGTACGAGAGGCCGTAGATGCCGAGACGCTTGGCGTCGACGTCGCGGCGCGCGCGCAGCAGCCGCGCGCCGGCGAGGACGTCTTGGTACTCGCTCGCACCGAACCAGCCGCGCTGCGGCGCTTCGCGAAAATCGTGTCCGTACATGATCCCGCTGCGATAGTTGATCGAGAGCACGACGAAACCGCGGTTCGCGAGCGCCTGATTCAGCTGGTACAGGTTGCTGTACGGCTCCATGTAGTGATAGCCCGGCAGCATCTGCCGCGGTGGCCCGCCATGATTGAAGACGAGCGCGGGATGCTTCGCCGCGCCGTCGGCCGGCACGAACAGCTGGCCGTGGATCGTCAGGCCGTCGGCCGCGCGGAAGGTGACGAGCTGCGGCCGCACGAGCGCGTCGGCCGGATACTCGCTCGGCGTCGGCGCGGTGACGAGTTCGCGTGAGGCGCCGCCGGAAACGAGCGTGACTTGGGGCGCGTCTCTCCAGCCGCCGTTCACGTATGCGACGCTCCCATCGGCAAGGCCGACCGGAGACCATTGGCTCGCGTCGCCGCCGCTGACGCGCTGCGGCGCTCCGCCGGCAATCGGGACGCGCCAGATGTGCCGCCGGTCGAGGTCGCCTTCATTTGACGTGTAGAGCAGCGCGCGGCCGTCGGCGGCCGCAGCAACGTGCTCGACCTCGAAGCGCCCCGGCGTCAGATCGCGCGCCGGGCCGCCGGTGGCGGCGATCGAGGCGAGATGCAGCCAGCCCGTCTTCTCCGACAGAAAAGCGATGCGTTCATCACGCGACCACCACAGCACGGGCGGCGATCCGTAGTCGGTGAAGGCGTGACCCATTCCGCGCGCCGCGGTCCACACGACGCGACCCGCGCCGGTGCGCGCATCCGCGACGACGATCGACCACGGTGCCGCCGGCGGCCCGTCGTAGATCGCCGTCGTGCCGAATGCCGCGCCGGGTTCGCGCACGAACGCGATCCGCGTTCCGTCGGGCGACCACGCGGGGTAGTTGTCGATGCCGAACGCCGGCGCCGCATACGTGACGCTCTTCGCGCCGAGCGTGTAAACGACGATCCACGCGTGGTCTTTGCGCCCGTTCGTCACCGCGATTCGCGTTCCGTCGGGCGACCAGACGATGCCGCTGACCGTGCCGCGCACCGTGAACGGCGCGTCGGCCTTGCCGGCGGTCCACGTCTTTCCGCCGTCGGCTGATGCGAGCGGCGCGACGACGATGCCGCCGTGCGCCTCCCACGCGACGCGATCGCCCTTCGGCGAGAGCACGGGGTGCGTGCCCTCGCCGAGCTCGACCGACGCGCCGGTCGAAAGCGACGTCAGCACGATGCGGCGCGCCGGCGGCTGCGCCAGCGAGAGCGGGTTCGGGTTCACGCCGCCGGCGGCGTCGCTCTGGTCCGATCCGCCGCGCGCGTACACGACGGCGCTTGCGTCGGGGGTCAGCTGCGGGTCGGAGACGTCCTGTCCGTCGTCGGCGGTCTCGTGCGTCACGAGCCGCGTCGTGCCGTCCTTCCAGACGGCGATGTTGCGCGCACCGCGCTCGTGGACGGTCCACACGAGCGCACGGCGGTCCGGCGAAGCGGCGAGCTGATCGGGAAACGGCGCGCTCAGGACCGCGTCGATCCCGAACGCGCGCCACGCCGCGTCCGCAAGGTGCGCCGAGAGCAGCGGCAACGCGCACGCGAGCGCCGGAGCGGCCGCGAACGCAAGCGACGTCCGACGCATCACTTCCCCGCTGCGGCCGGTGCGAAGTCGATCCTCGGCACCACGCCGGCGCCGGCAACCGAACCGTCGTCGTCGAGCGAGTAGACGTAGGCCATCTGGCGCGAACCGGCGGTAACCATGAACACGAGGCTGCTCGTCGGCGCGCGCCGGTCGAATGCGGCTACGGTGTAGCGGGGTTTGCCGTAGGCGCCGAGCGCGCGCAGCGCGGCAACGTGCTCGTGGGTCATGCGCGCGCGAAAGTCGGGGCGCAGCTTCGCCATGTCGACGTGCCCGCCGATCGCCGCGTCGAGCCATGCCTCCGCCGCGCGCACCATCGACGCGTTCGCTCCGGCGGGCAACGGCGGCGCCTTCGCCGCCGGCGACTTCTTCGGGGCCGGCGACGCGCCGGCGCTCGGCACGAGGACCTCGTAGATCGCGCTCACGGCGCTGGTGTAGCTGTAGTGGCCGCTGTTCGAGAGGACGATGATCGCGAGACGATCGTCGGGGAACCGCGCGTCCTGCGTCGCCGCACCGGTCGTGTTGCCGCCGTGCGAGATCATGTGGTGGCCGTTCGGCAGCTTGGAGATGTTGAGCGCGAAACCGTAGTCGGGGAAGATCCCGGGCACCTTTACCGGCGTCTGCATTTCGCGGAGCGAGCGCGGGGAGAGCAGCTTCCCGCCGTCGAGCCCCGCGTTCCACTTCGCCAGATCGGCCGCGTTGCTGATAATCGCACCCGCTCCGCCGAACCACGTGTAGTCGAGGTGCATGGCGTGCTCCCACGGACCCAGCGCGAAGTTGGTGTACTCGGTCGCGACGTCGGACTTCGTGTCGTCGGAGTCGCGCACGTAGGTCGAGCTCATTCCGAGCGGCGTGAAGATGCGGCGCTGCAGGAAGTCGGCGTACGAGGTTCCGCTGAGCCGTTCGACGACCATCTGGAGCAGCATGTAGCCCGTGTTCGAATACTGCCGTTTCGATCCAGGCTTGAACCCCAGCGGCAGCTTCACGACGGGCGCAACGACCTGCGCCGGGGTCGCGGGCCGCGAGCCGAGCTCGTCGAACGTCTCGATTTCGGTGAACTCGGCGTACCCGCCGGTGTGCATGAGCAGATTTCGCAGCGTCACCTCGTTCGCATGCGGGATATCCGGAAGGTACTTCGCGAGCCGGTCGTCGACGTTCAGCTTGCCGTCGTCCTGCAGCAGCAGGATCGAAGCGGCGGTGAACTGCTTGGTGTTCGAGCCGATCGGATAGCGCGTCTGGGCGTCGGGCGGGACCGCGTCCTCGACGTTGCGCAGGCCGAAGCCCTTCTGATAGACGATCGCCCCGTTCTTCGTGACCGCGATCTCGACGCTCGGTGCGCCGCGTTCGTCGACCGAGCGGCGGCCGATCGCATCGATCGCCGCGGTTTGTTCGGCCGTGAGGCCGGAAGGCGTGGGCGTGTCCTGGGCGCGAGCCGGTGAGCCGGCGACCAGAGCGCATCCCAGCAAGAGTGCGAGAGCGGAGATCTTCTTCATTGGGCAGCTTCCTCGTCCGTGATCAAGCGAACAGCGCGTAGTCGTAGAGGGTGCGCGCGACTTCCGCGATCGTGCGCTCGCACGTCGCGGTCTCGGCTTTCGCGCCGCGGATATAGACCGAGAGGATGAGATGACCGGCTGCGTCGGGGAGGGTGACGATGCCGACGTCGTTGACGGTGCCGCCGAACGTACCGGTCTTGTCGGCGACCGGCGTTCCGGCGGGGAGCAGCGCGCGCAGCCGCGCGCCCCCGGTCGAGCAGCGCGCCATGATAGCGAGCAGCAGATCGGCGCTGGGTGCGGAGAGCAGCGCCGGATCGCGCCGGTGCAGCCGTTCGAGCAGCGCCGTCATCTCCGCCGGAGGCGTGACGTCACGCAGGTCACGGTCGTAACGCTCGGCCGCCGCGAGCGGGACGCCGATCCCTTCGGGCAGCTTCGTCTCCTCGAAAAACGCCCAGCGCTCTTCCGGGTTCTCGGGGAACGCAGTCTCGTACGCGTCGCCGACGATCGCGCTCGTCGGGCGGTCGAGGCGCATCTGCACGAACCCGTTCTCGCGCAGATGCTCCGTCACTGCGTACGGGCCGCCGCAAAGCCGCAGCAAAACGTCCGTCGCGCTATTGTCGCTCTCGATCAGCATCCGCTCGAGCAGCAGCCGCACCGAGAACGCCGTCTCGTTCGGCCGCAGCCGGTCGCCGATCGTGCCTCCGATCACGAAGTCGCCGGCCTGCACGGTGACGAGGTCCGGCAGCGCGAGCTCACCTCGGTCGACGAGCGCGAGCGCGCGCAGCGCGATCGGCACCTTGTACGTGCTCGCCATCTGGAACGGCGCGTCCGAGTTCACCAGGACGCGCCGTCCCGTCTCGACGTGCACCGCTGCGACGCCGAGCGTGCCGCGCGTCCGCGCACCGTGCTCCGCCACCAGGCGCAGGACACGTGCGTGGCGAGCGTCGGTCATGGGATTATTGGCCGAAACGATGGCGCAGCGAAAGGCGCACCGTGGAGGGACCGTAGTTGCTCCCTCGCGTGATCCCGTAGTATCCGGTAGTCGCACCGCCGAACGCGCCGTTAGCGAGCGGCACCGGGACTCCGCCCATGTACGCCGAGAACGGCTGGTTGTAGGCGCCGAACAGATTGTCGCCGGAGATGGTCAGCGTGGTGCCCTTCGCGAGCTGGAAGCGCGCTGAGGCCGAGATGACCTCGAACGCCGGGTAGTTGAAGCTGTTGTTCGGTCCGTAGTACGTCGCGCCGAGACTGTAGTACGTACCGGCGCGCGTGCGCCAGTTCGCCTCGGCGTAGCCGGAACTGTACGGGACGCTGCCGCCGGCGATGCCGTCGAAGAAGCCGTTGCTGCCGACGAAGTTGCTATTCGGAAGGATCCCGAGGTTCGTCGTGTACGCGCCGTTCTGCGTGCTGTAGAACCCGGCCGGCAGGTTGTAGGTGAAGGCGCGCTCGAGCGATCCTTGCACGCGGAACCCGAACCCGACCACCGGGGTGCGCTGGACGGCGATCTCGATCCCTTCGTACTTCGCCTGCCCGAGGTTCTTCGTCTGCGTGATGAACAGCGGCTCGGTGTTGCCCGCGTCCGCACTCGGCGCCTGCGGCGTGTACGTCCCGTTCTGAAACTGGGAGCTCAGGAACAGGTTGTGCAGGCTTGTGAGGTAGACGTCGCCCGACACGGAGATCGAGCCCGCGAGCCGCTTGTCGATCCCGAGATCGTACGAGAACGCCGTCTCAGGACTGATCTGGCCATTGTTTTCGCTAAGCGAGTACTTCGTCGCGCCGCCGACCGCGTCGGGGACAGGCTTTCCCCCCGGCGACGAGAGCAGGCTCACGTACGGCGGCGCGATCGATCCGCCGGCCGAGAAACGCACCGCGACGTCGGACGCTGGCCGCCATGCCAAGCCGAGACGCGGCTCGTTCGCGTTGTGCGTTGCGTCGTTCCACGTCGCGACGCCTGTTGCCAGGTTGAACGTCTGATAGTGGCTAGCGTACTGGATCAGGTAGTCGCTCAGCGTCGCGTTCAGGGTCGGCCCGAGCACGAACTGCCCGCGCAGCGAGACCGTCGTGAATTGCTGGCTAGACCCCGGTGAGAGTAAGTAGCCGACTTGCCCCGAGAGCGCGTTGTCGCTCCAGACGTACGCGTCGTGCTGCGAGCGGTCGAACGAGGCGGAGTAGACGTTGTTTCCGGCCGTGTGGTCGAGCTCGACCGAATACCCGCGCAGATGATCCTGCTGCGTCGTGCTTCCGTAGGCGGCCGTCGACGAGAACACCGCCGGCGTGCCATTGAAGTACGTCATGACCGGTGCGACCGGCTGTGACGTCGGCGTCGCGCCGCAGCCGCCCGGGATGAGATTCATGCCCGGGGGACACAGCTTCAGTCCGCCCCAGGCCGTACCGCTGAACGACACCGTCGCTCCGCTGCCGGTGTTCGAGGTGCCGTACTGATCCGTGAAGCCGGAGTAGTATCGCGCCAGGACGGAGTTCGACTCGCCGAGCGTCGTGCGAAACTCGGCCTGCAGCAGATTCTGCTGCGCCCACGTGGATTGCGGGTTGTTGGCGAGCGTATCGAACGGAATCGGGGTGCCCGCGGGAAGCGAGCCCGTATAGCCGGCCGGCGGCTTAAATACCGAAAAGCTCTGGCCGGTGCCGGCGACCGGGGAGAGTGACGATTGCTGCAGTGGGCTTTGGTAAAACGCCTGGCCGCCGAGATAGCTCAGCGTCAATGCGGTCTGCTGAGAAAAGTTGAAGCGAAGCTTGGCGAGCTCGGCCTTCGAATCGAATCCGGCGTTTGCAACGTCGCAGCAGACGTAGACCGGCTGCGCATATCGCGCCGCGCCCGGCGTCGAGTAGAACTGGGACGTGTTGCCGGCGGCGACACCGAACGGCACCTGCGCGACGACCTGCCCGTTGACTTTCCACGGCGGCGCGCCGTACAGGAGCGGAACCTGCGAACCGGCGATCGGGTAGTTATGGAGACCGCTCGGCGTCCCATCCGTCGCCGCCGCGAACGCGTAATCGACGCGATGGTTGAATGACGAGCCCGTTGCCTGAAACGACGAGAACGTGCCGCCGAAGCCGTCGACGCCGAACTCGACCGTCCGCTGCGGCGTGCGGGTCGGCTCGAGCGTGCGGTAGTTGACGGTGCCGTTGATCGCGTAGTTGATCTCGGTCGTCGTCGCCCCGGGTCCCTTGACGATTTCCACGTTCTGCAGCAGCGCCGGATTGAGGAAGATCGGCGAGAAGGCGCCGTCGATTCCGACCGAGACCGGATGGCCGTCGATCAGCGACTCCGTCTCGTACGGCAGCGCGCCGCGGATTTGGGTGACCTGGCTCGAACCCATCGACGCGCCGTTGCCGCTGATGCTCGACGTCATGATTCCGGGCGTCTCGTTGAGGATCTTCGTCACTTGGAGCTGACCCTGATCAGCGAAGGCCTGGTTCGAGATGACGGTAACCGCCGCGGGTGCCGTGTTGATCGTCGCGCGGCCCGCCGCGTTCGTCGAAACGCGGCCGATTTGGCGCAGCGACGAGAACGACGACTGCGCGAGGGTCGCGCTCACGGTCGCCGCCGAACCGGCCAAGACGTAGACGTCTTCCTGCTGCGTCGACGAGAAGCCGGACTTCGTCACGACGATCGTGTACGTCCCGGGCACGACGTTCGCAAAAGCGAAGCGGCCGTTCGCATCCGACGCCGTCGTCTGCGCCGACGGACCTCGCAGCGAGACCCTCGCGCCCGCGACCGCCGACCCGTCGGCGCTCGCGACCGTCCCGGTGATGCTGCCCGCCGTAGCGGGAGCCTGCTGCGCGAACGCTGCCGGCGGAAGCGTCGCTGCACACGACAAGGCCAGCGTCAGTGAAAGAGCCGTTGGTCCGAGCCGCTTAAGGGTTCCGAGGACATCCATCGACCGCCCATCCTAACCATCGAAGCTCGCTGTTACACCGCTGCCGCAGACCCGATGTGCGCGGCGGCGCACGAACGATTGGTGGGGTTATCCGTTATTTCGGACACTGTCCAAGATATCGTTTGGCGCGATTCTTCGCGGTCGATTTCCCTCCTTCACAGATTGTGCCGGATGTGTTAGTAATTTTTTTGCGCGGTTCGAAATTTCGCCCGCCATCCAAAATATCGTCCTCACGCGAACTCGACTTCCGAGGAGACTCCACGAGGCCATGGATTCCCGAACCGCGCAGCTACGCCGGTACGCCGTCCTTACCGAAGGGCACTTGACCGGAATCCACGGGAAGACGGCGCACGGCGTGCTGCGCTTCCGCGCATCAGAGGTCGCCGTCGTCGTCGACTCGACGTTCGCCGGCCGCAGCGTGCGCGACGTCCTTCCCGCGCTCGGCAGCGACGCGCCGATCGTCGCATCGATCGCCGAAGCGTTGGCCTTTCGGCCAACGTCGCTGCTCGTCGGCGTCGCGACCGACGGCGGCACGATCCCGCCGGCGTTGCGCGAGCCGATCGTCGCTGCGGCCGAAGCCGGGCTCGAAATCGTGAGCGGCCTGCACGAGCTCTTGCGCGACGACCCGCAGATCGTCGCCGCGGCGAAACGCTCGGGCGCGCGTTTGTGGGACGTCCGCGTTCCGCCCGACGACATCCCGGTCTTCAGCGGCGCCGCGTACGACGCGTCCGCCTACGTCGTGCTCGCGGTCGGCAGCGACTGCGCCGTCGGCAAGATGACGGCGATGCTCGAGGTCGAGCGCGCCGCGCTTGCCGAGGGTGCGCGCACCGAGTTCCTCGCGACCGGGCAAACGGGAATCATGATCTCCGGAAAAGGGATCTCCGTCGATCGCGTAATCTCCGACTTCGCGACGGGCGCGGCGGAGCAGCTCGTCGTCGGCGCGCGACCCGATTCCGAGGTGCTGCTCGTCGAGGGGCAAGGCGCGATCTTCCATCCCGCGTACGCACCGGTGACGTTCGGCTTGCTGTACGGCAGCGCGCCCGACTTGCTCATTCTCTGTCACCGGCCGAACACGAAGCGGATCGGCGGCTTCCGCACCGAGATCCCGGAATTGCGCGAGCTCGTGCGCGCGCACGAGGACATCGTGCGCCACGTCAAGCCGGCACGCGTGGCCGCCGTCGTCCTCGACACGTCCGCACTCGATACCGAGGCCGCGGCCGCGACGATCGAGGCGACGCAGCGCGAGACCGGGCTGCCGACGGACGATCCCGTTCGCAACGGCGGGACGACGATCTGGCGCGCGATCTCCGCGGCGCTGACGACGACGAAGAAAGCCGCGCGGCTCGCGACCCGCAACGGGTCGCCGCGATGATCGACCTCACCGTCACCGCCATGGAGATGCCGCTGACGCGGACGTTCCGCGTCGCCGGCTTCACCTTGACCGCAGCGAACACGGTCGTCGCGCGGCTCTCCTGGAACGGGCACATCGGCTACGGCGAGTCCGCGCCGCTCGGGCGCTACGGCGACTCGGTCGCCTCCATTCTCGAGTTCTACCGCACCTACGTCCTCCCGGCCGACGCAGGCCCGTTCGCCGCGGAGCGCATTCTGGCAGGCGTCCCGCGCGCCGCGCGGTGTGCCCTCGACATCGCGGTCCACGATCTCCAAGGACAGATCCTCGGCACGTCGACGACGGCGCTGCTCGGGCTCGAAGGACTCCCGCATCCGCCGACCTCGCTGACCGTCGGGATCGAGGACGATCTCGGGACCGTGCTCGAACGCGTGCGCACGCTGCGCGACGCGCCGGTGCTCAAGGTGAAGGTCGGCGCGGCAGGGTTCGACGACGTCGCGCTGATCGAGGCGATCCGCTCCGTCTACACCGGCGCAATCCGCATCGACGCGAACGAAGGTTGGTCGCCCGAGCAGACCGTGACGGTCCTGCGCGAGCTCGACCGCTTCGGCGTCGAGTTCTGCGAGCAGCCGATCGCGGCCGGGCACCCGGAGCGGCTGCGCTGGATCTCCGAACGGTCGCCGATTCCGATCGTGGCCGACGAGGACGCGCTCGAGTCGGCCCAGCTCGGACCGCTCTTCGGCACCGTGTACGGCATCAACGTGAAGCTCGCGAAGTGCGGCGGCATCGGCCCGGCCTACGACATGATCCGCGCCGCGCGCGCGCTCGGCTTCAAAGTGATGATCGGCTGCATGGCCGAGAGCAGCATCCTCGCCACGGCCGCAGCGCATCTTGGGCCGCTTGCCGATTGGCTCGACATCGACGGCCCCACGCTGCTCGCGAACGATCCCTACACCGGCGTGCGCTTCGACGGCGGCACGCTGGTCATGCCGCAGGGGCCGGGACTCGGCGTGCGTCCGTGCTGATCCTCGCCGCGCTCGCCGCGCTCGGCGTGAGCACCGCAGCCGCGAAGCCGACTGAGTGCGCGGGCGCCTTGCCGGCCGCGCAGGTCGCAGCGATCCGGCGCATCGCCGAACGCGAGCGCCTCAAACAGCACATTGCCGGGCTCACGGTCGGGGTCGGGCGCAACGGACGCGTGCTGTTTGCCTGCGGCTACGGCGTGCGTGACCGCGAGCGCGCCCTGCCGGCCGACGCGGCGACGATCTATCCGATCGGCTCGATCACCAAGCAGTTCACCGCGACCGCGGTGATGCTGCTCGCCGCCGACGGCAAGGTGAACATCGACGACCATCTCGCGCGCTATCTGCCGAAAGCGCCGCACGCGGCGGAACTGACCGTGCGCGAGCTCTTGAATCAGACCAGCGGCTTGCCGGAATACGTCGCCAAGCTGCCGCTCAACAATTTGCGCAGCGCACTGTTCGCGCTGCAGCCGGCGCAGTACGCGGCGACGATCGCGCACGCGCCGCTCGCGTTCAAGCCGGGCAGCAAGTGGCAGTACAGCAACACCAACTACCTCCTGCTCGGGATGCTCGTCACCGCGGTCTCCGGCGAGCCGTACGAACGCTTCGTGCGCGAGCGCATCCTCGCGCCGCAGGAGCTCGGCTCGACACAGTTCCTGAAGACGTTCGTCGCGCCGGGTTCCGACTCGGCGCACGGCTACGAGTTCGCAAAGGGCCGCTTCGTCGCCGTCCCCGACGTTCCGATGGCCTGGGGCAACGCCGCGGGCGCGCTCGGGTCGACGGTCGCCGACGTCATTCGCTGGGACGGTGCCTTCTTCGGCGATCGCGTCCTCGACGCGGCCGGTGTGCGCGCGATGACGACGCCGCCGAAGCTGGCAGCGCCCCCCTCAAAGCTCCCGATGCTGCGCGGCTACGCCTTCGGCTGGGTGATCGGCGTCGACCACGACCGGCGCGTCGTCTGGCACAACGGCGGGGTCATGGGCGCCCGCGCGATGAACGCGACGCTCCCGCACAACGGTCTGGAGGTCGTCGTGCTCACCAACGCCGGCACCGCGCAGCCGGAAAAGATCGCACTCGCCGTCGCAGGCGTCGTCGGGGAGTAACCGAAATTTCGGTCATCGTTCGATATGTCGTAGGGAGGAACGCGACCGATGCCCACTCGCAGCAAAGCCGTGCGCCACAACGAGGAGGGCGAGCCGGCCTTCCGCGGCGCGCCCGACATCGGCCAGATTCTCAAGCGCATGCGAACGCAGCGCAAGCTCTCGATCCGCGATGTCGCCGACGGCAGCGGGCTTTCTGCTTCGTTCCTGAGTGCGGTCGAGCGCGGCGAGTCCGACGTCTCGATCGGCCGGCTTGCACGGATCGCCGAGTTCTTCGACCAGGACCTGGGCTCGATGCTGGGCTACAGCACGCGGCTCTCGCGCCCGGCCTTCGTCACCAAGTCCGACCGCGTCACGCTCAACCGCGGCCGGGGCATCCGCTACGAGCTGCTGCGCCTCCCGGGCCTCAGCCTCGAGCTCGCCGCAATCAGCTTCGACCCGCGCTCGGCGTTCCGGGACGAACTCGCCCACGAGGGCGTCGACACGATCTTCGTGACGTCCGGTGAGATCGTACTGCGCGTCAACGACGTCGACTACCCTATGCGCGCCGGCGATTGCGCCGTCTATTCGGCCGGCTTCACCCACACGATGCGCAACGACACGACCCGGCCCGCCACCGCCGTCGGTCTCACGACGGCCCGCATGTAACCGACTCGGAGGACTCTCGATGTTTCGTCGTCTCGCCGCGGTGCTGACCGCGCTCGCGTTTGCCGCCGGCATGTTCCAACCGGCGAACGCCGCCGACGCGCCCCAGATCTTCTTCTCACCGGCATTCGACGCGTACGTCGCGCAGGCGATGAAGGACTGGCAAGTACCCGGCGTCTCGGTCGCGATCGTCAAGGACGGCCGAACCTACACCAAGGGCTACGGCGTGCGCGCGGTGGGGAACCCCGCGCCCGTCGACGGGAAGACGCTCTTCGCGATCGGCTCGAGCTCGAAGGCGTTCACGGTCGCGGCGCTCGGGATGCTCGTCGATGAGAAAAAGATCGCGTGGGACGACCGCCTCACCGCGCGTCTGCCCGGGTTCGAGACGTACGACCCCTACGTCACTCGGGAGATCACGATCCGCGACGCGCTCTCGCACCGCACCGGGCTCTCGCGCGGCGACGCGCTCTGGTACGGCTCCGACCTCGACCGCGACGAGATCGTGCGGCACATCCGCTACATGAAGCCGACCTGGAGCTTCCGCAGCACGTTCGAGTACAACAACCTGATGATCCTCACCGCGGGTCAGATCATTCCCGCGGTGACCGGCCAAACGTGGGACGCGTTCGTTCAGCAGCGGCTGTTCACACCGCTCGAGATGACCTCGAGCAGCACCTCGATCAGCGCGCTGCGCGGTCAGGCCGACGTCGCGCAGCCGCACGAGTCGATCGACGGCACCGTGCGCACCGTCCCTTACCGCCGCATCGACAACATCGCGCCGGCCGGGTCGATCAACTCGAACGCGGACGACATGGCGCACTGGATGGAGCTGATCCTGAGCGGCGGAACGTACGGCGGAAAGCGGCTGCTGCAGGAGAGCACGGTCGCACAGATGCTCACGCCGCAGACGATCATGCCCCTCGCTTTTCCGTGGACCCTCTACGCGCCGGCCTCGCACTTCCTGGACTACGGGCTGGGCTGGATCCTCTTCGACTACCGCGGCTACAAGGCCGTGCAGCACGCCGGCAACATCGACGGGATGAGCGCGCTCGTCTCGATGCTCCCCGAGCAGCACCTGGGCGTCACGATCCTGACCAACAAGGGCGGCGACTTCCTCGGCAACGCGATAATGTACCGCGTCTTCGACGACGTCCTGGGCGGCGCGCACGCCGATCAGGGCGCCGTTATCCTCAAGGCGTATCACGCGGTGCTCGACCCGGCGCTCGCCGCGCAGAAGGCGCTCGACGCGAAGCGCGTCACCGGGACGCACCCCTCGCTCGCGCTCGACCGCTACGCCGGCATGTATCACAACGAGCTCTACGGCAACGCGGCGGTGACGCGCGACGGCGACGGACTGCGCTATCACCTGCTCGGCACCAGCGGAAAGCTCGAGCACTGGAACTACGACACGTTCCGCGTAACGTCGGACGAGCCGGGCGGCGCGAAACAGCTGGTCACGTTCGCGCTCACGCCCGCCGGTGAGGTCGCGAGCCTGAGCGTCGGCGGCGACCCGACGATGCTCTTCACCCGCGTCGCCGAGAAACGCTGAAACGCTGGTGATGAGCCCGCGACATCTCCGCGCGCTCGCACCGGCGCTCTTCGCCGGTTTCCTGACGGCCTGCAGCGGCGGCAGCGGCAGCGGCGCCGCCGCGCTGCAGCCCGCGCGTCTGGTCATCGCGCAGCCGCAAGAGCCGCAGTCGCTCGACCCGCTGTTTCTGACCGGTTCGAACACCGCGACGATCGGGCCGCTGATCTACTCGTACCTGCTCACGCTCGACGAGGGGGGCCGGCTGCAGCCCGACGTCGCGGCCGCCGTGCCGTCCGTTGCGAACGGCGGAATCTCACGCGACGGGTTGACGATCACGTATCACCTGCGGCCCGGCGTGCGTTGGCAGGACGGCGCAAAGCTCACCGCACGCGACGTCGCCTTCACCTACGCGGCGATCGTGAACCCGGCGAACAACGTCCCCAGCCGCACCGGCTACGACCAAATCGCGCGCGTCGACGCGCTCGACGACGCGACCGTCCGGGTTCGCCTGCGCCGCCGCTACGCGCCGATCCTGAGCTCGTTCCTTGCGCCGGATCAGAACTACCCGATCCTGCCGAGCCATCTGCTGGCCAAGTATCGCGACCTCAACCAGGTTCCGTTCAACCGCGAGCCGATCGGCTCCGGACCGTATCGTGCCGCCGAATGGGTTCGCGGCGACCACCTGCGATTGGTGCGCAACGACACGTACTATCGCGGCGCTCCGGCGATCCGCGAGATCGAGCTGACGTTCGTCTCCGACTCGAACACGATCGTCAACCAGCTGCGCACCGGCGAGATCACCGCCGACCTCGTCGCCGATCCCGCGCATCTCGCCGAGTACGGCGCGATCGCGCGGGCCCGCGTCGTCCGCGCTCCGCTGGCCGGGATCGGTGACTTGTTCTTCAACGTGCGCGATCCCGATCTCGCCGACGTGCGCGTCCGGCGCGCGCTGGTCGAAGGCGTCGATCTGCCGAGCGTCGTGCGCAACGCCACCAAAGGCGCACAGACGACGGGGGGCGCGCAACGCGGCCTTTTCGGCTGGGGCTACGATCCGTCGATCGCCATGCCGCGAACGAACGCGGCGGACGCGGCGCGGCTCCTCGACGCGGCAGGCTGGCATCGCCGCGCCGACGGCACGCGCGCGAAAGGCGGCCGCCCGCTCTCGCTGCAGTTCTCGTTCGTAACCGGAAACGCGTCGGCGAGCGCGATCGGCATCCAGCTGCAGCAGCAGCTCGCCGCGCTTGGCGTGCAGTTGCTGCTCCGCTCCTACGCGCCGGCGCAGTTCCGCGCGCCGGCCGGCAGCGGCGGCCCGCTCTTCGGCGGCACGTTCCAGATCGCGTTCCTAGAGATCTACACGCCCTCGGACGCGGACACGCAGTGGTACCTCGGCTGCGCGGAGAGTCCGCCCGCCGGCTTCAACCTCAGCCGGTTCTGCGACGGCGCCACCGACCGGGCCGAAACGGCGGGCGTGGCGACGTACGACATCGCCGCACGCCGGCGCTATTCGGCGATCGTGCAGCGCCGCGTCGCCGAGCAGCTTCCCTTCATCGCGCTCTGGCAGCAGAACGCGGTCTACGTCGTCCCCGCAAACTTGCGCGGCTTTCGTCCGGCGGCCCAGTCGGCGCTGTGGAACGTCGGCGCCTGGAGCCTCGAACGATGATACGAACGCCCGCATCCCTCCGCGCCGCGTGCGCCGCGTTCGGGCTCGCGCTCGCAGCGGCCGGCTGCAGCCCGGCCGGCGGCCACCGCGCGACGGAGGGCGCCCGCGCGCAGACCCTCATGCTGGGCGTGACGACCGAACCGGCGTCGCTCAATCCGATCGTCCTCGAAGGGACGCTCAGCTCGATGGTCGGCGGGCTGCTGTACTCGTTCCTGGTGACCGACGACGCGAACGGGAACCTCGCTCCGGACGCCGCGACGGAGGTCCCGACCCTGGCGAACGGCGGGATCTCCCGCGACGGCCTGCGCGTGACGTACCACTTGCGGCGCGGGATCCGGTGGCACGACGGCGAGCCGCTCACCGCGCGCGACTGCGTCTTCACGTTCCACGCGATCATGAACGCGCGCAACAACGTGCCGGACCGTCACGGCTACGACCAAATCGCCGACGTCACCGCGCCCGACGACACGACGATCGTCGTGCGGCTGAAACGCCCGTACTCACCGATCGCCGACACGTTCCTGGCGCTCAACGCGAACTATCCGATCGTGCCGGCGCACCTGCTCGCCGGGCTTCCGGACCTCAACCAACTCGACACACAGAAGTACACCGTCGGATCGGGACCGTTCCGGTTCGTCGAGTGGCAGCACGGCGACCACCTCACGCTGGCGGCGAACGATGCGTACTTCCGCGGCAAGCCGGGACTGCGCAAGCTGGTGATTGCCTTCGTTCCGACGGCGACGACGATGCTGAACCAACTGCGCACCCACGAGCTCGACGCGGCAATGACGCTTACCGATCCGGCGCTGCTCGGGCCGCTGCGTGCGATCGCCGGGACGCGCGTGCTCACGACGCCGGCGTGGGGCGTGGTGATGACGTACTTCAACGCGCAGAGCGGCCCGGCGGCGGACGTGCGCGTGCGGCGCGCGCTGACGCGCGCCATCGACGCGAACCTGGTGATGCGCCGCGCCTCGCAAGGGCTCTACGGCTCGGAGGGCGCGCTGCGCGGCTTGTTCGGCCCGTACGACGGCTCGCCGCGGCTGCCGTCGTTCGACCCGGCGGCGGCAAAAACGGAGTTGGACGCGGCCGGCTGGACGAGCGGCACCGACGGCGTGCGCGCCAGGAACGGGCAGCGGCTCTCGCTCTCGCTGATCTTCTCGACCGCGCAGCCGATTTTCCGCGTGATCGCGACGCAGATGCAGGAAGAGCTGCGCGCCGCCGGCGCCGACGTGGCGATACGCGGCTATGCGCCTGCGCAGTTCGCGGCGCCGCCCGGCTCGGGCGGGCCGATGTTCGGCGGGCGCTTCGACATCGCGATCTCCAACATCTTCGCCGCCGCAGGCCCGGACGCGGCGTCCTTCTTCATCTGCAGCGAGCGCGCTCCGGCCGGCTTCAACATCGCGCGGCTGTGCGATCCACGGATCGACGCGCTCTTCGAGCACGCGATCCGCGACTACGAGCGGCCTCGGCTCCTGCGCGACGTCGCCGAGATCGAGAACGCGATCGTCGCCGACGCGCCCGGGATCGCGCTCGCCCAAGTCCGGTTCATCAGCGCGTTCACGGACCGGCTGAGCGGCGTCGAGCCCTCGCCGGTCACCCCGTTCGTCGGCGTCTGGAAATGGACGCTCTCTTCCAAAGACTAGAAAGGACCTTCACGACATGCTGAGCGCGGACGCGTTCGCCGACCTGGTCGCCGACGCGGCGAAGAAGCACGGGGTACCGGGATTGAGCGCCGCGTTCATGCGCGGCGACGAGGTTCGCAGCGCGTCGAACGGCGTGCTCAACCTGCGCACGCAGGTCGAGGTGACCGATGAAAGCGTGTTCCAGATCGGCTCGATCACCAAGGTTTTCACCGGGACGCTGGTGATGCAGCTCGTCGACGAAGGCCGCGTCGATCCGGACGCGCCGATCCGCCGCTATCTCCCCGACCTGCGGATCGCCGACGCGCCGGTCGACGACGCGGTGACCGTGCGCCGGCTGCTCGCCCATTCGAGCGGCATCGTCGGGGACTTCTTCGCCGATACCGGGCGCAACGACGACGCGACCGCGCTCTACGTCGAGCGCTGCAGCGAACTGCGGTACCTCACCGAGCCGGGCCGGTTCTTCTCGTACTGCAACAGCGGCTTCAACATCCTGGGGCGCCTGATCGAGGTGATCTCCGGCACGACGTGGGCGAAGCGCCTGCAAGAGGCGCTCCTCGATCCGCTGGAGATCGACGCGCTCAACGACGCCGAGGAAGCGCTGCGCTTTCGCGCGGCGGTCGGCCACGTACTCGACGACGACGGAACGCTGCGCTTGACGCCGACCTGCTGGCTGCCGCGCGGAACCGAAGCGGCCGGCGCGCGCCTGGCGATGTCGCCGCGCGCACTCCTCGCGTTCGCGCGGCTGCACCTGCGCGACGGCGTCGCGCCGGACGGCCGGCGCCTGCTGGCGGCCGAGACGGCGCGCGCGATGCGCGACCTCGAAGTTCCGCTGCCCGCGGACATCGCGGGGCCCGACGGATACGGTCTCTCGTGGCAAGTCTACGACTCCTGGCGTCCGAAGACCGTCGGTCACGACGGCGCGACGATCGGTCAGGCGGCGTACTTGCGCGTCCTGCCGGAATGGAATGCGGCCGTCGCCGTGCTGACGAACGCCGGCAGCGGCGGTACGGCGAAGGCGTTCGATGCGATCCTGCGCGCGTCCGTCGGATCCCTCGGCGAAGCGCACATTCCGGTGAAGCCCGACGCGACTCCGGCACTGCCGGTCGACGCCGCACGCTTCGCCGGAACCTACGAGACGTACATGAGCCGCATCGTCGTGACGCCGTCCAACGGAACGCTGCGCGCGACGGTGACGCAGCGCAACAACGACAGCCTCGGCGACCTCCCCGACCACCACCTCGTCCTGCGGCCGATTGACGATCACCGCTTCCTCGCCGAAGATCAACCCTACGGCTCGACGAGCGTCGTCGGCTTCACCGAATTCGACCGCAACGGAAAAGCCCGCTTCCTCTTCACCGGCTTCCGCCTCGCCGAACGCACGTCACCCTGAGCGAAACCCGTGTCACCCCGAGCGAAACCCGTGTCACCCTGAGCTTGTCGAAGGGCCCTCGTCACCAACGGTGCCTCGCGAAACACGTTGATCGCGAGGCACCATGCGTGACGAGGGCCCCTCGACAAGCTCGGGGTGACAGCGCAAGCTCAGGGTGACAGGGGTGCGATGGGTTCGTTGGCGACGATTTCTTCGACGAGCGTGGCGTCGTCGGGGACGGTGTAGCCTTCGCCGACGATCGCGTCGCGGAGCGTGGCGCGCTCGCCGATGCGCGCGCGGTTCCACACGATCGACCGCTCGAGCACCGCGCCGTCTTCCAGCACCGCGTCGTCGCCGATCACGGTCGGGCCGCCGATCCGCACGCCGGTGCCGAACACGACCCGCTCACCGACGCGAACGTTCGCGTCGATGCGCGCGTCGGCGGGGACGCGCACGCCGATCGGCACGCCGGTTGCGCGCGCGCCGGGGATGACGACGCGGCCGTTCACGACGTCGGCGGTCGCGCGGCGATACTCCTCCGGCGTGCCGATGTCGCGCCAGTACGCGCCCTCGAGTTTCATCCCGTAGAACGGCAGCCCGTCGGCGAGCATCTCCGGGAAGACCTGTTTGCCGAAATCGTAGAACGTCTCCGCCGGAATACGATCGAAAATCGCTGGTTCGAAGACGTAGATCCCGGTGTTGACGAGCTTCGAGCGCTCCGTTCCCTGCGGCGGCTTCTCTTGAAATTCGCGGATGCGGCCGTCGTCTTCGAGGATCACGACGCCGTATTGGTCGACCTCGTCGGCTTCCACGAGGCCGATCGTCGCGAGCGCCCCACGCTCGCGGTGGAAGCGAATCAACGCGCTCAGATCCGCAGTCGTCAGATCGTCGCAGCCGACGACGACGAACGTTCCGTCGAACCAGCCTTCCATCTGCTTGAGACCACCGGCGCTGCCGGTCAAGCGCGGCTCGCGCAGGTAGTGCAGCTTCACGCCGTAGCGGCTGCCGTCGCCGAACGCCTCCTCGACTTGCTCCGCGAGGTAGAATATGTTGATCGCGACCTCATCGAAACCGTGCGACGCCAGCCAGCGCATCACGTGACCGCTGATCGGTTCGCCTGCGACGGGAACGAGGGGCTTCGGCACTTCCCGGGTGAGCGGATAGAGGCGGGTCGACATCCCGCCGGCAAGGATCATCGCGCGCATGCGAACGCTTTCCTGAACATCACCCTCGGGTGTTCCCTTCTTTGCGGCCGCCAAGCGTCTCGGCGAGCGCCGCGACCGCAAAGCGCGGCAGTGCCAGCTGGCGCCGCCAGCGGCGCGGTTCCTTTGCCAGGCGATACGCCCATTCCAAGCCCGTGCGCTGGAACGCGGCCGGCGCCCGCACGACGTTGCCGGCGAACACGTCGAGCGAACCGCCGATCCCGATCCCCGCGCCGCACCCGGTAGCGCCGAGCCACCGCGCCAGCCAGAGCTCTTGCTTCGGCGAACCCAGACCCGCCAACAGCACGTTTGCTCCGCTCGCCGCGATCGCCGCGGCGACCGCCGGGCTCTCGTCGTCGCGGAAATAGCCGTCGCGCGCCCCGGCGATCGCCACGCCCGGATACGCCGCGCGCAAGGCCTCGGCGGCCCGCTGCGCCGTGTCACCGCCTCCGCCGAGCAGGTACAGCCGCACGTCGCCGACCGACGCCGACCGCGCCGCGAGCGCATCGACCAGCTCGACGCCGGTCACGCGCTCGCGCAAGGGCCCGCCGCGGAGCCGCGAGGCCAGCAGCAGTCCGATCGTATCGCAGGTGACCAGCGCCGCGCCGTTCACCACGCGCCGAAACGCGTCGTTCGCCTGCGCGGCCATCACCATCTCCACGCCGAGCGTCACGACCAGCGATGCCTGCCCCGCGTTCGCAAACTGGGCGATGCGCGAGACCGCTTCGTCGCGGCCGACGGCGTCGACCCGGCAGCCGAGGATCGTCACGCTACGGGCGGAACGGGGCGACGAGCGGCTCGAGCGCGGCCTTGAGCGAGGCGGGCATCGGGCCCATCGGCGAACGGCACGGGCCTACCTTGAAGCCGCACGTCTCCATCGCCCACTTCACCGGAATCGGGTTGCTGATCGTGAACAGCCCCGCGATCAGCGGCGCGAGATCACGATGGATCTTCGCGGCCGCCGCGACGTTGCCGGCGTCGACGGCCTCGGCCATCGCGCGCAGCTCGCGCCCGCACAAGTGGCCGGCGACGCTGATCAGTCCGTAGCCGCCTAGCGCGAGCGACGGAAGGAACATGTAGTCGTCGCCGGACCAGAACGTGACGTCGTCGCGGGTCCGCTCGCTCAGGATCGCGGTGAACTGGTTCACGTCGCCGGTCGACTCTTTTATGCCGATCACGTTCGCGTGGCGGCGGCAGAGTTCGGTGAAGGTCGCCGGCAGCATGTTCGCCCCGGTGCGGCCGGGGATGTTGTAGATCATAATCGGCAGCGTCGTCGACTCGGCGATCGCGCCGAAATGCTGCAGCATCCCTTCTTGCGTCGGCTTGACGTACGCCGGCACGGTGGCGAGGATCGCGTCGACGCCGGTCTCCACGGCCTGCTTCGTCAGCGCGATCGACTGCCGCGTGTTGGGGCCCGTCGTGCCGGCGATGACCACGCCGCTCGAACCCAGACCCGCTTTCACCCCGGCGAACAACGCGAGCTTCTCTTCATTCTCGAGCGCGTTGCCCTCGCCGGTCGAGCCCGCGACCACGACGCCGTCGTTGCCGCGCGCCACCAGGAACTTCGCGATGCGCGCCGCTTCGACGACGTCCACCTCGCCGTCTCCGTCGTACGGTGTGATCATCGCGGTCAGAATACGGCCCAGCGATTTCATCGCGCCACCGCGCCGCGACCGAGGCCGAACGTGTCGTGCAATGCCTGCTCCGCCTTCACCGCCTGATCGGCGGGGACGAGGATGGAGATGGTGATGTTCGAGTCGGTCGAATGGATGATCTCGACGCCCGCGTCGGTGATCGTCTTGACGACGCGATACATGACGCCCGACGTCCCGCGCATGCCCGCGCCGACGATCGAGATTTTGGCACAGTGCGGACGCATCCGCAGGGCCAGGTTCAAGTCGCTGAGCGCGGGGCGGACCCGTTCGGCCGCCTCGTCGTCGCAGATGAAGAACACGCCCGCATCGTTGACATTGATCATGTCGATCGAGATGCCGTGTTCGGCGATGCGGCCGAGCACGTCGCGGTCGACGTC
>JAQBPM010000384.1 GCA_028287525.1 Vulcanimicrobiota bacterium | reverse complement strand
CGTCGACGCATCGATCGTGCCGTTCGTCTGCGCGTCGATCGAACCGTTGACGGTCCCGGCGTCGAGCGCGATGCCGGGCGGGAGCGTTACGTCGAAGTCTACCTTCGTGTCGTTGTCGGTGCTGCCGTGGGGCGGCTGAACGCTGCACCCGTCCGCAGCATTCGGCGGATAACGCACGCACACGACCAAACCGGTCGCCGTGTCCTCGACGTGAATCGCAACGGCGTTCGGATCGCCCCGCTCCGCGGTCTTCATCGCGCGGACCGTCAAACGGGTCCCGGTGCGCACGCGCACGCTGCCGTTGATGTCGCGAATCGCCAGCGTGCGTCCGCCGGCGAGCTTGCCGTCGTAGACGAACGGGGCTCCGGCGAGCGCTAGAACTAAAAACATAGTTGCAAGATACGGCGTTTCCGCCCGCCTGTCAAGCAGACGGCGTCTTCGTCTCCGAACGGCCGCGCTCGGTGTAAAGCCGCATTTCGGCGATGTCGCGCGGGAAGAGCACGCCCAGCGTCCAGTCCAGCAGCACGCGAAAGCGCCGGTCGAGGCCGGGCAGCCGCGCGAGATAGTACGTGCGCCACAGCACCCACGCCGGGAAGCCCGTCAGCACGAAACCGCCCGGCATGAGCGCGACGCCGCGCCGCGCGCCGAGCGACGCCATGGTGCCCATCGACGTGTAGTGAAACGGTCTGGTCGGCTCGTTGCGCAGTGTCGCGATCAGGTTGTCGGCGAGCGTGGGCCCTTCGCGAATCGCGTGTTGCGCGGTCGCGGGATACCAGGCGTTCTTGTCGTTCAAGTCGGCGCCGGGCTTCATCGGCACCCACGCGCAGTCGCCGAGCGCCCACACGCCCTCGCGTCCGACGACCGACATGTCAGGGTTCACCACGAGCCCGCCGTTGCGCGCGTGTTCGACCCCGGGCAAGTCTTTGAGCACCGGGCTCGGCCGCACGCCGGCGCTCCACACGATGGTCGCGGACGGAATCACTGCGCCCGATTGGAGCGCGATGCCTCGCTCGTCGATGCGCGTCACGCCGTCGCCGATCACGAGCTCCACCTTGCGCCGCCGCAGGTTGCGCATGGTGTACTCGCCCATTTGCGGCGGCAGGTCGGGCAGCAATGCGCGGCCGGCCTCGATGACGACCATCCGCACGTCGGCCAAACGCAACGGCCGGTAGAACGGCACGATCGACCGGAACAGGTCGACGAGCTCGCCCGCGACCTCGCATCCCGTGTATCCGCCGCCGACGACCGCGAACGTGAGCAGACGGTCGCGGTCGGGACCGGGCTTCGTCACCACCGCCTGCTCGAGCGCGGCGATGATGCGATTGCGCAGCGTCTCGGCGTCTTCGATCGTCTTGAGCGGGAGGGTGTGCTCCGTGACGCCGGGGATGCCGAACGTCGACGTCACGCTGCCGAGCGCGAGCACGAGCTGATCGTACTGCAGCTTCGCGACGTCGCCGGTGATCGGATGCTGCGCGTCGACCTCGCGCAGGTCGAGATCGATGCGCACGATCTCACCGAGCACGAAGGTCGTGTGCCGCAGCTGCGCGCGCACCGGCGTCACGATGTGCCGCGTTTCGATCCCGCCGGAGCTGACCTCGGGCAGCATCGGGGTGAAGAGCGTGAAATTGTCGCGGCTGACGATCGTCACGTCGGCCTCGCCCGGCTGCAGGCGGCGTTCCAACCGCCGCGCGGCGGCGACGCCGGCGAACCCTCCGCCCAGGATCACGATCCGCGGTGTGGTCACCTGCGCCGGGTTCGACAATTGCCCGGCGATACCGGCCCTCGCGCTCTCAGCGCTGACGTCCCGTCCACGGCGTCAGCCACGGATGCCACGTCATCGCCACGACGAGGAGAACGGCGCCGATCAGCGCGGTCCACAGCAGAAAGCGCACGACCCGCGTCATTCGGCCGCTCGGCGGATCGCGGCGGCGTTGGCGGCGATCTCCGCAACCCGCGTCGCATAGCGTCCGGCGCCGCCGACATCGCCCGGCGTGCGCTCGCCGTGCCGGGTCGCCACGTACCAGGCGAGCGTCGCGGCGTGACGCAGCAGCGCGTCCGGCAGCATCGCGCGCTCGGTCGCGCTCAACGGTGCTTCCTCAGCGTACGCCGCGACCAACGGGGCGACGCGCGCGACGTCGAGCGCGGCACCATCATCGGAGCGCGCGAACTCGTCGATCAGCGCGCCGACGTCGTAGATCCGTTCGGTTTCGTGGACGAAATCGAAATCGATCAGGCCGCGCACGACGCCCGGCTCGACGCCGACGACGTTGCCCGGATTCGGATCTCCGTGCACGATCACGCACGGCAGCTCCGCCGCGTGGGGCGCGATCCGCGCCGCGGCGGCGGTCGTCGCGGTCACGAGCGAAGTCCAATCCACTTTGCGCGCGACGAGCGGATCGGCGGCATTCCGCAGGAAGCGCTCGCGCAGCCACGGGAGCGTGCCGAGAAAGCGCGCGGTCCGCAGTCCCGAAGCGACGTGCACGTCGCGCACCGCGCGGTGGAACCGCGCGAGCACGCGCGCCGCGGCACACGCGGTCGCGAGATCGCGCCGCCCCGTCTCTCCGGCGACGTACGGTGAAA
>JAQBPM010000378.1 GCA_028287525.1 Vulcanimicrobiota bacterium | reverse complement strand
GGCGGAGTACCTCCGAGACGATCGCCGGCGCGTCGAGCGCGGGCTCGGTGTTGGGCATGCAGGCGACCGCGGTGAACCCGCCGGCGACCGCCGCAGCGGTGCCCATCGCGATCGTTTCCTTGTGCGTCGCACCCGGCTCGCGCAAGTGCACGTGCATGTCGATGAACCCCGGCGCGACGATCGAACCGGATGCGTCGACGACGCGCACATCATTGTCCTCGATGTGCTCGGCGATCTGCACGACGAATCCGTTCTCGATCAGCACGTCACGGTTCGCGTCGATGCCGGCGACGGGATCGACGAGGCGTCCGCCTTTCACGAGAGTGGTCATGCGGGTACGGGGGCTCCGTTGACGAGGAAATCGAGGACGGCCATGCGGACGAAGACGCCGTTGTGGACCTGGGCGACGTAGCGCGAGCGCGGATCGTCCAGCACGTCGTCGGTCAGCTCGACACCGCGGTTGTACGGGCCGGGATGCAGAATCACTGCGTCTTCGCGCAGCAGACCCAAGCGGACGCGGTTGAGCTGAAAGCGCTGAGTGTAGTCCTCGAGCGCCGGCAGCAGGCCGGCGGAGATTCGCTCGCGCTGGATGCGCAGCATCATCACGGCGTCGAGTTGCGGCAGCAGCGCGTCGAGATCGCGCTCGATGCGCACGCCCGGCTGCGCAAACTCGTCAGGCAGCAGCGTCGCGGGGCCGACCAGCGTCACGTCGATGCCGAGCATGCGCATTCCGACGATGTTCGAGCGCGCGACCCGCGAGTGCAGGATGTCGCCGACGATCGCGACCCGCAGACCCTCGAAGCGGCCGAACTCCTGGCGCAGCGTCATCAGGTCGAGCAGCGCTTGGGTGGGATGCGCGTGCGTGCCGTCGCCCGCGTTGACCACGTGCCCGTCGAACGCATCGGCGAGGCGGCGCGCGAAGCCCGACTCCGGATGGCGCACGACGATCGCGCGCACGCCGATGCCGTGCAGGGTCAGCGCCGTGTCGGCGATCGTTTCGCCCTTGCCCAGGCTCGATGCGCCGGGTGCGAACGAGATGATGTCGGCGCCGACCCGCTGCTCCGCGAGGGTGAAGGACGTGGCCGTTCGCGTCGACGCTTCGAAGAACAGGTTCAGCACCGGAACGCCGGCGAGCAGGTCGCGCGAGGGCAGCGCTTCGCGAAAACCGACGGCGCGGTCGAGGACTCGAGAGAGCTCTTCCGGGGTGAGGTCGTCGACGTCGAGCAGGCTACGGGGTGCCACGGTCCTCGTCGAACACCGTCACCGCGTCGGCGTCGGAGCGTTGAGCGGCCAGCACGACGTCGATGTGCTCGCGACGGCTGGTCGGGATCACCTTGCCGACGTAATCGCCTTGGATCGGCAGTTCACGCAGCCCACGGTCAATCAGAACGGCAAGGCGAATCGACTTCGGGCGGCCGAGGTCGGTTACCGCATCGAGCGCCGCGCGGATCGTGCGTCCCGTGTAGAGCACGTCGTCGACGAGGATCACCGTGAGGCCGGTGATCGCGCTGCGAATCTCCGACTCCGGGAGCTCGCGCGCCACGTCGTCGTCGCGGTACAAGTTGACATTGAGGAAGCCGAGCTCGGGGACCGAGCCGCGGATCTCCGCGATCTTCGAGGCGAGACGCCGGGCGAGCGATTCGCCGCCGCGGCGGATGCCGATGAGGAGGAGTCCTTCCTGGACGTCCTCGGGCTCGACGATCTGGTGGGCCATGCGCGCGATCGCCCGCTCTACCTCGTCGGACGACATCAGCACGCGCCGACGGGCGACGGCGGTCTGCATCACGCGGAGGTTCGGCGTCGCAGTGCGCTTTTGCCTTCGCCGGGTGGAATCGTGCTCAGCGTCGCAGCAGCGCGCACGCCGTCGTGCCGATTCCGAGCACTCATCCCGCGCTGTCGTAGAGCTTCGCTTCTGCGACCGCTGTCGAGCGGCCGACGTGCACGACCGTCGCCTCGCAGCGTACCGTACCGGTATCTTTCGTCATCCCGCGGATGAAGCGCACCTGAACGTCGGTGGTGGTGTAGCCGACGCCCGCCTCGAGCATGGTGTGGATCGCGCAGCCCATCGCCGAGTCGAAGAGCGTGAGCGCGAAGCCGCCGTGGACCGCACCGAGCGGGTTGTAGTGTTCCTCGCCCGGCTCGCCTTCGAAGACGACCCGGCCCGCGTCGGCTTCCGCGATGCGGAAGCCCATCAGGACGGCGATCGGCGGCTGCGGAACGAGGCCGTCGCGGACGGCCCGAATCGCTTCCAGGCCGGAGAGTTCGCGCATCGCGCTGGCGCTGGCCAGCGGGTCTTCCCAGCGGACGATCCGCTCTCGAGTTACTTGCATAATGCAAGGGACTTTGCGAGCTGCCGCCGATCTCCCGGCGCCCGGCCCCCTACCGGTGGTGGGTCGGGAAGGTGAACTCGGCGCCGGTGCGGATGCCGGTGGGCCAGCGCATGGTCGTCGTCTTGAGGTGCGTGTAGAAGCGGACGCCTTCGACGCCGTGCACGTAGGTGTCGCCGAAGAGCGAACGCTTCCAGCCGCCGAAGCTGTGGTACGCGACCGGCACCGGGATCGGCACGTTGATTCCGACCATCCCGGCTTTCACGTTGGCGTCGAAGTGGCGCGCGGTGTCGCCGTCGCGGGTGAAGATCGCTACACCGTTGCCGAACTCGTGCGCGTTCACCAGTGCCAGCGCTTCGTCGTACGACGCGGCGCGCACGACGGAGAGCACCGGCCCGAAGATCTCTTCTTTGTACACGCGCATCGCGGGCGTGACGCGGTCGAGCAGCGTCGCCCCGAAGAAGAATCCGCTGCCCGGCGAGACGGCGGCGCGTCCGTCGACGACGAGTTCCGCGCCTTCTTCCGCCGCGAGATCGACGAAGCCGTGCACCCTCGCCAGATGCTCGCCGGTCACGAGCGGCCCCATCTCGACGCCGGCGTCTTCGCCCGATCCAACCTTGAGCACGTCGATGCGCTCGCGCAGTTTGGCGACGACCGCGTCGCCGGTCTCCTCGCCGACCACGACGGCGACCGAGATCGCCATGCAGCGCTCGCCGGCGGAGCCGTACGCGGCGCCCATCAACGCGTCGACGACCTGCGCGAGATCGGCGTCCGGCATCACGACGAGGTGGTTCTTCGCGCCGCCCAGCGCCTGCACGCGTTTACCGGCGGCGGCCGCGCGCGTGTAGACGTGCTGCGCGATCGGCGTCGAGCCGACGAAACTGACCGCGTCGATCCCCGGATGGTCGAGGATCGCGTTCACCGCCTCCTTGTCGCCGTTGACGACGTTGAAGACGCCCCGCGGCA
>JAQBPM010000347.1 GCA_028287525.1 Vulcanimicrobiota bacterium | reverse complement strand
CCAACGGCGATCCGTACGCGGTCGCACCAAGTTGCGAGATCATGCCGAGACACTAGCATCCGGCGTGTGAAGTGTCTGTCAACCCTGAGTTGACATCGCGCAACGGCCAGGCAGGCGCTCGCGCCACGGCGGCCGAGCCCGAACGAGTGATGAACGATATTTTCCTGTAACCTGCTTCTCGGACCAGCCTCGTCCCAATTTCATGATTTTAAAAGAACCGCAGGGTAGGCTTCCGATACAATGACCCACCGTTCCCCGAACCCGTGCGCTGCATGAGCGGCATCGCAAGCGCGGCACTCGCCTTACCGGAACACCGGTACGAGCAAGACGCGATCGTCGGCGAGCTGCAGAGCTTCTGGCGCACGAAGCTCCCTAGCGAAGCCGCGCTGCGGCGCCTCCATGCACGCGCCGGAGTTAGCGCTCGTCACTTGGCGTTGCCGATCGAGGCGTACGCGCGTCTGACGTCTTGGGGAGAGGCGAACGACCAGTGGATCGCGCTCGCGCAGGAGCTCGGGGAACGCGCCCTCTCGAGCGCGCTCACCCGCGCCGGAATGGCGCCGAGGGACTTAGGCGCGTTATTTTTTACGTCGATCACGGGGATCGCCAGTCCTTCGATCGACGCGCGGCTCGTCAATCGAATGGGTCTCGCGCCGACGATCAAACGGGTTCCGATCTTCGGCTTGGGCTGTGTCGCAGGCGCCGCTGCTTTGGCACGAGCGGCAGACTACGTTCTGGCGTTTCCGAACGAGGTCGCAGCGGTGCTGGCCGTCGAGATCTGCTCGCTTACGATTCAGCGCGACGACGTCTCGGTGGCGAATCTGATCTCGAGCGGATTGTTCGGCGACGGAGCCGGCGCGGTCCTGATCGCCGGCTCGCAGGTGCGGGCCGCCGGGCCGGCAGTGCTCGCTACGCGCTCGGTGTTCTATCCCAACTCCGAGCACGTGATGGGCTGGGAGATCTCCGAGAGCGGCTTCAAGATCGTCTTGTCCGCCGAGCTTCCGCGCTTCGTTCGCACGCATCTCGGTGCCGACGTCGATGCGTTTCTCGCCGAGGGCGGGCTGACGCGCGGCGACATCGGGTCGTGGGTCCTGCACACCGGAGGCCCGAAGATTCTCGAAGCGCTCGCTGCGGCGCTCGACCTTCCCGATGACGCGCTTGCCGCGTCATGGGACTGCTTGCGCGAGATGGGAAATCTCTCGTCGGCGTCGGTGATCGCCGTCCTCGATACGGTGATGCGGGATCGACGGCCGCCGCCGGGGACGTACGGGCTGCTGGGCGCGATGGGGCCAGGCTTCTGCTCCGAGTTCGTGCTGTTGCGTTGGTGAGATGATGTCGCTGCGGAAGCTCGCGCCCGTCGTCCTGTCCGCTTTCTGCTTCTTTGCGACGGCACAGCCCGAAGCAGCGCGCGCCGACACCCTGTCGCTCGACCTCGATCCGGCGCACTCGACGGTGGAATTCACGCTCGGGGCGACGCTGCACACGGTGAAGGGCACGTTCGCATTCAAGCAGGGAACGATCCGCTTCGATCCGGCGACCGGGCAGGCGTCAGGAACCGTCGTCGTCGATCTCGCGAGCGGCCAGAGCGGCGATGCGAAGCGCGATGCCAACATGCGAAACAACGTCCTTCAGGTGCAAACCTATCCGTTGGCCGTGTTTACCCCGAGCCGCGTGCAGGTGCAGCTGGCGAACGGCAAGCCCTCGGCACTGGACGTCGACGGCGTGCTCGCGATTCACGGCGGCAGCCACGCGATGACCCTGCACGTCACGCTCGAGGGGAATGGTGCAAGCATGACGGCGCACGCACAGTTCTCCGTCCCCTACGTGCAATGGGGGATGCGGGATCCGAGTACGTTCTTCTTGCACGTGGGCAATACCGTCGCCATCGACGTCACTGCGGCCGGCCAAGTCCACGGTTTGGGAGCAAACGCATCAGCTCTGCCGTGAAGGCGCGCTCCAACGGGGCCGTTCGCGACTGGCTCGGCTTCGGCGCGATGTGCGTCGGGATGTTCGTCGCGCTCCTCGACATCCAGGTCGTCTCCGCCGTCCTGCCGGCGATGGGCTCTGCCCTTCACACCGGGCTCGACCGCCTGAGCTGGATTCAAACCGCGTACTTGACCGGCGAGGTCATCGCGGTCGCGCTCAGCGGGCGACTCTCTCGCGCGCTCTCAACGACGGGCGCCTTCAGCGCCGCGACGATCGGCTTCGTCATCGCAAGCGCCGGCTGCGCCGCGTCATCCGATTTCGCTTCGCTCGTCGTCTGGCGCACCATACAGGGTCTCTGCGGCGGGGTCATCATCCCGACGGTGTTCTCCGCCGGTTATCGCATCTTCCCGAAGCAGCTTCAGGCGCGCGCATTGCTGCTCGCAGGCGGTGTCGCGATGCTTGCGCCGTCGCTGGGCCCGCTCGTGGGCGGCTTCATCGGCGAGCGGCTCTCGTGGAATTGGGTGTTCCTCATCAACGTCCCGACCGGCATCGTCGTAGCCGCGACGGCGTACGCCGCCGTTCACGTCGACGAGCCCGATCCTCGAGCGTGGAAGGCGATCGACCTGCCGGCGCTGCTCGGGCTTGCGGGAAGCCTGACGATGCTGCAAGTGCTCCTGAAGCTCGCCCCAGGCGATCATTGGCGGAGTTGGCGCGACCTCGGTCTGTGTTGCGGCACGGTGCTGGCCGGCGCCGTCTTCGTGACTCGCTCCGTCGGGGCGCGACTTCCGCTCGTCGACTTGACGCCGCTCAAGAGCACCAGCTTCGCGGCGGCATGTGCGCTGAACTTCGTCGTCGGGAGCGCCCTCTACGGCTGCGTGTACGTTCTGCCTCTGTTTCTGGGATTCGTTCGCAGACACTCCTCGCTCGAGATCGGTCTGATCATGACCGTGATGGGCGCGACGCAGCTCATCGCGGCTCCGCTGGCAACGCTGGCCTCGAAGCGGTTCTCAGCGGCCTGGCTCACGGCGGTCGGCCTCGCCCTCTTCGGTGCCGGCCTCGTGCTCAACGCCTTCTCGACTCCGGAAAGCGACGCCGCCGCGCTCTTCTGGCCGCAAGTGCTGCGCGGCGCCGCGGCGATGTTCTGCATTCTCCCGCTCACGACCGCGGCGCTCGATCCTCAGCCGCAGGGTCAGCTCGCCAACGCCAGCGCGCTCCTCAACCTCATGCGCAATCTCGGCGGAGCGATCGGCATCGGGATCGTCGATACCGTCATCAACGTGAGGCCGCCCGCAATCGCGTCGCACTTGACGACGATGCTGCTGGCAGGGAATCGAGATGCGGCCGCGTTCGTCGGTCTTCCCACCTCGCTCTTCCGCGGAACGCCGCTGCACGGCGTCGGCCCGGCGCAATTGGCCTTCGCACGTCCGCTGGTCGAACGCGCGGCGCTGACGGTGGCCTTCAACGAAGCGTGGCTGATCCTCGGTGGACTGACGATCGCGGCCCTCGCTATCACCCCGCTCCTGCGGCAGAACGCTCCGCCGCCGTAAAGCCGAGCGTCAGGTGGTGAAAGTGCTCCAGTCGTCAGCCTTGATGTCGCCGACGATGGTGTAGCCGCCGTGCGCGTCCGGTTTCACGACAACCGCTTCGCCTTCGAGCACGTCGAGCCCGGTGACCGACTTCACGTTGAAGCCGTGCGTCACGACCACGGTGTCTTTGCCCGCGGGCGGTGACGCAACGAGCAGCGGCCGTAATGCCGCGGCGGCGTCGGCGCTGGCCGCCGCATCCTTCACGGCAAACTCGTGCAGACCCGCGACCGGGTCCGCCCGACCGAAGATCAAACGTGCCGATTCGAGAGCGCGGCAGAACGGGCTCGCCTTGACGTCGGCGATGGGGAGCGCCAACGCGGTCACGCGCGCTCCGATCGCTCGCGCCGTCGCTCGGCCTTCTGGGGAGAGGTTCCGCTGGGTGGTGCAGTCGGCGACATCGACCGTCGGCGCATCGACCTTCGCCTCCGTCGCCGCATGGCGCATGAGGATGACGTAGCCGCCGCCGCGCAGCGCATCGACCAGGGCGGCGCCGCGCAGCGGAGCAGCCTGCTGCGCCCAAGACGCTGCGGGAACGAACACGAACGCCGCCGCGACGGCGGCGCGGAGGACCGCGATCATGGTGCAGCTCCGCTCGGATCCACGATGACCGTACCTTTCATGAATGTATGGATCGCGCAGTGATACGGATAGCTCCCGGGCTTCGCGAACGTGTATGCGAAGCGTCCGTTCGCGTCGACGTTCTTGGAGTCGAACACTGCCGTGTCCGACGTGACCGTGTGCGTTTCGTCGTCGCCGTTGACGAAGGTGACCGTTTGCCCCGCACGCACGTGGACGATCGCCGGCATGAAGGCATCGTTTTTGACGGTGACCGTGGCGGCCTTGGGGGCCGCGGTCGCCTGCGCCGCGACGGGGTTCTCGTGACCGAACGCCGCGACTACCAGGGCCGTCGCGGCTAGGACCGGCAGGGACTTCATGATCGGTCTACGCCGCCACGGCGCCCACGGTTCTTCAGCCGGTGATATTTCTTTCGACGCGCCTTTGCCGTCCCATCGTTCAGCGGCCCATCAAGCGCTGCACCATCTTGTAGACGATCGAGATCTGCGTCCCGCTCTTGAGGGCGTAGTTCGCATCGTCGTATCCCCACCAGTCCCAGCAGCCGTTAGGATTGAGCGGAACGGTCGACGACTTCACGGCGTACGGATAGAGGACCACGATGCTGTTGCGGTCGGCCCACGCATCGATCCCGGACTCGGTGATGAACTTCGTCCCGATGTCGGCCTGCGTCTGCAGACAACCATGGAGGGCCAGGACCACGCCGCACGGGTGACCCGACGCACAGTCCTTGGGTACGAAGACGTAGCCGTTCGTGTCCATCGAGTTGCTCGCCGCTGCGCCGAAGGCGGTTTGGTCGAAACGGACGAGCGTGCCGGTCAGCGTTCCGTTGTTGCGCGGCTTGAGCTTCCCGAAGAACGCGTTCAGCCACGTCTGCTCGGAATCGTAGGCTCCGCTTCCTGAAGGGCACGAGATCATATACGGACTGGCCTGCGTCCCGCACGCGAGCTCGCCGTCGGGCGATTCCCAGCCATGACCCGCCGGATACGCGTTGTCGTATTTGAACACGTTCGCGCCGTAGTGTTCGTACTCGGTCTGGAGATCGTTCATCTCTTGCGGCTTCACGATCGTGTCCTGCGTGCCCGACCAGAGATAGATCGGCGCACCCCGCAAGTTGCCCTCCGCATCGATCGTACCGGCCGCCGATTGCTGATCGAGATACGTCTCGGACAGGGCAAGGGTGCTCTGATACAGCCCCTCACCGCCGCAAGCGCCCAGCGCAATGCCGATGTTGTCCTGCGCGCAGTAATAGACGCCGCCGGCATAGATCGCGGCGCCTTTGAAGGTGCTCGAGTGCGCGACGTGCATCTGCACGCCGAAGAAGCCTCCCGAGGAGATTCCGGCGACGAAGACCTTCGCCGGATCGATGTTGTAGCTGCCGAGCGCGGCGACGCCGCCGCCGGCGGCAGCGGCGGCAGCGTCAGCCGGCGCCCGCGACGCGGCATCCGTCGAGGGGGCCGGGGCGACGCGCAACATCGCGCCCCCCGCGCAGCCGGTCGCAAAAAGGCTCGCCATCGCGCAAAGAGCTAGTCCGAAGCGAACGCGCTGATACATCCGAAGATCTCCCCATCGGCCGGAGCAAGTGGGGAGCTTGATACCCTCAAATCACGAGTTTACCAGCCCGGATCCGGCGGGCACGGCTTCTCTCCCCTAATGACGCGGGCGATACAGCCTCCGGCGTCTCGTTCGCCGAATTCCATGGCCTGCACATCGCCTTTGTAGCCGACGCGCGGTTCGCCGAGGACCTTGCCCGTGCCGACGTCGACGATCAAGAAGTCCGTGCTCCAGACGACCGCCATGGCGCGCGTGACCGCGCCGACCACTACCGTGTCCGCACGCACCGCACGCCCGATTCGGCGCGCGCATTCGGCGCTCGCGCACGAGCGGCTCGGCGACGTTTGATCGAAGTTTGCCGAAGCGAGTGCTCGCGTCACCCGCTCGGGCGCGATGAGCGAGATGCCGCCGTTCCCCAAACCGGCCCGAAGCTGTGTCGTCATGACGTTTAGTTCGGACCGCGACGGGAGCAGCCCGTACGGCATGCCCGAATCCGCGGCTGCGAGCGGCACCACGGCGGTAACGGCTCGCGCATCGGCTGCGCCCGGCGACGGTGCGACGGTTGCTAACAGTGCCGCGACGAGGACGAGGAATCTTTGCATGACTATCGTTTTCGCTTCGAACGCATCCTCGCATCCCGGATCGGCAAGCGATCCTCGTAGAGCCCCTCAACGCAGAGAGCGCGTCCGCGATCGCGGGGTACGGTTCACCATGGCATCTCCACGTAAGCGATCCCTCAGCAAGAAACGGAGCGGGACCGCCGGTAAGCGCAAAACCGCGTTGCGCAAAGGCGCCCCAACGGTACCGCGCACTCGGCACCATGGGCCCGTTGCCGAGCCCGTCGGACCGGAGAGTCCGAAGCATTCCCTTCGCAAGCCGACGAAACGCGCGTCGTCGCGGCTGCGTGCCGCGGAAAAGGGTGAGTCGCTCTCGCCGAAGCCGCCGCAGGCCCGATCCGATATCACCGACGCCGACATCGCGAAGATTCCGGGGTTGGCCCGCGTCCGCGCGCGCGATCTGGGTCTCGACTCCGAGTAGCGGAGCGTGCGCGTCCCGGGATTGGTCGTGTTCGCCCGCATGCGGGCGAACGTTGGGTGGGAAGGTCACGTGCGCACGGCTCTGCTGGAAGCGATGCCGCCGACGCTGCTGGAGGAGGCGAACTTGGGCTATGCCGTTCACCAGGCGGCAACCGACCCGCGTCTCTTCCTCCTCTACGAGCAATGGAGCGGAAAAGCGGGCTTCGAAAACCACATGCAGCAGCCGCACATCCGCGAACTCGTCCAGCGGCTCCAGGAGGCGCTCGCCGTGCCGCTGGAAATCATTGAAACGGAGATGATCGGCGGCGAGGTCGCGCCGGCCGCGAGCGGCGACTGAGAATCGGCGAGACTTTTTCGACCCGCACGACGTTTACGGCACGCTTATGTGCTGCAAACTTCTTGCTGCGCAGGCGAGCGCGCGATGACGTTATATCACGCCGCGCCCGTCGTGCGTGCCCTGGCGATCATGCTGCGAGGATTTCACGACGGCCGCGACGGCGCGTCGGCTCCCCTGCGTCACGGTATTTATTTTGAGGTAGAACCCGAGCGGGCAGACGGTGACTGCGGGATCGTGCTGGACATCGATGATGCCGAGTACCTGCGCCGCTTCGCCGTCTCGCTCTGGCCCCAGCGCCGAGAACGTCCGCGCGGCTACTTCTATCTGCTTCCGGCCGACGTCGCGAATTGCTACGCGCCTCGTATGGTCGGGGAAGTCACCGCAAGCGATCGTCTCGCGAACGACTGAGCCGCGGTCCCGGAAGGGCGCGGCAAGCAGTCGTTACATCCGCATGTTGGGCATGCCGCTCGTGTCCATGTACCGGACGTGATCGAGAAATCCGGTCCACGCCGTCGGCGCGATTGCAAGACCGCCGCGGAACGGATACTGCAGCTCGAAGATCAAGACGAACATCGATGCGACGATGATCGCGACCGCCGACGTCATCAACAGGTGCACGCGCCGATTCGGAACGCCGAATAGCCAGCAGAATCCGATCACGACGAAGGCCCCGACCACGAGCACGCCCCACTGGAACGCGGAGACGCCGGCCTTGTTGCTCGCCAGCCTGCGCGATCGCGCATCGTGCAGGTCGGCCAGCTTGGTCAGCGTCGTGACCTGGGCGTTCGATTCGCGCGCACCGGGCGGCGCGAAACTGCCCACGGCGTCGGTCGCGTCCATGATCAGGAGGTCCCCGCGGGGGCTGAAACGTCCGCTCCGCATCAACGGCCACTCGTCGGAGACCATCAGCTGCGCGTAGGACAGCATGTCCTTGCGCACACGCGTACGGATGGCCGGCGGCAGCCCAACCGCGACGTGCCACGTGTCGCCGGCCGCGGAGGTCTCGACCGATACACGCTCCTGCGTTCCTCGGTACTGCTCCCACACCACGACCGTCACGAATCCGAGAACGACGGCGAAGAGCGTCCCAGCAACGCTCACGATGAATCCCGCCACCTCGTTGTGCATCGCGAACTGCGCCGTCCTATAGCGCCGCTGAACGGCGATCTGCCCGACGCACGCGACGGCGACAGCGATACCCACGGCTGCGAAATACATCAGCGGAGCCGGAAGCCCGGATAGCGAGCTCATCGCCCGGTTCTTCGCAGCCGCTTTGGAACGCCCCAGGGAGAGGGCGAGCGTTCAGTTGTCGATCGTCAGCACCTTGACCGTGTTGTCGTTGTCGTCGTTGAAGTACAGCTGTGCGTCGTCGTCGCTGGTGCCGGTCGCGACCATCCCGAAGAGCGCGCCGGCGGCGCCGGTGTCGACGTTCTTCGTCGCGACCAGCCGGCCGCCGCGCGTGATCTCGACGAGCAAGTTCGTTCCCGCCGGATCGAGGGTGTTGCCGATGATGAGGTGTCCGTCGGGGAGCAGTGCGGAACTGATCGGCCCGTTGAGCGGCGGCCCTTGGAAGATCCGCCGCGCGAGGAAGGCGGCGACGCCCGAAGCGACGCCGTTCTTGAACGCGAGCCCCCCGGCCGGAATGAACGAGACGTGGCGCAGCACGGTGACGCTGTTGTCTTGGCCGTCGATCACGTAGAGCGCGTCGCGGCTGTTGTCGTACTGCAGGCCCGACGGCCCGAGGATACCGCCGGGCGCGCCGTTGTTCACCGCGAACCCGGTCGCGATCACATCGAACGTGAAGCCGCTCGGGCGGATGTTGACCCGCACGATCGATCCGTCACCGGCGTTGCTGGCGTAGAAGGCGGCGACGAACGGCGGGTGCGCGGGTGCGAACGTCTCTCCGAACGGACCGTGCCACGGTCCGCCGGCCAGGGCGTTGACCAAAGCGCCCGACGACGAGACGATCGGGTTGTCGTTGGCGGCGAAGGCTGCGGCCCAGATCGTATCGGTCGGCGCGAGCGCGAGCGCATCACAGCCGAGCAGCGCCGCGTTTTGCGCGATGCGAAGCGGCGCAGCGTTCGGGTGGGGGTGCAGCGCCACGATCGTCGTTCCCGTGCCCTGCACGTTCGCGGCATTGTTGAAGTTGCACACGACCAGATCGCCGCTGCGCAGAAGCCCGGCGTCGACTTTCGCCACGTCTAAGCCGTACGGGTTCTGGTCGCCGTTCTGCGGATCGACCGTCGATCCGATCGTCTTGATATGACGCAGGCGCGGCATCTCCGCAGTCGCATCGGAGCGGTCCGCATCATCTTGCGCGCGATCGGCCGCGGCAAACTGCCGCAGGTCCGCCATCGGGGCAGCGGTTGCGGCGCCCGGCGGCCCACCCATCGACGACGGCGCACCCATCGTCCCGGACGAACCTCCTCCTCCTCCTCCGCAGGCAGCAAGCGCACACACGGCAGCTCCGACCGTTAGGACCTGCGCCGTACCGAACCCGAACCGAGACGTCATGGCGATCACCTCGCGCGTTCCACCGGAATGGCGGTCACGCTAGAACGCAAGCATGAAGGAAGTCTGAATCGCACCCCTGCGCGAGCGCGCGCGCGCTTGGGAGCGGGCAAGCGCGCCGACGGATAGTCGGAATACAACGCTGGCGGAAGCGCCTCCGGCCGTGACGCATACCGGCAAGCCGGGTTGGGGATAAGGGGTCTCGTTGCCGGTTTTGTCTGCGCCGCTGCGCTTCTTGCTCCGGATTGTTCCCGTCTTGCTCGGCGTGATGCTCGTGACGACCGTCGCCGCCCGCGCCGAAACGTGGCGCTGGCACCATATTCTGCGCGTCGCGAATGCGCCGCCGGTGAACGCCGAGTCGACGGTCGACATCGGGCCGAGCGGCATCTCCTGGTCGTACACCGCTCCGTTGCAAGGGAAAAACATCGTCATCGAAACCTGCCGCGCCGCCTTGAGCGACGTCCAGCAGGCGTCGGCGTATCGAACCGGCGGAAGCGTGTGGTTTCTCATTCGCTTGAAGCACAACCGCACCGCGGCCTGCGCCTCGGGGAGAAGAGAGATCGCCGCGATCCCCGGTGACGATTACGACGAAGTGCGCCGGATCGCAGCTGCCTTCAACGGCGCGCTTCCGCGCGATCGCGCTGCGACGCCGCAGCCGACACCCGCACCTCGCACCCCCGCGCCGTCCCCTCGCCCCGCGACGCCGACGCCGGCCCCAACTCAACGCGCAACGCCTGGTCCGTCGTACACGCCTCGCCCAGCCCCGAGGACGTCTGCGTCACCGCCAGGGACGCCGGCACCCGTTCCCGATGTGCCGCCCCGTCTGCTGACCCGCGGGACGTCGAATCTCGCGATCGGTCACAGCGGCGTTGCACGCGTTCGGGTGACCGTGGCAGCGGACGGAAGGCCCGAGCAAGCGACGATCGTCTCGGTCACCGACCGCGAGCTCACCGGGGCTGCTCTCGAGACGGCGGCATCGTCGACATACGCGCCGGCGACGAAGAACGGGAAACCGCTCTCGGCACCGTACGTCGCGACATTTTCGTTCACCGGCGACGATCCGGCAATGTCCTCGATCCCGGTATGGCGACGCTCGCCGCTACCCACTCCGTCTCCCTCGCCGACGCCGGAACCGACGCCGACGCCGACGCCGACGCCGACACCGACGCCGGTACCGACCGCCACCCCGACCGCATCGCCGACGCCGAGCCCGACACCGAAACCGACCCGACCCGCGGGAGCTCCCGTGTTGAGTCCGGTCCGCAAACAGACGCCGACGCCGACACCCCGGCCTACGGCAACGCCCACGCCCACAGCGGTTCCGACTCCGACTCCGACTCCGTAACGGAGCATCGTTCTAGGATCAGCGCGAGTAGACCGGCACAATCTTTGCCAATCCGACGGTGCGATTGCGCGCGTCGAGCGCTCGCAGCTGGAACGTGTAATGGTGCAGAGAGCCCGGCGGCGGACACGGACCGCCCCAGCCGAGCGTGCCGAAACTGTTGCGCAGGATCACCGCGCCGCTCACCGGGCCGTCGCCGAGCGTGCGCGTGCTCGCCGGGATGTGAAGCACGGCCCAATGCGTCCAGCCGCCGGGCTTTGACGCATCGTGATCGACGACCGTCAGGTTGAACGTGCGCGTCCCGGCCGGAGCCGCGTCCCATGCGACGCGCGGCGTGCGATTCTCGCCGCCGCATCCGTCCTTGTTCCAGGCGAACGCTTTCGGGATCATCGTACCGTCCTTGAGATCCGGGCTCGACAGCGCGAACGCGAGCACCAGCGGCAACAGCACCGTCGTTCACCCGTCGTTGCCGCTGGAGCGGTACGCGGATGGAGCCGAACCAACGAGGCTCGCGAACGCCTGACTGAATCGGCTCTGGCTTGAAAATCCGACGCGACCGGCGATCGTGGCGACGGTGTCGTTCGTCGTGCGCAGCAGCGTCCCGGCGCGCTTGATGCGGCGCTGCAGGATATACCGATACGGAGAGACGCCGTACGTCGTCTTGAACGCGTGGGAAAAATGCGTGAGGCTGAGTCCGACCAGCGACGCCATTTCGTTCAGACCGATCTCACGATCCAAAGAGTCTTCCACGAAGTCGATGACGGGCTTGAACCGCGCAGATCCCACGTTTGCCATGAGCTCGGGCGGAATCGGTTTCGTCGCGCTGGCGCGGAACATCTCGACGATCAGCATCGACGCCAGCGACTCGGCATAGGCGAAGGGAAAGCCGTCGGGAGCTCCGCACAGCGACGCCAGGCGCTCCACGAGGCCTGGTGCCATCGGGTTCGGGCCGCTCTGCGGCCGCAGGTCGAAGTCGCCGAGTCCATCTCCGAGCACGCGCGCGAACGTGGAGTGTTCGACCTGACAGAACATGTATCGCAGTGAAGCGCGGCCGGTGATTCTCGCTGCGTAGCGTCGCCCTCTGGGCAACACCGTGCAGGTCCCGGCGCCGAGCGCGATCCGCGGGCCGCGGCGAAGTGCATCCCACGATTCCTCGACCATGAGTTCGCCGTCACTCTCCAGCACGAAGATGAAGGCATGGCGCGGCAAGAGGATCTCTGATTCGACGACGTCGCGATACAACGCCGAGTGAACCGAATACGTCAGCCCCGCTACCGCAAACGCGCACTCGGTCGCACGTGGTACACTCAAGTACCGGCCGGTTTCGACGCAAGCTGTCGCGTTCAAGCAAAGACTCCTATCGTGCTCGTTTCCGTGCGATGGGCCGGCCGCGCCCACGTCCGCGGCGCAGAGCTCGGCTCGGGCAGGGGGGCCGACTGGGAGATCGAGCGTGAGTGTAGCAGGTACCCCGGTGCGGCGGCACTGGCCGATCGGACGAACTTTTCGGCCGATCGCGCTCGCCTGTCCGTCTTGCCGAGGCGCCGAGCGTCTTTACGGAGCCTTTCCGTAGCTCGCGGTGAGGTAATCGACGATCTCCGCTGCATCCTTGTCGGGAATCGTCGCACCGAACGCCTTTCGCATCTTCGTCACTTCGGCATCCCAGTGCGCTCTATCGAGCGGCGGCTGCGTCGAGACATAGGCTGACGAGTGACAGATCAGGCAGTACGTCGTCGCCGCTTGCGAACCCGGGCCGGGCTTGAAGGCGAACGACAGATCGCCCGGCATCGTAACACTGACCTTCGAGGGCGTCGCTCCTGCCGCGACGAGCGGGACCAGCGCGGCGAATGCCGCGAATGCGATGATCTTCACGCGACCGACACCTTGTACTGTTGAATCACGTTGCGCATGTAGCCTCCGGGATTCCAGATCGGCGTCGCCGTCTGCGCGCCGCCATCGTTGCCGAACGCCCTGCACGCCAGCACGTACGTCTTGCCCGCATCGAGGTTCACCGCGGCGTTCCAACGCCGGAACGAGTATTTGCCGTAGTCGGTTTCCAGCGCCGCCGGCGTCCACGTCGTGCCTCCGTCGCTCGAGACCTCGACCGACTCGATCCCGCTTCCGCCGTCGAACGCGATTCCGCGAACGGCGGTGCGGCCAGCCTTCAGCGACGCTCCGTCGGCGATGTTGGTGACGAAGGATCGCACGACCATCCGGTTGATGGGGATCGTTGCGAAGCCGCCCTCCGTCGGCGCGACGGAGTGGTTCGGCGTATCCGGGATGCGATACGCCGTCTTCATCCAGAACTGATCGTCGACGTGGTCGAGCACCGTGATGTCGCTGAGCATCTTGACCCAGTATGTCGAGTACCAGCCCGGCACGACGAGACGCACGGGGAAACCGTTGAGGAGCGGCAGCGGCTTGCCGTTCATCGCGTACGCGACGATGACGTCGTCGCCCCGCGCGACGTCGACGTCGAGCGATTTGAGGAAATCGGGCGTGCCCGGTAGCGTCGGTTTATCCAGCCCGTTGAATTGCACTTGCTTCGCACCGGCGGCGAGGCCCGCGCGGTCGAGAACGTCTTTGAGCCGCACGCCGCGCCAAAGCGCGTTGCCCATCGCACCGTCCTGCCATTGGCCGCCCGCCGGACGCGGTTCAAAGAAGCCGCGGCTGTTCCCGGAACATTGGTTCACCGCGGCGATCTCGACCGCGGGCATCCGCTGCAGATCGGCCATCGAGAGCGTGAACGGCTTGCCTACGGCGCCGCTGACCCGAATACGATGGGTCGCCGCATCGATGCCGGCAGGGATCTCGGCGAGGTGCCAGCGCACGAAGAACGCGTCGTTCGGCGTGAACGCGCCCTGGTCGAACACGGCGAACGGCGTCTCCAGCTGCGGCGGCCGCGGCGTGAGCACCATGAGCGGGCGTTTCTGCGGAAAGGCGATCAGCGGCCGATCGCCGTTGGCGAAGACCCCGCGGACCATCTGCTGCGCGGACGCCGGAGCGGCAAGGGCTCCGCCCAGCACGGCGGCCGCGGAACCGGCGAGAAACGAACGGCGAGATGACGGCATCGTCCCGGCCGTTTTTCCGTGAGGCCGTTCGAACCTTTCTCCCCTACGCCAGCAGCTTCTCCGGCGTGATCGGCAAGTCGCGCACGCGCTTTCCCGTCGCGTGGTACACGGCGTTCGCGACCGCTGCGGCCGCTCCGACGATCCCAATCTCGCCGATCCCCTTCACGCCGAGTTCGTTCACGTGCGGATCGTCCTCCGGCACGATGATCGACTCGACCGCGGGGACGTCCGCGTTCACCGGCACGAGGTACTCGGCAAGATTCGCGTTCATGATGCGGCCCGAACGTTCGTCGAAGCGCGTATGCTCCAACAGCGCCATGCCGATCCCCCAGACGGCGCCGCCCAGGTACTGGCTCTTGGCAGTCTTCTCGTTGAGAATGCGGCCGCAGGCGAAGGCGTTGACGAAGCGCACCACGCGCACCGTCCCGAGATCGGCGTCGACGCGAACTTCGACGAATTGCGCGCCGAACGCATGCTGCGCGAACGTCTTCTGTTCCTCACCGGGCTTCGCATCGCTCGTCCCCTCGACGGCGGCGACGCCCGCGCGCTGCACGAGCGCGGCGATCGCCTCGGGACCGCCGCGCAGCAACGCCGCGTTGCCGCCGGCGAGCGCGAGCAGTTTCGCGCGAGCGTCGAGCGCGGCGAGTTTGATCGCCGATCCGGCGCTCGCGGTGAGCTGCGAACCGCCCGCGTTGGGCGCGTTCGGATAGGTGCTGTCGCCGAGCTCCATCGTCACGCGTTCCACCGGCAGCCCCAACTGCTCGGCCGCCACCTGCGTGAACACCGTGTACGCACCGGTACCGATGTCGACGCCGGAACTGCGCACCACCACGCTGCCGTCGGCGCGAACCTGGACGAGCGCGGCGGCCGCGCTGCGATGCGTCGGGTACGTCGCCGCCGCCATACCGAGGCCGACGAGAAGACGACCGTCGCGCATCGATGCCGGCCGCGGATCGCGCCGGCTCCATCCGAACCGCTCGGCTGCGACGCGCAGGCACTCGCGCAGCGAGCGGCTCGAGAACGGCCGCCCCTCCGCGTCCGTGTTCGTATCGTTGATGAGCCGCAGCTGCACCGGATCGATCCCCGTCGCGTACGCCAGCTCGTCCATCGCCGATTCGAGAGCGAACGAGCCGCACGCTTCTCCGGGCGCGCGCATGAACGTCGGCGTCGCGGCGTTCAGCTTTCGCAGGCGGTGCGTCACGAGCAGGTTCGGCGTACCGTAGAGCACGGTCGAGAGCATCCCCGTGCCCGCGATGAACTCATCGAAGACGGACGTCTGCGCGCTCGACTGGTGGATGATGCTCGTGAGGCGTCCGTCGCGCGCGGCACCGAGCGCAACGCGCTGCATCGTATGCGGCCGGAATCCGACCGAGCCGAACATCTGCGGGCGGCTCAACACGATTTTGACCGGCCGGTCCACCAGCTTCGCCGCCATCGCGGCCAGCACGGCATGCGGCCAGAGCGAACCTTTGCCGCCGAACCCGCCGCCGATGAACTTCGAGATCACGCGCACGTTCGTCTCCGGGACGCCGAACGCCGCGGCCAGCTTGCGGCGAGCTTGCATGATCCCTTGGGTCGCGTCATACACCGTGAGCCGGTCGCCCTCCCAATGCGCGACGGTCGCGTGCGGTTCCATCGGATTGTGATGTTCCGCCGGAACGACGTACGTCTGGTCGATCTTGACGGCGGCCTGCGCGAGTGCAGCTTGGGCATCGCCTTTGTGCCGGTCCGCGCCGAGCGCGGATTGCGGCTGATAGTCCGGTTCCCGCTCGAAGCTCGTCGCGGCCGGAGCGCGAACGTAGCGAACGCGAACCAGCGACGCGGCGTCGACGGCTCGTTCGAACGTGTCGGCGACGACGACGGCGACCGGCTGGCGATCGTACCGGACCGTGTCGTCCTGCAGCGCCATCAGCGTGCGATCGCCGCCGCCCGTTCCCTTCGTATCGACGCGCGGCGCGTTCGCCGAGGTCATGACCTCGATCACGCCCGGCGCCTTGCGGGCGGCATCCGCATCGACCCGCGCAACGCTGCCCGAGGCGACCGTGCTCAGCACCATCACGCCGTACACCAGCCCGGGCACCTGCACTTCCGCCGAATACGTCGCCGCGCCGGTTACCTTGAGGCGCCCATCGACGCGATCGATCGGCGCCCCGACCAGCCCGCTCACGACGGTGCTCCGACCTGCGAGAGCGCGCGCACGATCGCGCGCTGCGCCAGCGCGATCTTGAAATCGTTCTGACCGTACCCGCGCATCCCACGCGTCGCCGCCTGCGCGGCGGCCGCAAAGGTCCCCGCGTTCGCCGGCTTCCCCACCAGTGCTCGCTCGCCGTCGTGCGACCGCCACGGAATCGGCGCGACGCCTCCCAGCGCGAGGCGCGCCGCGCGAACCGTTCCGGCGCGCACGTCGAGCGACGCCGCGACGGAGACCAGCGCGAATTCGTACGACGCTCGATCGCGCACTTTGAGGTAAAACGACGTTCGCGCCGACGCCGTGGCCGGCAGCTCGACGGCGGTGATGAGGTCGCCGCGTTCGAGCACGGTTTCCCGCTGCGGGGTCGTGCCGGGAAGAACGTGAAACCGGTCGATCGGGATCGCTCGATCGCCCGACCGGCCGCGCACGTGCACGATCGCGTCGGCGCTCAGCAGCGCCACGGCGAGGTCGGACGGATGCGTGCAGATGCACTGCTTGCTGCCGCCGACGACGGCGTGCTGCCGGTTGACGCCGGAGATCGCCGCGCAGCCGCTGCCCGGCACGCGCTTGTTGCACGCTTGCGAGACGTCGCGGAAGTACGCGCAGCGCGTGCGCTGCATGACGTTTCCGCCGATCGTCGCCATGTTGCGCAGCTGCGGCGACGCGCTCAGGAGCAGCGACTGCGCCACGGCGGGAAAACGGGCGGCGACGGCCGCATGATCGGCGACTTCGCTCATCGTGGCGAGCGCCCCGAGGCGCACGCCCCCGTCCGGCAGCGTGTCGATTCCGCGCATCGGAAGTCGCGTGATGTCGACGAGCAGCGTCGGCCGCACGACGTCGTCCTTCATCAGGTCGACCACGTTCGTCCCGCCGGCGATATACGCGGCGCCCGGGTCCGACGCCATCGTTGCCAGCGCCGACGCGGCGTCGTGCGCCTGCGCGTACCGAAAGGCGTTCATGCGTTTTGTCCGGCGACGGACCGAACGGCCGCGACGATGTTCGGATATGCGCCGCAGCGGCAGATGTTGCCGCTCATCCACTCGCGCACCGAGGCTTCGTCCGTCGGCCGTTTCTCGCTCAGTAGGGCGACCGCCGAGAGGATCTGCCCGGGCGTGCAGTAGCCGCACTGGAACCCGTCGTGCTCGATGAACGCCGCCTGCATCGGATGGAGCCGGTTGCCGTCGGCGAGCCCCTCGATCGTCGTGACCGCTTTCCCTTGCACCATCACGGCGAGCGTCAAACAGGCGTTGGTGCGCCGCCCGTCTACCAGCACCGTGCACGCGCCGCACGTTCCCTGATCGCAGCCCTTCTTGGTCCCCGTCAGAGCCAACCGCTCGCGCAGTGTGTCGAGCAGCGTAACCCGCGGTTCGATGCGGAGCTCGTACACGCGCCCGTTGACGGTGAGCGCGACCGGAATCGCTCCCGGCCCCTGCGCGGGGAGAACCGTGATCGACGCGACCGCAGCGGCCGCGGCGCTCAGCCGCGGTTCGCCGAGTCCGAGACTTGCCGCGATCGTGGGAAGCGCCGCGCGGCGCAAGAAGCGCCGGCGCGTCATCCTGGGAACAGACATTTCGGGGGAGCCCTCACCAAATCGTGACGGATCTCGTACCCGAAATCGCCCGCGCCTCACGGGGGCGCCGAGGTCGGACTTACCCGCGCGGCCGGCGGCGCCCGCGCGGCGGGGCTGAGCCGCGTTCGCGCAGCGAGAGCGACTCTTCACGGTGGCGGTCCGCGATCGGCCCGCGTTCGGCGAGCAGACGGGTCGCGAGGTTTTGCAGGTTGTTCTTCTCCGTCACGGTGAGCGGGCCGAACATCGCCGCCTCGGCGACCGAAACGCTCTCAACGGCTCGCTGCGCGGCGCGCCGTCCTTTCGCGGTGAGCACGACGACGTATGCGCGGCGGTCCTCCGGGTCGCGCTCGCGCCGCACCAAGCCGCCGGCTTCGATCTCGTCGATCAAGGCAACCACCGACGTGCGGTCGATGCCGAGCGCCGCGCCGACGGCGCTCTGACGCTGGGGGCCGCTGCCGAGCAGCATCCGCAAGAGACGATAGTGCCGCATGCGCAAGCCGAGCGGCTCGATCGCCGTCTCGACGAGGTGCGTGACCGACACGGCCAGGGTCGAGAGCACGAAATCCGGGCAGGTAATCAGCGCCTCGGGGTACCCCTCGGCGCAGCAGCGGTCTCGCACCTCCTGCGTCCGGCGCTGTGTCATGCGCCCTTTTCTTTCCCGCCCGCCGAGGGATTCACCTTACGCCGGCTCGACGCAACCTTGCGCTGACGTTCAGGGTGATAGACCGTCAGACATGCTGACAATCAGTAACATTGAAGACTTCGCTCCGGAGGCTGCGGCATGATTGGATTTTTCCTGCGCCGTCCGATCTTCGCGGCGGTTTGTTCCCTGATCATCTTCACCGCGGGGCTCGTAGCGATTCCGACGCTCCCGATCTCGCAGTATCCGAAGATCGCTCCGCCGGTCATCACCGTGACCGCGCAGTACCTCGGCGCGGACGCCGCCACCGTCGAAGCATCAGTGACGACACCGCTCGAAGAGGCGGTGAACGGCGTGCCCGGGTTGCGGTACATCACCTCGAGCAGCAACGCCGACGGATCGGTCACGATCACCGCCACCTTCGATCTTGCGAAAAGCATCGACCTCGCGGAGGCCGACGTCCAGAACGCCGTCCTCAGCGCGACCGGCCGGCTTCCCGCCGAGGTGCAGCGCACCGGCGTCGTCGTCCAGAAGAGCAGCTCCGCGTTCATCCTCGGCATCGGCATGGTCTCGGACAACCCGCAATACGACTACGGCTGGCTCAGCAACTTCACCGAGATCCACGTGCTCAACGCGATCAAACGCGTCAAGGGGGTCGGTAACGTCCTGCTCTTCGGCAGCCGCAAGTATGCGATGCGACTATGGCTCGATCCGCACCGGCTCGCGCAGAACAATCTCACCGCGCCCGACGTCGTCGCGGCGCTGAGCTCCCAGAACGTCCAGGTCGCGGCCGGAGCGCTGGGCGCGTCGCCGACGAGCCGGACGCAGCCGTTTCAGATCGGCCTGAGCGCGACCGGACGCCTAGGCAATCCGGAGCAGTTTCGCAACATCGTTCTGCGCTCGGACCCGGACGGCGGAGCCGTGCGCGTCCGCGACGTCGGCCGCGTGGAACTCGGTGCCGAAGACTACTCGACGTTCACCAGCTGGAACGGCGCCGTGACGATCGGCATGGGCGTCACGCAGCAGCCCGACGCAAACGCGCTCGAGAGCGCGCACGCCGTGCGCGCGCGGCTGAACGAGCTCTCGAAGACGTTTCCTCCGGGCGTGCACTACGTGATCCCGTTCGACCCGACGCTGTTCGTTACCGAGTCGATCAAGGAAGTCACGATCACGCTTGCGGTCTCGATCGCGCTGGTCGTCCTGGTCATCTTTCTCTTCCTGCAGAACTGGCGGATGACGCTGATCCCGCTGATGACGATCCCGATCTCGCTCATCGGGACGTTCGCGCTGATGAAGGCGCTCGGCTTCTCGATCAACACGCTGACGCTCTTCGGACTCACGCTCGCGACGGGGCTCGTCGTCGACGACGCGATCGTCGTCATCGAGAACATCGCCCGCTTCGTGCAAGACAAGAAGATGGGTGCCTTCGAAGGCGCCGAGGCTGCGATGCGCGAGATCACCGGGGCCGTCATCGCGACCTCGCTCGTGCTGCTGGCCGTGTTCGTGCCGGTCGCGTTCTTCCCGGGATCGACTGGGCTGCTCTACAAACAGTTCGCGCTGACGATCGCCGCCTCGATCTCGATCTCCCTCTTCATCGCGCTCACGCTCACGCCGACGCTCTCGGCCCTGCTGCTCTCGCGGCCGGTCGACGCGCCGCCGCGTTTCCTGCGGCCGGTCGAAGCCGCCATCGAATCGGTGCGCCGGCTGTATCGCCGCGTGCTTCCGCTCATCGTGGCGTGGCGATTCGTGGTCCTCGGCGTCTTCGTCGCCGCCTTAGCGCTCACGGCGTACACGTTCAAGACCACGACGACCGGCTTCATCCCGGACGAAGACCAAGGCTATCTCGTCACGATGATTCAGACGCCGGAAGGGACCTCGATCGAAGGCGAACGGCGCTTTGCCGACCGGATCGCGGCGATCGCCCGCGCGAACGCGCCGGAGATCGAAGGCACCTTCCAGATCGACGGGTTCAACTTCTTCGGCCCGGCGTCGAACCACTCGCTGATCTTCTTGCCGCTGCGTCCGTGGGGCGACCGCGCGGGGCGCGACCACACCTATGCGTCGATCATCGCGCGCCTGCAGCCGCTCTACTTCGGCGTGCCGGGCGGATCGGCGTACATCTTCAACCCGCCCGCGATCCAAGGGGTCGGGAACTTCGGCGGTTTTCAATTCGAAGTGCTCGATACCGCGAATGTCGGGATCTCGGCGCTGACCGCAAGCACGTACGGACTGCTGGGCCCGGCAAACGCCGACCCCGCGCTGAGCGCCGTCTTCACGACGTTCCGCGCCGACTCTCCGCGGTTGGCGCTCGAAGTCGATCGCCAGAAAATTCAGGCCTTGCACGTGCCGATCGACAACGTCTTCGGGACGATGCAGGCGTACTTCGGATCGCAGTACGTCAACGATTTCGACTACCTCAACCGCTCCTACCGCGTCTACGTGGAGGCGGACCGGCAATTTCGCTCCCGGCCGGACGATCTTGCGTCGGCGTACGTCCGCACGAGCGCCGGCGGCATGGTGCCGCTGAGCACGCTGGTGCGCGTCACGAGCACGAAGGCACCGCCGACGATCACCCACTACGATCTGTTCCGTTCGATCGAGATCGACGGCCAACCCAAACCGGGCGTCGGCTCCGGCGACGCGATCGCCGCGATGGAGAACGTCGCGCAGAGCCGCCTTCCGTCCGGAACGCGTTTCGAGTGGACCGGCTTGACGCTGGATCAGATCGAAGGCGGCAGCGCCGCGGCGCTGATCTTCGGCTTGGGCGTCTTCATGGTGTTCCTGGTGCTGGCCGCGCAGTACGAGAGCTTCCTCGACCCGCTGGTGATCCTGCTTGCGGTGCCGCTCGCGATCTTGGGCGCGCTGTGGGCGGTAAACCTGCGCCACCTCTCGAGCGACGTGTTCGTGCAGATCGGCTTCGTCATGCTGGTCGGACTCGCCAGCAAGAACGCGATCCTGATCGTCGAGTTCGCGAATCAGCTGCGAGCCGGCGGGCGCGACGCGGCGGACGCGGTGCAGCAAGCCGCGCGGACGCGGCTGCGCCCGATCTTGATGACGTCGCTCGCGTTCGTCTTCGGGATCGTTCCGCTCGTCACCGCGACCGGCGCCGGAAGCGCGAGCCGCAACTCGCTCGGTACGGCGCTCTTCGGCGGGATGATCCTCTCGACGCTGCTCAACCTCATCGTCGTGCCCGTGCTCTACGTCGTCGTGGAGCGGCTGCGCGAGCGGCTCCATCGCTCGAAAGCGGTTCACCCGAAGGTGCGGCGGTACGACGAAGAGACGCTGCTCGCGGCAAGCATGGCGTTCGCATCCGACGGCACGCTTCTTGCGGTCAGCGGTTCCAACGGCGACCGCCGCACCGTCCGCATCGCTACGCTGGGTGAACGGCCCGCCGGCGACTGAAGCCGCTACGGGCGTGTAAGGCGGTCGCGATGACGGCTCGGCGCTCGACCGCGCTCGCGCCGAAACGAGGGTTCCTCGACAGCCTTTATCGGCCAAAGCTCGCGCTGCGCGCGACCTTTGTCCGCTAAAGGCGCTCGGAATGACGGGGCTATGTCATCGCGAGCTTGTCGAGCGGCCCCCGTCGTTACGCGAGCGGAGTCGAGCGTGACCCCGCACGCTGCTCAATACCACCCGTCGGCGAGCGTCGAGAGGGCTTCAACCGTTGCCGAGAAGCGTTCCAACGACGCCGACAACGGCGCTAGCTCCGCGTGCACCGCGCCGGTGAACGCGGCGACGCGCGCGCGTTTCGCCGCGGCCAGCGCTTCGCGCGCCGCGTCCGAGAGATGCGGTGCGATGCGCGCATTCGCTTCGGCACGCAGCGCGTCGACGCGCAGACGCGCGCGGTCGGAGAGGTCGGCCAACCGCACGCCGTCGACGTGGGAGAGTCCCTCGATCCGCGGCGCGGCGACGTCGAGCGGATCGAAGTCCGGCGGCTCCCGGACGACGCGCGCGATCAGGGCGGCAATCTCTGTCCGGGCGGCGGATCGCACGTCGCGCACGTGCGCGCGAAACGCGCTCATCGTTCCGAGCACTTCGCGCGCGTCCGCCGGAGCCAGCACGGCCTCGATCGCGGCGCGGTACGTCCGATCGGCCGCGTCGCAGCGCACCGCGGTCTCCATGAAGAGCGACTCCGGCAGGTTTGCCGCGGCGAGCGACGGTTGGCGGAACAGCAGTCCGCTCCGCAAGGCGCGAACCAGCGGCGGTGCGCTGCTCGCCGGCGGTACCAAAGGACTCGTCATCCGGTCCATTTCGCCATGCGCCGCCTGCCACCGTTTCAGCATTTCGCTTGACTCGGACGTTCGAAGATGGTGAAATGAGCACCTGCTCATTTTCTCTCTTGCCATTGGCGGTGAAACCGGAAATGCCTGACTATCAGCTTCGAGACAAGGTCGTCATCGTTACGGGTGCGAGCCGAGGAATTGGTGAAGCGGCCGCGCGCTTTTTCGCCGAATGCGGTTCGCGCGTCGTGCTCGCCGCCCGTACCGAAAGCGATCTCGTGCGCGTCGCGGAGGACATCGAAGCGGCCGGCGGTACGGCAACGGCCGTTCGGACCGACGTTGCCGACGCGGCGGAGGTCGATCACCTCGTCGAAGAAACGCTGCGGATCTACGGCCGTTTGGATGCAGCCTTCAACAACGCGGGCGGCGGCCACATGCCGAAGCCCCTCGCGGAATTATCCGAAGACGATTTCGATGCTTCCGTGCGCGGCAACATGCGCAGCACGTTCTTGTGCATGCGCCGCGAGATTCAAGCGATGTCGAACAACGGCGGCGGCGCGATCGTCAACATGTCATCGTCCGCCGGGATTCAGGCGGCGCCGCGCATGGGGGCGTACTGTGCCGCGAAGCACGGCGTCATCGGTTTGACGAGGGCGGCGGCGCTCGACTACGGCGGCGAGAACATTCGGGTCAACGCCGTGGCCCCTGGGCCGATTCTCACCCATCGCCTCCAGCAGATTCCCGAGGAAACCCGCGCGAGCATGATGCGCGCGATTCCGCTCAAAAGGCTCGGCGATCCCGGCGACGTCGCCCGAACGGTGGCGTGGCTCTGCTCCGCGGGAGCGAATTTCATCACCGGCGCGGTGATTCCGATCGACGGAGGCAAGACGATCGCGAACGCCTAGACGACACCGTTCTCACGGGCGTCCGTTGCCGGCTATGCGCTCTTCGAGGGTTCCTCGCGCGTAAGAAGGCGTAAGGCGCCCGGACCCACGGCCTCTCCGCACTCCGAACACACCAGGATAGGGCTCGTCGGCTTTCCGCAGGCTTCGTGGATCATCACCCGCGGCGGACCGCTCGAGCCGGCGAGATATTTGTCGCCCCAATTGACGAGCGCGATCAGCACCGGGAAAAGATCGCGTCCCTTCGCGGTGAGGTGGTACTCGTAGCGCGGCGGCCGCTGCTCGTAGCGCCGCCGCTCCAGCAGGCCCTCATCGACGAGCCGCTTCAGCCGCGCCGTAAGCACGTTCGTCGCGATGCCGAGGTCGCGCTGCAGTTCATCAAAGCGCCGGATCCCGCGGAACACGTCGCGCAGCACCAAAATGGTCCAGCCCTCGCCGATCACGTCGAGCGACCGGGCGATGGAACAGGGCATCGAGCTAAGATCGACTTTTGCCATTCTTCCGTGGTGGATAGTAGCATAGTGGCTTGTTTTTTACAAGTGACTGAGGTATATTCCGGTTCATGGTCACTTGCTTTCCGCAAGCGAGGCGGAAATGACCGCCGAGTACGGCTTGCGCCGCATCGTCGTCGTCTCCGCGGTGATGCTCGCTGCCGTCCTCCAGTTGGCGGACACCACCATCGTGAACGTCTCGCTGCCGACGATCGACGGGAACCTCGGCGCGTCGGTCGACGAAGGCACGTGGTTCATCACCGCCTACATCATCGCCAACGTCATCATCATCCCGCTTTCGCCGTGGCTCTCGTCGCTGCTCGGGCGCAAGCAGTACTTCGCGCTCTCGATCGCCGGCTTCACGCTCTCCTCGCTGCTGTGCGGCATCGCGACCGACGTGCCGACCGAGATCGCGTTCCGGTTCGTGCAAGGCGCGTTCGGCGGCGGTTTGATGGTACCGGCGCAGCAGATCATTCGCGACGCGTTTCCGCCCGCGAAGCTCGGCTTGAGCCAGGCACTCTTCGGGCTTGCCGCCACCATCGGACCGACGATCGGGCCGACGCTGGGCGGCGTCCTGACCGACGCGCTCTCGTGGCGCTGGATCTTCTTCATCAACCTCATCCCGGGAATGCTCGCCACGGTGCTCGTGCTGCGCTACGTGCGCAATCCGACGCAAGAGCCGCGCGCGCCGGTCGACCTGCCCGGGATCGCGCTGCTCGCCGTCGGGCTCGGAGCATTCCAGTACGTGCTCGAAGAGGGCGAGCGTCGCGATTGGTTCGCCGACGACGGCATCCGCGTCATCGCGGTCGTCGCCGTCGTCGGGCTCGCGCTCTTCGCGCTGTGGGAGCTGCGCGGAACGCGCACGCCGGCCGTGGCGCTGCGCGTGCTGCGAAATCGCACGGTCTGGGCCGGTGCGCTGGTCAGCTTCGCGGTGGGTTTCGGCCTCTACGGCGTCTTCGTTATCCAGCCGCAGTACTCGCAGAGCTCGCTCGGCTACACGACGACGCTCTCGGGGCTCATGGTGATGACGCGAGCCGGCACGATCCTCGCGCTCTTCCCGCTCACCGCCTGGATCGTCTCACGACCGCGGCTCGACCTGCGCGCCGCGACGGCGGCCGGACTCGCGCTCTACGCGGTCGCGTCGTGGCTGCAGGCGAACGTCATGACCACGACGGCGAGCTTCGAATCGCAGGTCCCCACGCAGATTCTCGGCGGCATCGGCTTGGCGCTCATCTTCGTTCCGCTGCAGGTGTCGCTGCTGCGCGCGCTCGAGCCGGCCGCAATTCCGCCGTCCCTCGCCATCGTGCGGCTGGCGCAGCAGATCGGCGGCTCGGTCGCGACGGCGGGCGTCGTCACGTTTGCGGACCGTTCGTTCGCGCACCACCAGGACGCGCTGCGCGACGCGACCGTGCTGAGCAATCCGCCCGTCGCGGAGTTCCTCGCACGCCACACGGGACCGGGACTGCACGCGCTCGCACAGCTGGTCGGCCAGCAAGCCGCGGTGCTGTCGTACGCCGACGCGATCCGTTTGATCGCGATCGTGGCGGCAGTCTCGATTCCCTTGCCGTTTTTGCTGCGCCGTGACCGTGCGGCGGCACGAACGTGAACGCGGCCACGAAACGGATGAGCGCCGCCGCCAGCGAACGTTGGTGGGTGATGACGCACGGCATCGGACGGCACGACCGGCTGACGATTCGTCTCCTGGATCCGACGGACGTCGAACCGCTCGACCTCGCGCTGCGCGCGGCGTACGGGGAGCAGTCGTACGCGGCGCGCTTGCGCTCGTACCTGGACACGCCGGCGGTCGCGACGTTCGTCGCCGCGGAGGACGACGTGCCGCTCGGGTGCGTGTTCGGAATCGACTACGGCGCGGCGGCCTAGGTCTCACTGATGGGCGTGAATCCGCGCGCGCAGGGCCGCGGCGTCGGGCGCGCGCTGCTCGACGCGCTCATCACGTGGTCCGATGAGTGCGCGATCGGCTCGCTCCACCTCGACGCGACGCCTGCCGGTGCGCCGCTCTACGAGCGGGCGGGCTTCGTCGACGACGGCGAGACCGTCGTGTTCACCCGCCCGGCGATGCCCGGCAGCACGCCCCTCGCGCCGCCTGCAATAACGGAGCCCCAGCGCAGCGCGCTGCTCGCGCGAGATCGCGCGGTGTTCGGAGCGAATCGGCGGCCGGTCCTCGAGCCGCTGTTCGATTGCCGCGACAACCACGTCATCGCCGGCGACGACGGTTCCTACGCGGTCGCGCAGCCGGATACGATCGGACCGCTCGTGGCGAGCGACGCGGTGCACGCGGAAGCGCTGCTCGACGCCGCGCTCGCCGTGCGGCCCGGCGCCGCGCTGCGCGTCTGCGTCCCGACGCAGCAGCCCGATGCGGCGCGGCTCCTAATCGCGCGCGGGTTTACCGCCGGCCGGCGGCTGCGCCACATGGTTCGCGGCCTGTGCCTCGCGGCCGACGAAACCGGGCTCTGGGCGCGCATCAACCTCGGCCAAGGGTGAGCTAGAGCGACTACGGCCGCGCGACCATCAGCGTTACCAGCACAACGAACATCGCGGCGAAGGCAGCCGCGATCCACGTCGCGGTGCGCGCCGCGTGTTCGTCCGGCATCACGGCACCGTTCTCCGAAGCACGCAGATAGCGCAGATGAAACGGGACCGCGACGGCCCCTTGAAGCACGAGTCCGACAACGATCACGAGGTAGGTCACGATCAGCCACGGCGCGGAGCCGGGCAGGTGCAATGCGGCCAGGGTTCCGATCCCGAGCAGCACGCCGACGCCGAGAAGCGGGCCGAAAAGACGTTCGATCCCAACGACGGCCCCGAACGCGGCGGCCGTCGCCTGCGTTTCCCCTCGGCGCGCCACGAAAGCGAGCGCAACGTTCCCGACGATCAGCCCGCCGTAGCCGAGCGTCGTGCAGATTGCGTGGGCCGCGATGAGCAGGGCCGCCGGCGTCGTCATGCTGTTCTCCCGAAATGAGCACTTGCTCATTATGAGCAGGTGCTCATATTCGCACGGCAAACAGGGTGTGTCAAGATGGACCGGCGCGACGAGTTCCTGGACGCTGCGGAACGTGTGCTGCGCAAACGAGGTCTCTCCGGGACGACCACCCGCGCGATCACGACCGAAGTCGGGTGCGCAGAGGGGACCTTATACCGGTATTTCGCGGACCGCGCCGAGCTGTTTCTCGCGCTCTTCGAACGTCGCTTGGTCGCCGCGCTGCCGGCGCTGCAGCGGCTCTCCGAGCGTGCGGAACGCCCCGATCCGCAGGCGGTCTTGCTGGACGTGTGCTTGGAGTTCTTGCGGTTCCACCGCGAGAACGCGGCCTTTCTCGCCGGACTGTTCGCCGAGCCGGACCTGCTCAAAAAATATCGCGCGCTGATCTTGCGCAAACATGACGCTCCACGCGTCTCCCCGCCGCTGCTCAAGTACGTACGGCACCAGCAGCGTGCCGGAAGAATCGCCGCGGACGCCGATCCGGCCGTGATCACCGAGGCCCTGGTCGGCACGTGTTTCGCGCGCGCGTTTCACGACTTGATGTTCGACGATCGGCCGACCGAAGCGGCCGACCGCAAATTTCTCACCGCGCTGATCGGCTCGTTCACCGAGCCGGGTCGGCGGCCCGCAGGCTAGCCTCGGAGATCAGCGCCTCGACGTACGCGTCTCCCGCCGCACCCAGCCGTGCGACGGGACCGGCGTGCACGACGCGCCCGCCGCGCAGCACGACGGCATCGGCGCACAACAACGCGGCGTCGGCGAGCGACGAGGTGGCGAGTGCGAGCGCACAGCCGGTGCGCGCAACGTAGGCGGCGACGAGCGCGCGCAGCGCCGGCCGCGCGTCGGCATCGACGTTCGCGAACGGCTCGTCGAGCAGCAGCAGCTCCGGTTCGGCGACGAGCGCTCGCGCCAGCGCGAGGCGTTGCCGCTCGCCGGTCGAGAGCGTGCGAGCATCGTTCTCGGCAACGGCCTCGAGCCCGACGTCGTGCAGGGCGGCCTGCGCTGCGCTGCGCGCTTGCGCGGCCGCACGCCCGAGGACCGACTCCGCGATCACCGCGACGTTCCAGCGTGTGCTGCCGCGCAGCACGGCCGGCCGCGCGAAGACCGCCGCCGTGCGCGCCGGCCGCTCGACCTCGCCGTGCGCCGGGATCAATCCCTGCAGCGCCAGCAGCAGCGTCGTCTTGCCGGCGCCGTTCGGTCCGAGCACAGCCGTCCCGCCGGCATCGGCCGCGAACGCGGCGACGTCGAGGACGAAGCGTCCGCGCCGCGCGAGGAGACCGCGTGCGATCATCAGGCCCATCGGCGCTGCAGCGTCATCGCAATCCCCGCGGCGACCGCCATGATGCCGAGCAGCACGGCGACCGATGCGAACGCCGCGCCGAACTCGCCTTTCCCAACTGCCAGCATCGTCGCGGTCGTCAGCACGCGCGTTTGCCCTTCGATGTTTCCGCCGGACATCTGCGCGGCGCCGACCTCGGCCAGCGCGCGCCCGAAGCCGGCCAAGAGCGCCGCGGCGAGCCCCGGAGCCACTTCGCGCGCGAGCAGTGCGAACCGCCGCCGGGCCGGAACGCCGAGGCCCGCGAGCTGCTGCGCGAGCGACGTATCGGACGTGCGCAGCGCGATGACCGCCAGCGTGCCGACCAGCGGGGTCACGATGACGGTCTGCGCGATCGCCATCGCGACCGGCGTGTAGAGCAGGTCGAACGCGCCGAGCGGACCGCTGCGCCAGAATGCGAACGCGACCGCGAGTCCGACCGCGACCGGCGGCAGTCCCAAGCCCGCGGTGAAGAGCGCGAGCAGAATCGTCCGCCAGCGCGAAGCACCGTGAACGATCCACACGGCGCCGGGTATCGCGAAGACGGCGGCGAGCGCCGTCGCGGCCGCCGAAATCGCGACGGAGAGCGCCGCGATTTCGACCAACCTAGTGTCCCATCTCCGTGCCGGCGTCGGGCGTGAAGAGCGGCCGGCCGAACCGCTCGCGGCCGTACGTCGCGATAATGCCTTGACCGGCGGCCGAGATCACGAACGCCGCGAACGCGCGCGCGCCCGGCTCGTTCGAGACGCGGCCTTCCAGCGGTTTGACGACGATGACGTGATAGACGTTGCGCAGGTCGCGCGCGTCCTCCACCAGCGGCACGAGCGCGAGCGTCGCGCGCTGCGAGAGGAACGTTCCGTCGTCGGTCAGCGTGTACGCGGCCTTCTGCGAGGCGACGTGCAGCGTGTCGGCCATGCCGCTGCCGGTTTTCACGTACCACGGCGCCGCCGGCGTCGCCGACGCGGCCTTCCACAGCGCCAGCTCCTTGACGTTCGTTCCGGACTCGTCCGCGCGCGAGACGAACGGCGCGCCGGCGCGGGCGATCGCGGCGAACGCCGTTTCGGCGGTCGCCGCGCCGCGCACGTGAGCCGGATCCGCAGCGGGTCCGACCACGACGAACGCGTTGTGCATGACGATCGCGCGCGAGAGACCGCGCCCCTTCGCCATGTACGCATTCTCGGCGCTCGGCGCGTGCACGAGCAGAACGTCCGCATCGCCGCGGTCGCCCATCGCGAGGGCTGCGCCGGTGCCGACGGCGATGGTCTTCACCTGATAGCCGGACGCCTGCGTAAACGCCGGAACGAGCACGTCGAGCAGGCCCGTGTCCTGGGTACTCGTCGTCGTCGCCAGGACGACCGACGGCGCGGCGTATGCAGCCGCGGGGAGGAGCAGGAAGCCCAGCGCAAACACGAGATGCGCGGCCCGACGCACGATGTGAGTCATTTCAGCGCTCCGTTCGCCGCGAACCGCGAGACACTTTCGGCCGGAGGACTCTCGATGCCGGACGGGAAGCTGGTCGGCGTCGTAGCGCGGGAATCCGGTGAGAATCCGGAACGGTCGCGCCACTGTAAGCGGGGAGTCGCCGTCGGTCACTGGTCTTCGGACTGGGAAGGCCCGGCACAAGCCACGATCCGCAAGTCAGGATACCGAGACTACGACGAGCACGCACCAGCCCCGCGTAAGGGCAGGAGTGAACCGAGTTGTTTCGTTTCGGTCGAGCCTTCGGCATCGCTGCCGCAGGTGCGCTCGCGTTGGCGGCACCCGCCTTCGCGCAGAGCGTTTCCACCCCATCAGCCAGTCCGGTCCCGGAGATCGGACGGGTAAGCACCGCGGAACGCCACGACGTTCCCTCCGACGCAACGCCGAAGCGCACGTACGTCGTCGATCGCGCGGCGATCGAGTCGTACGGCATGCGCACGGTGGCGGACGTCCTGCGCTTCGTACCCGGCGTCCTGACGTTCGGGTACGGCGCGTTCGGCGCGCAAACGAACTACGGCATCCTCGGCACCAGTTCGTCGCAGACGCTCGTTCTCGTCAACGGCATCCCGATCGCCGATCCGACCAGCGGCAGCGCCGATCTCGCGACACTTTCCACCGTGGACGTGCGCCGCGTCGAAATCGTCGAATCGGCAGGCTCGACGCTCTACGGCTCATCCGCCGTCGGCGGCATCATCAACATCGTTACCGGCGCGCCGTCGGCCGTTTCGATCGGCGAGGGGTCTTTCGCGAATCGCGACGTGCGCGCAAGCGTGACGCGAGCGCGGCTGCAGGCGAGCGTCGAAGAGCACACCGCGCAGAACGCGTTCGCGTATCCAAAACAAGACGGTTTCCCGGCCGGCGTTCGGCGGAACGCCGACGCGCGCACGAACGCGGCGACCGTCGCCTATCGCATCGGTGAACCGGCTGCGCTCCAGGCGGAGACGCGGCTGTCCATCGACAGCGCCGCGCTCGGCGTCCCCGGGAGCCTCAAGTTCCCATCTCCCAACGCGCGGCAAGACGCATCGCGGCTCACGGCGTCCGTAACGCTGCAGCGCACCGGCGTCGCCGCCGACACGTCGCTCACCGCGTCGGTCGTGACGCGTCGACTGCTCTACGACGATCCGTCGTCCGGCCCGGAAAGCGACACGAATACGTCGCGCTCGCGGCTGGCGCTCAAGCGTCTCTCAACCGCGGGCAGCGGTACGGTGCTGCTCGGCCTCGATGCCTCAGCGGACAGTGCGCTCATCGCTCCCTCTCCGGCCACGCAAATTGGCGCGCGCGCGAGCAGCGTCGCGCTGTACGGGCAGTTCGAGACGACGCTCGGCGGGCATCTCTCGCTCGAGGGCGGCTTGCGCGGCGAGAACGACGGCGGCCAGGGCTCGGCGCTTCTGCCGTCGCTCGGCTTCGTCGCGAGAAGCGGCGCGCTGCGGCTGCGCGCCGCGCATGCGACGGCGTTCCGGGTCCCTACGCTCAACGAGCTGTTCTATCCGGGATTCGCCAATCCCGCGCTGCTCCCCGAGCGTTCGGTCGCAACGGATGCCTCGATCGCGACGGGAGCCGCGGCAAACGTCAGCGCCGGATACTTCGCGCGCGACTCGGTGAACCTGATCCAGACGCTCTCGCTGAACGGGAGATTCTTTCCGGCGAACGTCGCTCGCGCGGCAGTCCGCGGCTTGCGCTTCGACGCCCGCACCGCGCCGGAAGCGCACAGCGGCGTCACCTCGTCGGTGAGCGTGGTCGACACGTATCGCGCGCAGAACCTCTCGCCCGGCACGCAACCGAGCCGGCTCGCGTACGTGCCCGTGCTCGACGTGGTGCTCTCGATGGAGCGCCCACTGCGGAGCACCGGCGTCGGCGTGGGAGTTTCCGCGCGCGTGCAAGGGCCGCACCGCGAGTCCGCAGGCCTGCGCGGTGGGCAGACCCTCGTCGACGGCTTCGTTCGCGCGCACGTCGCGGGCGGCGTGCTGACGCTGCGCTCGCGAGACATCGGTGATGAGCGCTCCATGCCGATCCTCGGTTATCCCGCGCCGGGCCGCACGTTCGAAATCGAATTCGGCACCCGGTGATCTGCCTTTCGCTCGTTCTCGCGCTGCGCATCGTCTCGTTGGCACCGGCGTTGACCGAGGATCTCTTCGCGATCGGCGCCGGACCGGCCGTGGTCGGCGTCGACGCCAACAGCAATCGGCCCGCCGGCGCCGCGCGGCTGCCTCGGGTCGGCGGAATGCGTGAGGTGAGCGCGGAGGCCGTCCTCGCGCTGCATCCCGACGTCGTCGTCGGCATCCCGTACGAGGACCGGATCCTGGCCGACTTGACGCGCGCCGGAGTGCGGACGGAACGGCTCGACGTGAGCGATCTGCGCGGCGACTTCGCGGCGATCGAGCGGCTCGGCGTGCTGAGCGGACACGCTCGCGAGGCGCGCGCCCTTCATCGCGTCATCGAGCGCCGGTTGGCCGGTCTCTCCGCGCAGGCCGCGCGCAGCCGCACGGCGAGCGCGTTCGTAGCGGTCGGCATCAGCGACTTGCGCACCGCGGGCCGGGGCACGTACATCGACGATCTGTTGCGCATGGCGAATCTTCGCAACGTAGCAGGCGACCTGCCGCTGTTGTGGCCGCAATATTCGCAGGAGCGTCTGGTCGCCGTGCACCCGGAGATCCTCGTGTTGCCGAACCCGCACCCTGCGCTGCTCGGTGCGCCGTGGGAGCGGATCGACGCCGTCCGCGCCGGACGCATCGTCGAGATCGACGAAGACGATCTGCTGCGGCCGGGCCCGCGCGTCGCGGACGTGTTGGAGATGCTTGTCGCCGGAGCTGCACGGTGGCGATGACGCGCTCGGCGACCGTGTCGCTTCTCGCTGCCGCGCTCGTCGCCGCGGCGGCGGTAAGCGTGACCATCGGCGCTGTACACGTCTCGGGAAGCGACGCCCTCGGCGCCCTTCGGCACGGCGAGGGCGTCGGCGCGTACGTGGTGCGCGAGCTGCGCGCGCCGCGCATCGCGGCGGGCATCTTGGTCGGATGCTCGCTCGGAACGGCGGGCGCACTGCTGCAGACGGCCCTGCGCAACCCGCTGGCGGATCCGTATCTGATGGGCGCGAGCGGCGGAGCGGGGCTCGCGGTCGCGCTCGCGATTCTCGCCGGCGCGCCGGCTTCGCTGTATACCCTCGCCGCGTTCGGCGGCGCGATCGCTGCGACGTCGGTGTCGCTTGCCGTCGCTCGCGGAGCCGGAACGTCGTCGCAGCACCGCTTGATCCTCGTGGGCGTCGGCGTATCGTCGTTGTGCGCGGCGTTGACGACGCTCGCGATCTTGATGGCGCCGCATGCGGGGATGTCGCTGAGCATCTTGTCGTGGCTCGGCGGAAGCCTGACCGGGCACGGTTGGCCCGACGTCCGTTGGGCGACGCTCACGGCCGCCGCCGGACTCGCGCTGACGCTGGCGGTCGCGCCCTCGCTCGACGCGATGCGCTTAGGCCGGGAACGCGCCGCCGGCGTCGGGGTCGACGTAATGCGAACCCAGTTCGTCGTCGTTGTGGCAAGCTCGCTGCTCGCCGCCGGTGCGGTGAGCGTCTCCGGAGTCATCGGCTTCGTCGGACTGCTCGTGCCGCACGCCGCGCGCCGGCTCGTCGGGGGAAGCGTACCGTGGGTCGCGGCCGCATCCGCGCCGCTAGGCGGGCTCGTCGTCGTGCTCGCCGACCTGGTCGCGCGCGGAGCCGCGCCGCCGATCGAACTTCCCGTCGGGATCCTGCTCTCGATCGTCGGCGTTCCCGCGTTCCTCGCCATCGTCGGCCGCACGACGCGCATCGCGTGATCGAGACCAAAGCGCTCGTCGCGGGGCGGCGAACACCGCTCGTCGACGTCCCCGACATGCTGCTCGCTCCAGGCAGCCTCGTCGCGATCATCGGTCCCAACGGCGTCGGCAAGAGCACGCTGCTCGCGACGCTCGCCGGCCGAATCGCACCGCTGGCGGGAACCGTGTTCGTGAACGACGCTTCCGTTCACGCGCTGAGCGCGCGCCGGCGCGCGCTGCGTCTCGCGTATCTGCCGGCCGACGACGTCACGGGCGAGCCGATGATCGTGCGCGAGGTCGTCCTGCAAGGCCGCCTCGCGCACCGGCCGTGGTGGCTGACCCGCTCGCGCCGCGAGGACCTCGACGAAGTCGACCGCGCGCTCGACGTGATGGGACTCGTCGCGCTTGCGGCGCGCGACACCGCGACGCTCTCCACGGGCGAACAGCAGCGCGTGTGGATCGCGATGGCGCTCGCGCAGTCGACGCCGGCGATCATGCTCGACGAACCGACCAGTCATCTCGACGTCCGCAACGCCGCGGCGCTGCTGGCAGGATTGCGCCGCTCGGCGGAGGGCGGAAAGCTCGTCGTCGTCGTGCTGCACGACCTCAACCTCGCGGCGGCGTTCGCGCACCGCATCGTTCTGCTCGGCGCGGGCTCGGCTCGTGCCGCCGGAACTCCGGCGGAGGTGCTGACGCCCGAGCACCTCTCCGCATGCTACGGCGTGCCGATGCAGGTCGTCGAGCACGCGCCCGGAGCGCTGCTGATCGCACCGGTTTTTCAACGAGAGGAGGCGTTCGCATGAAAAGCATTGCTACGCGTCGCGGGGACGACGGCAGCACGGGGCTGGGCGGCGGAAGCCGTACCAGCAAAGCGGATGCTCGCGTCGAAGCGTACGGGTCGATCGACGAGCTCAACGCGGCGATCGGACTGGCCCGCGCGTTCTGCGACGACGCGGAAGTCGCTGCGCTCGCGCGGGCGATTCAGCGCGACCTCTTCGCGATCGGCTCGGCGGTTTCGACGAAGCCGGGCAGCCGGCGCGAGATTCCCGTCATCGGCGACGCCTTCGTGCAGCGGCTCGACGACGCCGTCGCGCGACTCGAGGCGGAGCCGGGGATCCTGCGCGACTGGTCCATCTCCGGGGAGGACCGCCGATCGGCGGCATTCGATCTCGCCCGAACCGTCGCGCGTCGCGCCGAGCGCAACGTCGTCCGTTTCGTCACCGCGGGCGAGCCGATCCAGGTCAACGTGCTCAAGTATCTCAACCGGCTCTCCGACGTTCTGTGGCTCTGTGCGCGCAAGGTAGAGGCGCGAATCGGCGTCGATGCGCGTTTGCGCGACGAAGCGCACCCGGGGCCGCCGTGGTCGCGCGCCTGGTGACGCCCGCGGTCATGGTGTTGGGCACCGCTTCGAGCGTCGGCAAGTCGCTGATCGCTGCGGCGGTGTGCCGCATTCTCTCCGATCGCGGCTTGCGTGTCGCGCCGTTCAAGGCGCAGAACATGTCGCTCGAAGCGGCCGTCACGCCGGACGGCGCCGAGATCGGCCGCGCACAGTTCGTGCAAGCCTGCGCCGCGCGGCGCACGCCGGTTGCCGAGATGAATCCGATCTTGCTCAAGCCGACCGGAGAGCGCCGCTCGCAAGTCGTCCTGCTCGGCCGCGTTCTCGGCGACGAAGATGCGTGGGACTATCACCGGCGGCGCACCGCCGAGCTTTTCCCCGTGGTCCTCGACGCGTACAGCCGGCTCGCGCGCGATGCCGACGTGATGGTGATCGAGGGCGCCGGCTCGCCGGCCGAGATCAACCTCCGTGACGGCGACATCGTCAACATGCGCATGGCCGAGGCCGCGAACGCACGGTGTCTGCTCGTCGCCGACATCGACCGGGGCGGTGCGTTCGCCGCGCTCGTCGGCACGCTCGCGCTCTTGGAGCCCCTCGAGCGCGCGCGCATCGTCGCGTTCGCGCTCAACCGGTTCCGCGGCGATGCGGCGCTGCTCGCGCCGGGCGTCACAGCGATCGAACGCAGGGAGGCCGTCCCGTGCGCCGGCGTGATCCCGTGGCTCGCCGACCTCGACATCGAGGATGAGGACCGCTACGCTGCGCAGCCGTGGCCGGCAGCCTGGGACGACGAGACGGGTGCACGGCGCCGCTTGCGGATCGCGGTGCTCGATTTTCCGCACGGCTCCAACCTATCGGATGCGGAACCGCTTCGGCGCGAGCCGTCGCTGGCGCTTCGGATGGTCCGGCACCCGGAGGCCCTCCGCGACGCCGACGTCGTCATTTTGCCGGGCAGCAAATCGACGCTGGCGGATCTGCGTTGGATGCACGAGGCCGGGCTGGCAGCGACGATCCGTGAGTTCGCGAAGCGGCAGCGGCCGATCGTCGGCCTGTGCGGCGGCTATCAAATGCTCGGCCGCGCGATCGACGATCCGCATGGCGTCGAAGGCGCGGAGAGCGGCGAGGGACTCGGGTTGCTCGACGCTTCCACCGCGCTCAACGCGCGCAAGACGACGCGCCGCGTGCACGGTACGACGCTGGGAGCGCCGGATGCTTCAGCTGCGTTCGAGGGGTACGAGATCCACTTCGGCGTGACGCGGACGCGCGAACTGCCGTTTGCGCGCCTGCGATCGGCGGCGGAGTCGTGGGACGACGGCGCGGTCTCGGCCGACGGGCTGATCGTCGGCACGTACGTTCACGATCTCTTCGCGGTCGACGCGCTGCGGCACGCGTTCGTTCGATCGTGGCGCGCGTCGCGCGGACTCGAGGCCGCGCGCGACCTGGTGCGGCGTCCGACGCTGGACGCGCGCATCGACCGGTGGGCGGCGCACGTCGCGGCCCATCTCGACGTCGACCGCGTGCTGGGCGACTTCACCGCGCGCGCGGTCACGCGCGCATGATGGCCGAAGTGCTGGCCGGCGTCGTACTCGACCTCGCCATCGGCGATCCTCCGGGGCTTCCGCATCCCGTGCGTTTCATGGGCGCGGCGATCGCATGCGCCGAGCGCGTCGCGCTGCGGCGCCGGCGTCCCGCCGCGGTCGAGCTCGTCGCCGGCGCGACGCTCACGATCGCGCTCGTGACGGCCTCCGTTCTGTTCGCCGCAGCCGTGCGCCGCGTCGGCGGCACCGTTGCGCTCGCCGTCCTCGCGGCCTCGACGATCGCGGTGCGCAGCCTGGACGAGTCGGTTTCGACCGTGCTCGCGGCGCTGGAGCGCGACGACGTCCCGTCTGCGCGCGTCGCGTTGGGGGAGATCGTCGGGCGCGACGTCGACGACCTCGATGCCGGCGCGATCGCCGCGGCGGCGATCGAATCGCTCGCCGAAAGCCTCTGTGACGGCGTTGCGACGCCGCTGCTCTTGCTGGCGGCGTTCGGGACCGAAGCGGCGCTCGGCTTCAAAGCCGTGAGCACGCTCGACTCGATGATCGGTCATCGCGAAGCGCCGTACACGTGGTTCGGCAGTTTTGCCGCGCGAGCCGACGATGTCGCGAACTACCTCCCCGCCCGCCTCGTCGCGCTCACGATCGCTCTGTGCGCCCCCCTTGCAGGCGGCGATGTGCGGCGCGCACTTTCGACGCTGCGTCACGCCGGCCGGCACGCCAGCCCCAACGCCGGCTGGCCCGAAGCGGCGATGGCGGGTGCGCTCGGCATTCGCCTCGGCGGACCGGCGACGTACGGCGGTGCGCCGATCGTGCGCGCGCATCTCGGATCCGGCGCCGCACCGCAGGCGCGCGACCTGCGTCGCGCGCTGCACCTCGGACGCGCCGTCGCCGCGGCACTCATCGTCACCGCACTCGTCACGTCGCATGCACGTCGTTCACGGCGGTGACGCACGCGCGGCGGCGCGCGACCTTCACCTCTCCCTCGACGCGCTCATCGACGCCAGCGCCAACATCGCCCCCGAAGGTCCACCGGGTGAAGTGGCGGCCGTGCTGCGAGCCTTGGCCTCGGACCCGGCGGCGTTCTCGCGCTATCCCGACCCGCACTATCGCGAGTTGCAGGCGGCGGCGGCGAACCACGCAGGCGTGGGCGCCGACCGCGTCGTGGTCGCCAACGGCTCCGCGGCGCTCATCGCGAGCGCGCTTCGCGCGACGAACGCGGCGCGGTGCATCCTGCCGGTGCCGTCGTTCAGCGAGTACCGAAAGGCACTCGCCACGCTGGAGATGCCGAGTCTCGAGGTACCGCTGCACCCGGACGACGGGTTCCTCCCGGACGTGCCGGCCTTGGTCGAGCGCGCGCGAACGCTCGCGCCGGCGTGCTGCGTCCTCGCCAATCCGAACAATCCGACCGGCAGCGCGCTGCCCGCGGAACGCATGCTGGATCTCGTCGATCGGCTCCAGCGCGTCGGGGTACGCACGATCGTGGACGAAGCGTTCGTCGACTACGCGCCGAGTGCCGCCCTGCCGCTCGACCGGCTTCCCCACGGCACGGTCGTCCTGCGCTCGATCACGAAGTTCCATGCGATACCCGGCGTGCGAGTCGGCTACGCAGTGAGCGACTCTGCGACTACCGACGCTATGAGCCGCATGATTCCGTCCTGGTCCGTCGGTGCGGCCGACGCTGCGATCGCGCAAGCGGTTCTCACCGGGAGCTCCTGCGATGAACGGCGCACGAGCAACGACCGGCGGCGCGAAGTGCTCGCGTCGCTTCTGCGCCGCGCCGGATTGCGCGTATTCCCGTCGGTCACGAATTTCCTCTTCTGCGAGGCCGGCGCGCGGTATCACGGCACGTCCGGAACGCTTCGCGCCGACCTGCTCGCGCTCGAGCACGTTCTCGTGCGCTCCTGCGACGATTACCGCGGCTTGCCGGACGGCTGCTTCGTGCGCGTCGCCGTGCTCGACGACGCACGGAACGCTCGCGTTGCCGAAGCCTTCACGAACGTCATGCGGCCGCAGAGGTCCGGCGCGTGAGGTCGCTCGTGCTCGGGCCGGTCCGTTCGGGCAAGAGCGCTCGCGCCGCTTCCCTCGCTCGGTCCTGCGGAAAGAGCGTGATCTTCGCGGCGACGGCCGCCGTCGACCCCGCCGACGAGGAGATGGCGGAGCGCGTCGCACGTCATCGCGCCGACCGTCCGGCATCGTGGCGGGTCGTCGAAACCGCCGCGCCTGCGGGACCCTCGCTCGTTGCGCTGCTGCGGGAAGCCGGTCCGCACGAGTGCGTCATCATCGATGCGCTCGGCACGTGGATCGCCGCGATCATGTTCGACTTGGAGCGCGCGACGGCGGACGGCTCGGTCACGAACCCGGCCGCGCTCGAACGCGCCGGAAACGAGCTCGCCGACGCGGTCGCCGCCGCACGCGCCGACGTCGTGATCGTCGCCGAAGAAGTCGGCTGGGGCGTCGTCCCGGCGAGCGCGCAGGGACGCGTCTTTCGCGATACGCTCGGCCGCCTCGTCCAGCGCATCGCGCGCGTCGTCGACCGCGTCGAGCTCGTCGTCGCCGGCTACGCCGTGGATCTGCGCGCAATCGGACACCCGCTCGAAGGAGAAACTCGTGAACTATGAGTCGCAATGGCGCGAGCAGATCGCACCCGCCGAACCGGCCGTCGCCGCCGCGGCACGAGCCCGGATCGACGACCTCACGAAGCCGCGCGGTAGCCTCGGGCGCATCGAGGATTTGGCCGTCCGGCTGTGCGCGATCGCGGGCGGGATTCCGGCGCACGCGTTCGAGCGGCGCGCACTGCTGATCGCCGCCGCCGATCACGGCGTCGCGGAGTACGGCGTGAGCGCCTATCCCTCCGAGGTCACTGCGCAGATGGTCCTCGGTCTGCTCGGTGGGATCGCGGCCGCCAACGCATTCGCGCGGGCGGTCGGCGCGGACGTGTACGTCGCCGATTTCGGCGTTCGAACGCCGTCGCCGGCGCACGACCGTTTGATCGACGTGCGCTGCGGAGCGGGGACCGCAAACTTGGCGGAGGGTCCCGCGATCGCCGCCGAGCGTGTCGAAGCCGTCGTAAACGCCGGCGTCGCCGCGTTCGAGGCGCTCCGCGCGCGCGCGGCGTTCGACACGCTGGCGTTGGGCGACTTGGGGATCGGCAACACGACGGCGGCGGCGGCGATCGTGGCCGCGTTCACGCATACGCCGGCGGCGAACGCAGCCGGACGCGGAACCGGCATCGACGATCGGCGCCTGGCACGCAAAATCGCCGCGATAGAATCCGGGCTAGCCCGGATCGGAGAGCACTCGTGGCGGCGCATCGCGAGCGAGGTCGGCGGTTTCGAGATCGTCGGCTTGGCCGGGGTCATCCTAGCCGCCGCGCGCGCGCGCGTCGCGGTCGTCCTCGACGGTTCGATCGTGACAGCCGCGGCGCTGCTCGCCGGCGCGATCGCACCGGCGTCGATCGACTACTGCATCGCCGGCCACCGTTCGCGCGAACCCGCGCATTCGCTCGCACTCGACGCGCTTGGCCTGGTTCCGCTGCTCGATCTCGACCTCGCGCTCGGCGAAGCGACGGGGGCGACGCTGGCACTCCCGCTGATCTCCGCCGCAGCGCGGATGGTGCACGAGATGCGCACGTTCTCCGAGGCCGGCGTGGCGACGGAATCGGTTCGGTGAGGTCGCTGCGCGCCGCACTCTCGTATTTCAGCATCCTTCCGGGCGGCGTCGCCGCTCCGGTCGATTCTGCCGCCATCGCATGGCTTCCGTTCGTCGGCGCGACCGTCGGTGGAATCGCCGGGTCGCTCGCGCTCGCGGTCTCGCACACGGCGCCGCCGGCGCTCGCCGTCGCCGCAGCCTTCGGCGCCGGCGTCGTCTTGACGGGCGCCATCCACCTCGACGGGTTTCTCGACGGATGCGACGCGTTCTTCGCGAGCGTGACGGCGCAGCGGCGACGGGAAATCCTCAAGGACCCGCGCCACGGAACGTTCGCCGTCGCCGGTGCGGCGGTGCTCGTCGTCGTCTGGGTCGCGGCATTGTCGTCGCTTTCCGCGGCGCGCCTGCCGGCTGCGCTTGCGCTCGCGGGTGCGAGTGCGCGTTGGGGTGCCGTCGTTCACGCAGTACGGCTTCCGTTCGTGCGCGGCATTCCGGAATTCGCCGCGCGCGCGGATCGGCCGCCGCTCGCCGTGCTCGCGCTCGGGTTCGCGTTGACGGTGATCCTTGCCGTACCGCTCGGCATCGCCGGCGCGATCGCCGCGGCGGTCGCGATCGCGAGCGCCGCGATCTGCATGCTGTGGGCGGAATCGCGGCTAGGCGGCGTTCGCGCCGGCGACGTCTACGGTTTCGCGATCACGGTCGCCGAGGTCGCGGCCCTGGTTTCGCTCGCCGCAACCGAAGGGTACCGCGCCTAGGCGCTACGCGGGCCGCATTTCGGCAAGCTCGCGGAACAGCTCGCGTTCTTTCTCGCTGAGCTGCTGCGGGAGACGCGCGATCACGCGGACGTATTCGTCGCCGTACCCGCCGCCGGGCTTCGGCATCCCTTTGCCGGGGAGGCGGAGCAGTTGCTCGTTCTGCGTTCCCGGCGGAATGCGCATCTGCACGGTACCCGTCATCGTCGGCACGCGCACTTCGCCGCCCAGCACGAGATCGTACGCGCGCACCGGAACCTCGACGTAAAGATCGTCGCCGA
>JAQBPM010000324.1 GCA_028287525.1 Vulcanimicrobiota bacterium | reverse complement strand
CGCGGCTCGTAGGCGTCGAACGCCTGGATCGCGCCGAGATACGACGGGTTCTCGAGCGCCACGACGTCGCCCGGATCGAGGAAGACGCGGCCGTACAGGTCTAGCCCCTGCTGCGAGCCGCCGGTCACCACCACGTCATCGGCCTGGATGTCTACTCCGTGCTGGGCGTTCAAGCGCGCGGCGACCCACGACCGCACCTCGCGCACGCCGTCGGTGACCGAATATTGGAGCGCGGCGGCGCCGCGGGTGCGCATCACCCGGTCCTGCGCGGCCGAGATCTCCTCGACCGGGAAGAGTTCGGCGGCGGGAAGGCCGCCGCCGAATGAGATCACCTCGGGGTTCTCGGTGACCTTGAGCATCTCGCGGATCGTCGAGGGTTTGAGGCGTTCGACCCGGCGGGCGAGCCGGGCGGGCTCGAGGAGAATGTCCACCTTGCGGTGTTCCCGCCCGAAGCGATTCGCTCCGCTGGCCTCAGCGCCAGCCGCGCATCGGCGGTCCGGCGATTGGCGCTCGCTGCACGGCGCCGTCCAGTTGGGCGGAGCGGATGAACGACAGGATCGCCGCGCCCAGGCCCGTCAGCCACACCAGCGCCGTCACGACCCAGCCGACGATCGGGATGATTTCGGCGGCCGAGACGATGACGAGGCCCATGATCAGCGCGACCAGCGGCGAGGGCGTCGACGCGGGCATGAGCAGTTCGCACAGCCGCCGTCCGACCAGCAGCGAGATCGCGCCCTGACCGATCCACAGGCCGAGGAAGATGGCCGCCGCCTCGAGGGCGATCAGCGGGATCCCGATGATGCTGATGGCGAGCACGATCGCGATCGGAAAGATCGCGATCGCACCGAGCGCGCCGGCCGCCACTGAGAGCGCCGGATGGCGCTCGACGCGGGCCAGCGCCAAGCGCATCCGCAACGGAAACAGCAAGAACACGAGCACGACCACGGCGCTCGAGGCGAGCTTCCCGAACAGACGATAATCCTGATGATCGCCGATCGCCGAGGTGCCCCACGGTACCAGCGCGCGCATCGTGTCGTTCTGGATGCAATGCTCCTGGCCGTCGACCTGGGCCGACCCGCTGAGCGAACAGGTGCCGAAGAGCGTGTTGACGTCGCCGTGCACGACCCCGGCGATGTCGGCGTTGCCGAACACGACGTTCAGGTCGCCGTCGACGACCTCGTTCGGCGCGATGTAGACGTCGGTGAAGAACTTCGTCTGACCGTGATCGTGACTGCGCGCATCGGCCGGTCGCGGGTAGGCGAAGGCGAGGACGGCGAGCACGGCTGCCAAGACCGCCGTCAGGCGGCCGTTCACGAACGCAGGCGCTCGGCCAGGCGCGGCCGGATGACGGCGATGCCCACGATGAGGGTGAGCGCGACCGCGATGTCGAGGACGACCGCGGCACCGACGAACGTTCCGAGCGTTCCGAAGTCGCCGGCAAGCCGGCTTGCGGCGTGCCCGAGCGAACCGAACGTCCGCAGCACCTCGCGGCTGAGGTCGAGAATCGTCTCGCCGACCGCATGGAGCGTGCTGGAGGCGAGCAGGAAACCGGCGCCGATCAGCAGCCACGCCGCCACGAGATACGAGACCACGTAGGCGAACACCGGCGCGTGCGAGACGTGCGGGCGCGGCACCGCCCGTACCTCGGCCATCGTCGCGAAGGTGAAGTTCTCCGGTAGCCCGACCGTTCGCGGCGCAACCAGCAGCGCGTCGACGACGCGCAGCTCTTCGAGCACGCCTTTGCAGCTGCCGCACCCGTTGAGATGCGCGAGCAGCCGGGCGCGCTGCGCCGGGATCAGCGTGTGATCGAGATAGGCCTCGAAGAGCGCCTCAGACGAGCTGCAACTCACCGAACCCCTCCATCACCCGGAAGGCCCGGGCTGCGGAGTTTCCCTGGGCCGCCGCTTCTCGCTCGCGCATCTTGTGCGCCAGCGCCAGCTTGCCCCGATGGATCAGCGTCTTGACGTTGCCGAGCGAGAGTCCCATCGTCGTGGCAATCGTCTGATAGTCCATGTTGTCGTAGAAGCGCAGCGAGAGCACGGCGCGCGTGCGTTCGGGGAGTTCGGCCAGCGCGCTGCGCACTTCGGCCTCCGCCTCCGCCCGCAGAACCCCGCCGGCCGGATCGGCCTCGGTCGAGTGGTCGGCCACGCTGTTCTCGAGGGTCTGGTCCTCGCCGAGATCGGCGACGGCCGGACGCCGCTGCGAGCGGCCCAGGAACGTGCGAACGACGTTGCGCGCGATGTGGTAGAGCCAGGTCGAAAACCGGCCCAAATCCGGGTTGAACGTGCCGAGGTGCGCGTACGCGCGCAAGAACGTCTCTTGGGTGAGATCGGCGACGTCCGAGGGCTGGCGCACCGAGGCGCCGATAAACGAGGCGATCCCTCGTTTGTACCGCTCGACGAGGATTGCGAACTGGTCGCGGTCTCCGTCCAAGACCGACTGGACCAAGCGCTCGTCGACGACTTCAGGGATCGACTGTACGGGCATCCTACCGTCTTGTACCGCCACCGGCACCGGAAGTTTCCGGGAAGGTCGCATCCGTTGTCCCCCTAAGTTGTGGGCCACCGTGAAAGACTGGTTTTTCTTGGGCTGTGAGGACGAACGATGAGCGTCCGTCGATGGATGGTCACCGGCGGACTCGGCTTCATCGGGTCCGCCTTCGTGCGGCAGGTTCTGCGGGAGCGTTCCGACGTCGCGATCACCGTGCTCGACGCGATGACGTATGCAGCCAACCCGAGCAACGTCGCCGAGGTGGCGAACGATCCGCGGTACCGCTTCGTGCAGGGGGACATCGCCGACCCCGTCGCGGTCGACGTCGCCGTGGGCGACGGCGTCGATGCGATCGTGAATTTTGCCGCCGAGACGCACGTCGACCGCTCGATCTTGGAGCCGGAAGCGTTCATCCGCACCGACGTCATGGGCACCCACGTTCTCCTGGAAGCGGTGCGCCGCCACGCGATCGGACGCTTCGTCCAGGTCTCGACCGACGAAGTGTACGGCCACGTCGCCGCCGGAGCGTCGACGGAAGACGACCCGATCCGGCCGCGCAGTCCGTATGCCGCTTCGAAAGCGGGCGGCGACCTTCAGGTACTCGCGTATTTCACGACGTACAACACGCCGGTGCTGATCACGCGCGGCTCCAACACGTACGGTCCGTATCAGTATCCGGAGAAGCTGATCCCGCTCTTCGTCACCAACCTGCTCGACGGCGCGACGGTCCCCGTCTACGGCGACGGCCTGCAGGTGCGGGATTGGCTCCACGCCGACGATCACGCGCGGGGCATCGCGCACGTGCTGGAGCACGGAACCCCGGGCGAAGTCTACAACATCGGCGGGGGCAACGGACGCACGAACCTCGAGATCACCCAGCGGCTGCTCGACCTTACCGGGCGCACGTTCGAAGAGAGCGTTCGCCACGTCGAGGACCGCGCCGGTCACGATCGCCGTTACGCCTTGGATTGTGATAAAGCGCAGGCACTCGGCTGGAGTCCTCGCGTCAGCTTCGAAGAAGGCCTCGCAGAGACGGTCGCCTGGTACCGCGAACACGACGCCTGGTGGCGCCCGATCAAGTCCGGCGAGTTCCGGGCCTACTACCAACGCCAGTACGCGCACCGCTAGGAGCAACATGAAGGGCATCATTCTGGCCGGCGGTCTTGGGTCTCGGTTGCGGCCGCTTACTAAAGTCACCAATAAACATCTGTTGCCTATCTACGATAAGCCGATGATTTACTATCCGCTGGAGACGTTGTGCAAGGCGGGGATCGACGAGATCATGATCGTTACCGGCGGAAACAACGCCGGTGACTTTCTGCGGCTGCTGGGGAACGGGCGCGAGTTCGGTCTGCCGCACATCGCGTACACGTATCAGGAAGGCGAAGGCGGAATCGCCGATGCGCTCAAGCTGTGCGAGCACTTCGCAGGCGGCGAACGGGTAGTGGTCGTGTTGGGCGACAACATCATTCAGGACGACATCTCGCCGTATGTCCGGCGGTTCGCGGTGCAGCCGTCGGGCTGCCGTCTACTGCTCAAGGAAGTCGACGACCCGGAACGCTTCGGCGTGGCGGAGTTCGACGGCGAACGGATCGTCGGCATCGAGGAGAAACCGGAAGTGCCGAAAAGCCGGCGTGCCGTGACCGGAATCTACATGTACGACAACCGCGTGTTCGACTATGCGCGCGATCTCAAGCCGTCGAAGCGCGGCGAGCTCGAGATCACCGACGTCAACAACGCCTATATCGCCGCGGGCGATTGTTTCTTCGACGAGCTCGACGGCTGGTGGACGGATGCCGGGCAGTTCGAGTCGCTCTATCGCGCCACGCAGCTGGTCGCCGAAGAACGGCTGAAGAAGACGTTCGCGCCGGCGTGAGCGCGCGCCGCATCGCCCTCATCGGCGGGTCGGGCCAATTGGGCTCGGCGCTGCGCGACGTGTTCGACGCGCGCGAGACGGTCGCTCCCGCGCATGCCGACCTGGATTTCGAAGACCCGATCGCGCTCGCGGGACTCCTCGAACGAACGCAGCCCGACGTCCTGATCAACTGCACGGCGTTTCACAACGTCGACGTGTGCGAGCGCGAGCCCGAGCGTGCGTTCGCGGTGAACGCACTCGCGGTCGATCGCGCCGCCGCGGCGTGCGCTGCGCGCGGCGTCGCGTTCTTGACCGTCAGCACCGACTATGTGTTCGAGGGCACGCTGGGACGCGCGTATCGTGAAGACGACGCCGTCGGCCCGCTCACCGTGTACGGCGCATCGAAGGCGGCCGGCGAGCTTCTGGCCCGCCGTCACGGACCGCGGCATTTCGTCGTTCGCACCAGCGGCGTCTTCGGCACGGCCGGGACGTCGAACAAGGGATACACGTTGATCGAAAAAGTGCTGCGCCAGGCCGAACGGGGCGAGTCGACTCGCATGGTTTCCGACATGACGTTTTCGCCGTCGTACGCGCCGCACGTCGCGCGCGCCATCCGCGACCTGATCGACGCGCAGGCATACGGCACGCATCACGTGACGAACGCCGGCGAGGTGTCCTGGTACGCGTTCGTCCGCGCCGCGTTCGCGAAAGCCGGACTCGGCGATGCGCCGCTCGAGCCGGTCACCTATGCCGAGCTCGGGAACCCGACGCGGCGGCCCATGCATTCGCCGCTCGAGAATACGACGTTCGCGTCGCTCGGTATCGAGCCGCTGCCGGGGTGGGATGCCGCGCTCGACGACTTCCTGAGCGCACGCCGGGCGCGGGCGACGGCCGCCTCCGTGAGCGCACAGTAGCCGATGCGCGTCCTGGTTACCGGCGGCGGAGGCTACATCGGCCTCGAGCTCTGCCGTCAGCTGCTCGAACGCGGTGACGAAGTGCGCGTCGTCGACCGGTTCTTTTTTGGTGAGGGTCCGTTGCGCACGCTGGCCGAGCGCAGCGACGGGCGGCTGACCTACACGTTCGGCGACGTGCGGACGTTCGACGAGTCGCTGCTGGACGGCATCGACGGCGTCTCGCATCTGGCCGGCCTCTCCAACGATCCCACCGCGGAGTACAATCCCGCGGCGAATTGGGAGATGAACGCGATCGCGACCGAAATGCTCGCGCAGACGTGCAAGCGGCGCGGGGTCGCGCGGTTCGTCTTCGGTTCCTCGGCGTCGCTCTACGACGGGATCGGTCCGGGGATGTTCGACGAGCAGTCGGCCGTGCAGCCGCGCGGCGCGTACTCGATCTCGAAGAAATACGGCGAGGATGCCCTGCTGCGGCTGACCGATGAGCGGTTCGCGCCGACGATCCTGCGCCAGGGAACGGTGTACGGGTGGTCGCCGCGCATGCGCTTCGACCTCGTCGTCAACACCTTCCTCAAAGATGCCGTAACGGTCGGCAAGCTCTACCTGCACGGCGGCGGCTGGCAGTGGCGCCCGCTGGTCGACGTCAGCGACGTCGCGCGTGCGCACATCGTCTGCTTGAGCGCGCCGCTCGACGCGGTGCGCGGCGAGATCTACAACGTGATGCAGGAGAACTACCAGGTTCGCCAGCTCG
>JAQBPM010000309.1 GCA_028287525.1 Vulcanimicrobiota bacterium | reverse complement strand
AGGGAGAGCACGGGGTCGAAGGTCCAATTGGGGATGACGATCGCCGCGCCGTGCGTGGTGCAGGCGAGGTTCCCGAGCACCATCCCGAAGCAGTGGTAGAACGGCACCGGGATGCAGACGCGGTCGTTCTCCGTGTAGCGGCAGCCCTCGCCGATGAAGTAGCCGTTGTTGAGGATGTTGTGGTGTGAGAGCGTCGCGCCCTTCGGGAAGCCGGTCGTCCCTGACGTGTATTGGATGTTGATCGGCTCGTCGAACTGGCAGCGCGCCTTCCGTGCGGCGAGGGTCGCGTCGTCGCACGCCGCGGCGCGCGCGAGGTAGGCGTTCCAACCGATCTCGCCGCGCTGCGCCGCCGTCTCGCCGACGATGACGACCTCGCGCAGCGCGTCGAGCGCCGGGCGCACCTCGCGCACCATCGCGAGGTACTCGCTGGTCTTGTAGGCGTCGAGCGCGATCAGCGTCGAGACACCGCTCTGCCGAAGCGCATACTCGAGCTCGTGCAGGCGGTAGGCCGGGTTCACGTTGACGAGGATCGCGCCGACCTTCGCGGTCGCGTATTGCGCAAGCACCCATTCGAGCGAGTTCGGTGACCAGATGCCGACGCGGTCGCCGTGGCCGACGCCGGACGCGACGAAGGCTTTGGCCAGCCGGTCCGTTTCGGCAGCGAACTCGGCGTAGGTCAGCCGCCGCCCTTGATGGACCGAGACGACCGCGTCGTGATGCGGAAAGCGGGCCGCGACACGGTCGAGGTTGTCGCCGATCGTCTCGCCCAGAAGGGAGACGCCGGAGGCACCGTGAGCGTACGACTGAGTCGGCATCGTTACGCCGCTTCCCGCCTCGATCGTTCCGGCCCCTGCCCATGCTTTCCCGAAGAGAGAGCAAGCGCACGATTGGGCGCGGCGGGCGCCCACTATGCGGCAAGGGGGAATGAGCAGGCGGTTCCCAAACGGCTACCCAGCCTGCCTCAGCCCGCATGGTGAGAGGCCGGTTCGTTCGTTCCCCAAAGGAGACACGCGTATGGGTGTTCCGCCTATCGGTCGCCCCCAGCGACTTCGCGTCGGCGCGCGGCTCGGTGCTGCCGCCCTCGCAGCGGTGCTCGCCGCCTGCGGCGGCGGAGGCGGCGCGTCGGGTCCCGTACCGGTGCCCCCGCCGGCCAACGGCGGCCAAACCCAAGCTACGGCCAAGGTGACGTTCACGATGAACTGGGCATCATCGGCGCAGTCGGCGGCGCGCACTCCGAAATACGTTCCGGCGACGGCGCGCAGCGCCAGCGTCAGCGTGAACGGCGGCGCCGCGCAATACCTGAACGCGCCGGTCAGCACGCTCGTGATCGACGCGCCGATCGGAACCGATACGTTCGCGTTCGCCACCTACGACGCGCAGAACGGTCAGGGCAGCGTGCTCAGCCGCGCGTCGGTGAGCAAATCCATCGTGCTCGGCGTGGCGAATGTGGTCTCCGCGACGCTCAACGGTGTCGTCACGACGATAACCATCGCGCTGAGCAACGCCTCTCCGAACGCAGGGGTACCCGCCACCGTTAACGTCAACATCGCGGCCAAAGACGCCGACGGCAACACGATCGTCGGGCCCGGCGACTACAGCACGCCGATCCACCTCGCGATTAACGATCCGACGAACAGCGGCACCTTGTCGCTGTCGACCAACGATATCCCGAACTCCGCGACGTCGGCGACGCTGACGTATAACGGCGGGACCCTCTCGAGCGGACTCCCCGGTACGCCGACGGCAACGGTCGTCGCGTCGGGGTCCGGCTTGTCGACTGTCAACGCCGCGTTCACGCCGACACCGACGATCTACCAATTCTCGATTCCGGTCGCAGCCAATAAGCCGCAGTTTATCGCGGCCGGCAGCGACGGCAACATGTGGTTCACCGAGTCGCCGGGGAACGCGGTCGCGCGGATCACGCCGGCAGGCGTCGTCACCGAGTTCCCCGTCCCGACCGCGGCGTCGAACCCGAAGGGAATCATCGGCGCGAATGACGGCAATCTGTGGTTCGCCGAGTTCGGGGCCAGCAAGATCGGTCGCGTCACGACGACGGGATCGTTCACCGAGTTTGCTACGCTCTTCGCCGCCGATGGGCCGGAACTGCTTGTCGATCGCCTCGACGGAAACGTGTGGTTCACCAGTCTCGGGAACCACGTCGGCTTCCAGGGGATCACCTCCGGCGTCGCGGGCGAGACGACGGTTCCGACGGCGGCCTCGCACCCGTTTGGGATCGCGACGGCGCCCGACAACAACCTGTACTTCACAGAATTCGTCACCGACAAGATCGGCCGCCTCTCGAACCTGTTCGGCACGATCACCGAGATCTCGCTGACGCCGGGCACGTCCCCCGACGTGATCGTGCGCGGCCCCGACGGCAACCTCTGGTTCACCGAGAACGGGACGAACAAGATCGGCCGGCTCTCGCCCAACTCGTTCTCGGTCACTGGTGAGTTCCCAACCCTGACGCCGAACTCGGTTCCGACCGGGATCACGGTCGGCGCAGACGGCGCACTCTGGTTCACCGAGACCGGGATCGACAAGATCGGCCGCATCACCACGGGCGGCACGGTGACGGAATACCCCTCGCAGGTCACCGGCTTGGGCCTCCAAGGCATCGCCGTCGCCGCCGACGGTTCGCTGTGGTTCACCGAACCGGGCACCGGACTCAACCCCGGCCGGATCGGACGGCTGGTGTACTGATGCGTGAGAAAAGAAAGGTACCAGCCATGCGTCTTCGCAGCGCACTCGCCGTTATGATCGCGACGGCATCGTCGCTGTTTGCAGCGGGCTGCGGCGACAGCAACACCACCCCGGCGGTCGTCGTCCCGGCGGGTGCAACCGCGACACCGGCGTCGACAGCGACACCGGCTGCGACGGCAACGCCGACGCCGACGCCGGGCTCGCCCAGTCCGCTGACCGTGAACGCGAGCACGCTCTCGTTCACTACGGCTGGTACGGCGCAGTCCTTCAACGCCTCGGAAACCGGCTACGCCGGGGTCATCAGCGCGACGAGCACCGCTCCCAACTCGTGCAGCGGAATCGCGACGTTCACCGCGAGCGCCGGCGGCCCGACGGCGACGATCAACGTCACGTCGGTTGCGGCGGGTCAGTGCCAGGTCGTCGTGCACGACACGAACGGACAGACTGCCGCCGTCACCGTCTACGTCACGACCACGAGCGGCACGGTCAACTAACGCACAGCCCGGTTCCCCAGACGCCTCGTCGCGATTCGTCGCGGCGAGGCGTCTTTTTTCGGGCCAACGAAAGCCCCACCGTGAGCATCATGTCGATCCCGCAGGCCGACCTGGTGGCGACCAGGCGCCGCCTTCACTCGCATCCCGAGCTTTCCATGGTCGAGCACGACACGGCCGCCTACGTTGCGGCCGAGCTCGGCACGCTCGCGCTGGACGACCTCCGTACCGGCATCGGTCAGACCGGCGTGCTGGGAACGCTGCGCGGCGGCAAGCCGGGCTCGGTGACGCTGCTGCGCGCCGACATGGATGCGCTGCCGATCGTCGAGCTGAACGACGTACCGTACCGCTCGCAGCAGCGCGGCGTGATGCACGCGTGCGGACACGACGGCCACGTCGCGATCATGCTCGCGGCGGCGAAGACGCTTGCGGCGCGCCGTGCCGAAGTTCCGGGCACGATCGTGTTTTGTTTTCAGCCGGGTGAAGAAGGCCACGCCGGCGCGAAGAAGATGATCGACGACGGCGCGCTCGAGAACCCGCACGTCGATCGCACCTTCGCGCTGCATCTCTACAGCGGTCTCGACGTCGGGAAGATCGGCGTGCGCGACGGCGCCTTCTTCGCGTCGGCCGACGAGTTCGATCTGACCATTCGCGGTAAGGGCGGCCACGGTGCGATGCCGCAGCTCGCGGTCGATCCGATCGCTGCCGGCGCGTACGTGATCACCGCGCTGCAGACGATCGTCAGCCGCGAGGTCGCTCCGAAGGACCCCGCGGTCGTGACCGTCGGTCAATTCACCAGCGGCACGACCTTCAACGTCATCCCCGACGAAGCGGCGATGAAGGGCACCGTGCGCGCGTTCGACG
>JAQBPM010000282.1 GCA_028287525.1 Vulcanimicrobiota bacterium | reverse complement strand
GTTCGCGCCTTCTCCTCGCTCGTGAATCCGGGCCTACCGATCCCGGCCCGCGCGACCGAGGTGCACCACATCACCGACGCCCACGTCGCCGGCGCGCCGGCGATCGACGAAGTGGCCCCGATTCTGGAGCGGATGTGCGCCGGCGCGATCGTCGTCGCGCACAACGCCGTGTTCGATCGCGGTTTCTTGCCGATGCTCGCCGACCATCCGGGTCTCTGCACGCTGCGCCTCGCGCGGCACGTCTTTCCCGAACTTCGAAGCCATGCAAACCAGGCGTTGCGATACGCCCTCGACGTGACGCTGCCGTCCGATCCGGGCGAGGCCCACCGTGCCTTCAGCGACGCGCGGGTCACCGCGGCGATACTCGACATCCTGCTCGAGCGCTATCTGCGGATGGGATACCCCGCCGATAGCGACGCACTGCTGGCGTTCGCGAGGTCGAAGATCACGTTCCCGCGCTTTCCGTTCGGCCGCTACCGCAACGTGCCGCTGCCGCAGGTTCCCGGCGACTATCTGCAGTGGATGCTCGGCTGCAGCGACCCGCCGTTCGACGAGGACATCTGCACGACCGCAACGGCGGAACTGCGCCGACGAAGCCGCAACTTCCGCCAGCCGGTAAGCAAAGCAGTCTGACGCGACCCCGGCCCGGGCCTGGTCAAGGTCGGCCATCGCGCGGTCACGAACCGGTAACACCGACGAGGTACGGTTGCGTGAGTGACATGGCGGCATCAACGGTGCTCAGCGTACGGACCCGACCAATCACGGTCGACGAATACTACCGCATGGGCGCAGTCGGCATCTTGCGGCCCGACGAGCGCGTCGAGCTGCTGAACGGGCGCATTGTCGAGATGCCGCCGATCGGACCGCGCCACAACTATGCCGTGTCCGCGCTTCACGCGAAGCTCCTGATCATGCTGGGCGACCGCGCGGTTCCTTTTTGTCAAGGCCCGGTCCGTCTCGACCGCTTCTCTGAGCCGCAGCCTGACATCGCGGTTGTCCGCGGGCCGCGCGAACGCTACCTTGATGCGCACCCTACCCCCGCCGATGCGCTGGTCGTGATCGAGGTTTCGGATGCGACCCTGACCTATGATCGCGGCGAAAAACTGAAGGCCTACGCAACGGCAGCGATTCCAGAGTATTGGATCGTCGACATCCGCCACCAGCGCATCGATGCCTACACCGAACCCGACGGTGAAAGATATCGGTCGCATGTCGTCGTCTCCCGTGACCAACGTCTCGCGTCGCGCGCATTCCCAAACGACACCGTCGACGTGAACGAGATCCTTCGAACGGATTGACCGGAACCCGCTGGCGCCGGGAGGCCGCGTCGAATGCCACGTCGGCAACTACCGGGAGAACTGCACGATGATCGGCAAGCAGTTACCGACGGCGGTTATCTTCTGCGCCGAGAGTCCTCGCCCAATATCGAGAGCGTCTTCTCCGCCGCGGACGTTCGCTTCTGACCGTGCCCCCCGTGTCACCCTGAGCTCGTCGAAGGGCCCCGGTCACGCATCGGGCAAGGCCAGCAATCCCGTCGCCACGAATCGGCAATCACCCCGGAGGTACGGTCGGATGAGTGATATGGCGATCGAGTACAAGCTCCGAGAGTTTACGGTCGACGAGTACCATCGGCTCGCCGAGATCGGCGTTCTCCGCTCGGACGAGCGCGTCGAGCTGCTCGACGGTGCAATCGTCGAGATGAGCCCGATCGGCAATCGGCATTGGGGCCGACACGCTCGTATCAGCGCATACCTCGTCGCAGCGCTCGGGAACCATGCCGCCGTCATTCCGCAAGGCTCGTTTCCACTCGACCGCAAGAACGAGCCGCAGCCCGACCTGGCCGTCCTCGCGCCGCTTCGGTGGGACGATGCCGAGCGCGGCCCGACGCCGGACGAGATCTACGCCGTCGTCGAGCTCGCCGACTCGTCCCTCGGCAAGGACACGGGGCCGAAGCTTCGCCTCTACGCGCGATTCGGTATCCCCGACTACATCGTCGTCGATCTGGAGGGCGACGTCCTCATCCACTATCACGACGCGCACGAGCTCGGTTACCGCAGCGAAGACCGCCTGCACGCGGCCGATACGTTCGCGATCCATCGTCTCGCGCGCGTCGCGCTGTCGGCCGCGCCATTCCTGAGGTCACCGGGCACGTCTACTTGATGAGCGCAGCACCCGGAAAGTCTTGGCGCCCTCTGCCAAGCAGGGAAAGAACGGTCGTCATCGCGTTTGCCGATTCCACTTTGCGTGCTTTCGCCAAATCGCCGATCGCGTACGTCCCAACGGACTGCAGCGTGAACACGCTGCCCGACGCGCTCGTAAATTGCGTGATGCCGCAGCCAGGTACGACGGAGATCGTCCACGATCCGTTGCCGGCGACGGTGTACTGAATGGCGGCGCCGTCCACCGTCGTGCCGCAGGCGCTCTCGCCCGGCTGCGGTCCGACATTGAGCACGCTCGTTTGGACGCCGGGATAGGGACTCGACGTCGCACCCGCCGTCAGCGACGCGCCCGCCAGCAGCGGCGATCCCGGAACGCTCGCGAGGCTTCCGGCCGAGA
>JAQBPM010000237.1 GCA_028287525.1 Vulcanimicrobiota bacterium | reverse complement strand
GTCATTGCAAGCTCGCAATGATAGGACACTAGAACAACGCGAGCTGTTCGTTGGCCTCGAGGTAGGTTGCGTCGATGCCCATGCGGCGTAGGCGCCAGACGAAGTCGCGCCAGCCGTGGTTGAGGAGCACCTTGCGCGGCTGGGCGAGCTCGATGTAGCGCAGCAGCGCGGCGTAGTCGGCGTGATCGCTCAGCGGAATGCATGCGTCGACGCCGTAGCGGAACGGGGCGCTCGCGTCGAGCGCCCATCCGGAGAGCATCGCCGTGCGCACGGCTTTTCCGTGGAGCGCCCTCGGCAAGGTCTTCCCCGACGGCGGCCAGATCAGCGCGCTCGCGCCGTCGTACGTCGCGGCGTCGTAGCGAACGTACGGCGGAAGCTGTACGCCGGAGCTTTCGTAGACCCGCGCCATCGTGTGTACCGCGCCGTGCACCGTCAGCGGAATCCCGGCCTTGCCCAAGATCGCCATCGCTTCTTGCGCTTTGCCGAGCGAGTACGCCATGAGCACCGGCGCGCAGCCGTCGGCGAGCGCGCGCGTCGCGAACGAAACGAGCGTCTCCTCGACTTCGTCGCGCGACGGGAAGACGTACTGCGGCCGCCCGTACGTGCATTCCATCAGCAGAACGTCGCACGGCTTCACCTCGGGCGGCTCGCACGTGTACGAGCGCGCCAGCTTGAAGTCGCCCGTGTAGACGAACCGGCCGCGCTCGCCCTCGATCAGCAGCTGTGCGCTGCCGAGCACGTGACCGGCGGGGAAGAGGGTCAGCCGGTGGTCACCCTCCGCCCACGGTTCGTTGAAGCCCCGCTCTTCGAAATCGCAGGCCGGCCGCCGACGCTCGCGCAGCAGCGACGTCTGCTTGCCCCGCGCGATCGCGCGTTCGAAGCGGGAACGGCAGATCGCGGCGTTGGCCGGGGTGGTGACGATGGTGTCGTGCTCGCGCGCGTGGTCGCTGTGGCCGTGCGAGACGTAGCACCGCTCCCGCGGCCGCATCGAGTCGATCCAAAGGTCGAGGTCGGCGACGTAGAGCGACCTCTGGGCGAGCGAAAACACGTCGGGATGAGCCTATTCCACAGGTGGGGGCGAACGTGTGTTCGACTCCGGCCGGACGCACCCTTTACTGCGAGGGCGGGGTTCTCAAGAAAAATTCCCCCATTCGCAAGCATTGGAGCACAGTGCGCGTCTACGACAGCATCGCCGACACGTTCGGAAACACGCCGCTCGTCCGGATCCCGCGGTTGAACAAGGGACTCGGCGCGGAGATCCTCGTCAAACTCGAATCGATGAATCCGGCCGGATCGGTCAAGGATCGTATCGGGGTGGCGATGATCGAGGCAGCCGAGCGCGACGGTAAACTCCGACCGGATTCCATCATCGTCGAGCCGACCAGCGGCAACACCGGGATCGCGCTCGCGTTCGTCTGCGCGGCCAAGGGCTACCCGTGTATTCTGACGATGCCGGAGACGATGACCGTCGAGCGGCGCAACCTGCTCAAAGCGTACGGTGCGCAGCTCGTGCTCACGCCCGGCAGTGAGGGCATGAAAGGCGCGATCGCCAAAGCCAAGGAGATCGTCGCGTCCAATCCGGCCAAATACTTCTCGCCCGGGCAGTTCGACAATCCCGCGAATCCCGAGGTTCACTACCGCACGACGGGTGAGGAGATCTGGCGCGACACCGACGGCAAGGTCGACATCTTCATCGCCGGCGTCGGGACCGGCGGCACCGTCACCGGCGCGGGCCACCTGCTCAAAGAACGCAAGCCCGGCGTCAACGTCATCACCGTCGAACCCGACACGTCGACGGTGCTTTCCGGCGGCGCACCCGGTCCGCACAAGCTGCAAGGTTTCGCGCCGGGATTCATCCCGTCGATCCTCGACACGAAAGTCTACAGCGAAGTGATCAAGGCGACGTTCGACGACTCGGTCGCGATCTCGCGACGGCTCGCCCGGGAGGAAGGCATCCTCGTCGGCATCTCGGCCGGCTCGAACGTGTGGGCCGCGATGCAGGTCGCCGCGCGTCCCGAGAACGCGGGCAAGCTGATCGTCACCATCGGCTGCGACACCGGCGAGCGGTACCTCTCGAACCCGCTCTTTGCGGAGCAGGACGCCGTCGTGTTCGAGCCTGCCCTGGCCTGAACGCCGATCCGGCCGCGGCGCGCACCTTGGTCGTTTGGCCATTGTTGCCGCCGCGAATCGGGGTAGGATGGTTCGCATGAGCATCTCGACGGACGATATGCCTGCGATGACGCGCTGCGCCGAGTGCGGACACGAGAACGATCCGCGCGCCACCATCCCGGCGCTCGACGGCCGCGGCCGCCGATGCGCCGATCAGGACGAATGTCACGACCGCAAGGAGTCGCGCTCGGCGTTCACCGCCGCCTGAGACTTCTCGCGCGTTAGTATTGCGCGGGGTCGGCGTCGATCGCCGCGCGATACACCGCGTACGGCGGCGTCCGCAGGTCGGTGCCGCCGTGCCAGATCGGCATGCGGTCCATTTGGCTGTCGGTGACGTACACGATGCGGTCGGGACCGATCCGAACGCTCTCGGGCCAGGCGAAATATCCCTCGCCATGCAGCAGCGTCTCGTAGCGGCGCTCTTCGGGAATCAAGCGCTGCAGCGTACCGTGCGTAACGTCGGTGAAGTACACGCGGCCTTGCCGGTCGCAGTCCAACCCGTCGGCGGCAAACGCGCGCCCCTCGTGTCGCACGACGTGACGCGCGATGGCCGCATCGTCGCCGTGCGGGCCGCCGAGCAGATCGGTATCGAGGCTGAAGAGGTCGTACGATCCGAGCGGCGTCCACCACAGCGTGCGACCGTCGGGAGAGAGCGTGATGCCGTCGATGCCGACGCGCGTTCGCACGGCTCCCGCTTCGGTCGCGATTTCGAATCCCGGCCGATCGGGAGCGCGCACGCTGGGATCGCCGCTCAAACGGCGCCACGACGTTCCGCTGTCGAGATCGACCACGACGATGCCGTTGGGACCCCTCGCACCCGAGTCGCTGATGTACGCGCGGCCCGTTTTGCCGCGGTTGTAGTCGACGACCAGATCGTTCAGGTACGACGTCGGCAGACAGACGTGATCGGCGAATCCGATCGCGCGCACGATCGTGTTGGTGTCGAGATCGATGACGATCAGTTTCGCCGAGCTCGGGTCGCAGGCGTCGAACGACGTCGCGCCGGTGTCCAGCGCGAGGAGCCGATTTCCCGGCGCCGCTCCGATGCCGTGCACCGAGACGAAGTGATGGCGAGCGTCGGTCGGATCGATCGCATTCACGAGCTCGTCGGGAAACGCGACCGCCTTCCCGTCGATCAGTTCGGCGAGCGTCGCCGGAGCGGGCGTAGGGTCGAGCCGCGGGAAGCTCAGGAAGATGCGGCCGTCTCGGGAAACGGCGATTCCTGCCGGCCAGTGATCGGAGAATTCGGCGACGATCTGCGGGAAGATCGACACGCCGGTGGTCGAGCGTGCGTCCATTCTTCGTCGATACCCCGAGAGGGGGACGGCGACGCGGCCCCGTACGCGGCCACCCCGTCATGTTCTGGGAGTTGGCCGGTGTACCGGCAGTCGCGGTCCGCCGCGGCACGCGGGTCGAATCGGTCCATCACGTCGCCGCCTGCGTAGCCGCCGCCGATGGCACGGTCGTGCTGAAAGTCGGAACGGTCGAGACGCCGGTGTTCTTGCGATCCTCGGCCAAACCGTTCATCGCCGCCGCTGCAGTCCGCGCGGGCGTCGCCGAACGCTTCGGCTTCGGCGAGCGCGAGCTCGCGGTGATGTCGGCTTCACACAACGGCGAGCCCGGCCACGTCGAGCTGGTCGCCTCGATGCTCGAAAGGATCGGCGCGAGCGCCGAGGATCTGCGCTGCGGCACGCAGGTCCCGTCGTACGAGCCGGCAGCCGCGGCGTTGGCCGAACGCGGCGAGCAGCCGTCCGCGCTGCACCACAACTGCAGCGGCAAGCACGCGGGCATCTTGGCGCTCGCCCGCGTCCTGGACGCCCCGCTCGAAGGCTACCTCGAGCCCGAGCATCCGGCGCAGCGCGCGATCCTCGCGCTGTGCGAACGGGTCAGCGACGATACCTTCACCGGCGACCGGCTGGCCGTCGACGGGTGCGGGATCCCGGTCTACGCCACCACGCTGCATAAGGCGGCCGTCTCGTTCGCCCGGTTCGCGACGCTCGAAGGGTTGGACGACGACGACGCGACGGCGCTCGCGCGCATTTCCGCGGCGATGGCGAGCGAGCCGTGGTATGTCGCCGGCACCGGCCGCTTCGACACCGAGCTGATCCGTTCGAGCGGCGGCCGGATCGTGGGGAAGGCGGGCGCCGAAGCGGTCCACTGCGACGCGCTGCTCGACGCCGGCCTCGGCGTCGCGGTCAAGGTGATCGACGGCGGCCGGCGCGCGGCACCGCCTGCGACCATCGCGATCCTCGAAGCGCTGCGCGCCCTGGAGCCGGAGGCCCGTGAAGCGCTGCGGCCGTTCGCGCGGGTGGCGGTGAAGAACTACGCCGGACGGGTCGTCGGCGACGTGGCGGCGCTCGACGGGTGGATCCCGCATGAGGCCGCCGGAAGCTAGAGCTTCCCTAGCGTTCGTTGACCTCGGCGTTGGCGAGGGCGCGCTCGAGGATCTCGCGCAACGCTTTCTGGTCGGCCGAAGTAAGCGCTGCGATCGCCGGCGGAGCCTGACGAAAACGCGTTTCGATCTTCTCGCGCAGGCGCCGTCCGGCGGCGGTCAAGCAGACGCGCTTGATGCGCCGGTCGCCTTCGTCGGCCTGACGCTCCAACAGCCCGCGGTGCTCGAGCCGATCGACGAGCCCCGTCGCGTTCGACGCGTCGCACGCTAACTCGCCGGCCAGCTCGCGCATCGTCATGCCGTCGCGCGGTATGACATACATCGCATGGGCCAGCTGCATCGTGAGATCGAGCTCGGCCATCGAGGCGTTCACATGTGATTTCTGCGAACGCATCAGGTCGAGCAGTGCCAGCCACGCATGGCCGCCGTTACTTGACATGTACC
>JAQBPM010000234.1 GCA_028287525.1 Vulcanimicrobiota bacterium | reverse complement strand
ATTGTTCGCGTGTAAAACGCTTGTGATCGTTTAAGGTGGGCTCACAGCACCGCCTGCTTACGTCAGCCACGGATCTCCCCGTCGAGACTACTCAGCCCCTCGAGCGAGTCCGAAGTGGACTAGCAATTTACTATAACACGACCCGCAAAGCCGGGGTTCCGCCGCTCGTCCGGTTCCGACCTAAGCCGGCTAGCCGGCCGAGGCGGCGGCCGCTTCGGCGACCGAGCCGAACCCATCCCGGCGCAGCAGGGCGGCGAGCTCGCGCTTGACCCGTGTGACCAGCGCCGTTCCCTCGTAAATCAGCCCCGTATACAGCTGCACCGCGCTCGCGCCGGCGCGAATCTTCGCATAGGCATCGGCCCCGCTCGCGATCCCGCCCACGCCGACCAGCGTCACGCCGCCCCCGGTGAGTTCGCGGACGCGCGCCAGCATCGTCGTCGAGGACGCCATCAGCGGCACACCGGTCAGCCCGCCCGCCTCCGACGCCGCTGAGTCATGCAACGGCGGCCGCGCGCGCGTGCTGTTCGCCACCATGATGCCGTCGATGCGCGCGTCCATCAGCACCGCGACGAGTCGTGCGAGGAGCGCATCGTCGATGTCGGGCGAGAGCTTCGCGACCATCGGCGGCCCGGCCGACACCCACGGAATCGCGGCCAGTTGCGCGAGCAGATCGGCCAGCCGCTCCGGCTCCAAGAACACTTGGCCGTTTGCCGTGTTCGGACACGACACGTCGAGCGTGAGATAATCGGCGTACGGCGCGAAGCGCGTCGCCAGCGCCACGAAATCGGCCGCCGGATCGGCGCTGTCGGCGTTCGAGGCGAGGTTGATGCCGACGCCGATCGGGCTGCGGCCCTTGCGCTGCATCCGCGTTTCGAGCGCGTCGGCGCCGTCGTTCGGGAACCCCATGCGGTTGATCACCGCGCGATCGGCCGGCAAGCGGAAGACGCGCGGCCGCGGATTCCCGCGCTGCGGACGCGGCGTGACGCCGCCGATCTCCGCGAAGCCGAACCCGTGCGCGGCCATCAGGTCGTACACGCGGCCGTTCTTGTCGAATCCCGCGGCGAGCCCGACCGGATTGCGCAGCGCGCGACCGAAGAGCTGCACGCCGAGAATGGGATCGTCGTCCCGCGGCTGACCCGGAACGAGACCGGTTTCGAGCGCGCAGAGCGTCATCTCGTGCGCGCTCTCGGGATCGAGAAAGTGCAGGAACGGTTTGGCCAGCACAAAGGGATCGATCAACGTCCTATACGCGCCGGCGGTCCACGCCGGCCTCGCCCGTGCCGGTCAACGCGGAGAGAATCCAGGAGATGATCGCGGTAGCGATCGCTCCGAAAAATCCGGCCCAGAAATCGCGCACAATCAGTCCGACGCCGAGCGCCCCGACCAGCCAGAACAAAAACCCGTTGATGACGAACGTGAACAGCCCGAGCGTGAGGATCTCCAGCGGCAGGCTGAGCAGAATCAGGATCGGCCGCAAGATCGCGTTCACGATTCCGAGGATCAGCGCCGCGATGATGGCACCGGTCGGCCCGGTGACCCCGACTCCGGGGATCAGGTGGAAGTAGGCGATGATGAACAGCGCCGCGGCGTTCACCAGGACCCGAATCACAAAGCCCATGCAGGTTCCTTCACGATCCTCCGAGCGCCGCCTTCACCGATGACGCCAGCGCCGGGGTCATCCCTTTGACCGCGGCGATCTCGTCGACCGAGGCGCGTTTGATCGCGCCGACCGAACCGAACACCGTCATCAAGCGCTTCTTGCGCACCGGCCCGACACCGTCGAGCGTGTCGAGCACCGACTTGGTCATCGCCTTCCCGCGTTTGTTCCGGTGATGCGTGATCGCGAAGCGGTGCGCCTCGTCGCGGATGCGCATGACCAGGTGCAGCCCCGCCGAGTTCGGCGGAAGCACGATCGGCTCACCGTTGCCCGGCAGGAACAGCCACTCGTGCTCTTTCGCCAGACCCGCCACCGGGATGCCCCACATGTCGAGTTCGTGCATCACCTCGACGACCGCGTTGAGCTGCCCCTTGCCGCCGTCGATCAGCAGCAGGTCGGGCTTCTCGTGAAACCGCTCGCGCTTGCGCGCCTGCGCCTCGATCGCTTTGGTCGCGACGTCGTTGTCCGCGACGGGCGGCCGATCCGCGTCCTGGCGCAGATAGCGCAGCCTGCGGCGCAGCGTCTCCGCCATCGACGCGAAATCGTCGGGACCTTCGACGGCTTGGATGTTGAAGTGGCGATAGTCGCTCTTCTTCGGCCGTCCTTCGATGAACACCACCATCGACGCGACGGAGTTCGTCCCTTGGATGTTCGAGATGTCGTAGCACTCGATGCGGTGCGGCGGACCCGGCAGATCGAGCGCCGCGGCGAGTTCGGTGAGCGCGCTCGCCGATGCGCTCTCCGTCGCTTCCTGGTGCACCAAAAACGCGCGGAGGTTCTGCTCCGCATTCTGCTTCACGAGCGCGAGGTACTCGCGGCGTTCGCCGCGCTGTGGGACGAGCACGCGCACGCGCTGGCCTTTGATCTCGGTCAGCCACGCTTCGATGAGGCCCGCGTCGTCCGGCAGCGACTCGACCATGATCTCTTTCGGAACCGCCGCTTCGAACCCGGCGCGCCGGCGCGCGCGCGCTTTCACCGCCACCGGCGCCTGCTGGTCGCGCGCGCCCCGCAGCGCCAGCGGCGAGCCGGTCGTCTCGGCGTCGAGCGCGCTGCCCATGCCGAAGTTTCCCGTTCGGGACGTGTAGAATTGCTTGAGGAACTCCGAGAAGAGCTCGGCGTCGCTCGTGTCCGCGGCACCTTCGAGGATGAAGTATTCCTGACCGAGCAGCTTGCCGTCGCGCACGAGGAAGACCTGGACGCACGCTTGGCCCTGAGCGCGCGCGACCGCCATCATGTCGACGTCGATGCGCGAGCGCCAGACCACCTTTTGCGCTTCGATCGTGCGGCGCACGGCGATGATGCGATCGCGCAGGCGCGCGGCGGCCTCGAAGTTGTAGTGCTCCGCGGCGTCGGTCATCTCGCGCTGCAGCCGATCCATCAGCGGGTCGAAATGGCCTTCGAGGAACAGCGTCACTTCGTCGACGAGCTTATCGTAGTCGTCCTCGGACTGATAGCCGACGCACGGCGCAAGACAGCGTTTGATGTGGTACTGCAGGCACGGGCGCTTGCGCTTGCCGTCGATCGGCTCGCGGCACGTCCGCAGCGGAAAGACGATCCGCACGAGATCGATCAGTTCGCGCAGGCCGTGGGCATTGGTGTACGGGCCGAAGTAGCGCGCGCCGTCGTCCTTCACCACGCGGGTAAACACGACGCGCGGGAAGGCCTCGTTCGTGATCTTCAGATACGGGAAGCGCTTGTCGTCGCGCAGCCGCACGTTGAACGGCGGCTGGTGACGCTTGATGAGGTTCGCTTCGAGGATGAGCGCTTCGACTTCGTTCGTGACGACGATCGTGCGCACGTCGGCGACCCGCTCGACCATCTTCTGCGTGAAGTACGTGTGCGCGGCCGAATCCTGAAAGTACGAGCGCACCCGATTGCGCAGCGAGACGGCCTTCCCGATGTAGAGGATGTGACCGTCCGCCCCGATCATCTGATAGACGCCGGGCTGGTCGGGAAGCTGGGAGAGCGTGCGTTCGAGCCGCGTCGGTTCCACCACGGCCATCGTCTTATTGTACGATA
>JAQBPM010000215.1 GCA_028287525.1 Vulcanimicrobiota bacterium | reverse complement strand
TCAAGTCGGCGATAGTCGTCGCGATCGGAGCGAACTCGATCGGTTCATTCAGCGTTCCGCCGTCGGGACGCGAGTACACGACGCGCACGCGCGGGACGACGTGCGCTTCGCGCGCCAGCGCGGCGCCGACCAGCGCCATCGCGAGCTCGTCAGCGCCGGGCTCGATCGACGCGACCCGCGCCGGCAGCCAGCTCCGCGCGAAGCTACGCAGCGCCTCGAGGTCGCGCAGGTGGAGGCCGACCGGACCGGCGTCGTCCTGGCCGAGCACGATGCGGTCGAAGCCGCCTTCCGCCGCGGTGCGCAGCGCGAAGAGGTCGACGTCGCGATCGCGGGCGCGGGTCTCGAGGTACGCGTTCAGATTCGGCCCGAGGCGCGCGCGCAAGAACGCCGCTTTGTCGCGGTCCTCCGGCGTCACCGGCGGATCGGGCAGGTTCGCGTACTGCTGGAGCAACGGCCACACCTCGCCTGCGAATGGGAACGACGCGGCCGGGCCGGCGGCTGGAACGCCGGTCGGCGCGAGCCGCATCACTGTCCCGAAAACGGCGAACGATGCATCGGGCCGCGTCGCGCGAAACGCCGCGAGGTCGCTCACCCGCGTATAGGCCAGCGCGCGCGAGACGCCCGGCACGCGCGATGCGACGAGGCCGCCGTAGACGACCATGTCGTTCGAGACGACGTATGCCCGCGCGTCACGCGGCGCATCCGCCCGCAGCCAGCGGAGGATCCCGGCCGAGTCGCCCGGCTGGAGGTAGCGGCCGAGCAGCGGCCGCGGCGGCTCGACGACGCGAACGCCCGCGATCCCGCCGAGCAGGCGCGGCAGCTGCGCGGTGACGGGCCGGTCGTCGAGTGGGACGACGACGAACGTCAGCCCGAGCAGGAACGTGCAGAGCGCCGCGAGTGAAGCCACCGCGGCGCTCGTTCGTCATCGGGCCGGTTTAACTCTTGAAACCGAACAGACCGTGCCCGTTCGGATTCGCGACGTAGATCTTGTACGCTTTGCGAACCCCGAGCGATTGCGTGAATTCCACGTGGACCGGCGTGCCCGGCTTGAGGTCCTTGGTCTGCACGCTCTTGCCGTTCGAGAACAGCGTGGCGTAGTTCGGCGCGTACAGGAACGAGAGGTCGGCCGGGCGGCCGTCGATGCAGTGCACCCGGATGTTCTCGGTCGAGACGTGGCGGACGTAGCCGTGACAATCGCGGATCTTGCCGCCTGGCACGGATGCGTCTTTCCTCGAGGTCACCTGAGCAGAGGCGGCGACGGCGAATATTGCCAGGGCGGCGAGCGCCAGCGGGATGGAAAGCGAACGGCGGAGCGAGGCGAAGAGCATCGGATATGGTTCCTTCCGTGATCGAATGCCGGACGATGACCGGCCCTGAGCGAGTCGACGCCTACACCCTGATGCGGCAGTTCCGCTCCGACGAAGCCGCGCTGGGCGATGCGCTCGCGCTGTTCGTCGATCGGCCCGACTACGGTTTCGTGTGGCTGGCGTACGCTGACGGTATACCCGTCGCGTGCGTTTCTGCCTCATTCGGCATCTCGACCGAGACCGGGGGCCTCTTCGCCGAGCTGCGCGATCTCTGGGTCGTACCGGAGCGGCGCCGCCAAGGAATCGGTTCCGCTTTGCTCGCGACCCTGCACGGCCGCCTCGATCAGCTCCGCGTCACGCGGATCGACGCGCCGGTGCCGCACGATCCCGCGCCCAGCGGCCTGCTCCGGGCGCTCGGCTATCACGACCTCAACGAAGCGGTGTTCAGTCTGCGGCGTCGATGACGCGCGCGAGACGGCCGCTCGCCGCGTTCAGCAGCCGCTCCGCTTCGTCGCGATCCACCTGCCGCCGTCCCATGACGACGGCGGTCTTGACGGAACCGCCCGCGGCCGCGAGCAGCGCCGCGGCGTCGACCTCATCGCCCGCGAGCTCGCGCACAAGCCGCTCGCCGCGCGCGCGCAGTTTCGCGTTCGTCGCGACGAGGTCGACCATCCGGTTGCCGTAGGTCTTTCCCAGCCGAATCATCGCGCCCGTCGAGATCGCGTTGAGAACGATCTTCTGCGCCGTTCCGGCCCGCATGCGGGTCGATCCGGCGATCGGCTCGGCACCGGTCGCGGCGACGATCGCGACGTCCGCCTCCGCCGCGAGGACGCTGCCCGGTGCGTTCGCGATCGCAACCGTCGCGGCGCCGCATGCGCGAGCCGCGCGCAGTGCGGCACGCACGAACGGCGCGCCGCCGCTGGCCGAGATCCCGACGACGACGTCGTTCTCCGTGACGTCGGCGACCGCCGCGGCGCCGGCGACGGCGTCGTCTTCGGCACCTTCGACGGCGGTGCGCAACGCGCGGTCGCCGCCCGCGATGCGGCCCTGCACGAGCGCGGGATCGACGCCGAACGTGGGCGGAAGTTCGGATGCGTCGAGCACGGCGAGGCGTCCGCTTGTCCCGGCGCCGATCAGCACGACGCGGCCGCCGCGTTCGATCGCACCGGCGACCAGGGCCGTCGCGCGCGCGATCTCACCGCTCGCGGCGAGCGCAGCGTCGATCGCGGCGCGGTGCGTCTCGATCAGCGCGCGCGCCAGCGCGACGTCGTCGAGCCGATCGATCCGTGCGGTGGCGGGATCGACCGACTCGGTCGCCGGGAGGTCGTTCACGCCGCGGCTTCCGCCGCGCGCTCCGCCAGGCGCAGCGCGCCGCGCGCCGCGTCACCCTTGCGCTTCACGATCGTGACGCCGGGGACGTCGCCGTTGAGGCGCGTCTCGAGCAAAAACGTCAGCAGGCTGTTCTCTTCCAGCAGGCCACCGGAGAACGCGATCTGCGGCGTCGCTTCGAGCAGGCCGGACGTGCGCAGCACCGCCTTGAGCAGGTCGCCCAATTCTGAGGCAGCTTGCTGCACGATCTTCGTCGACGCGCGGTTGCCTTTTCCCGCGAAGGCGATGATGCTCGGCGCGAGCGCGGCGATGTGCGCCGGTTTGAGCGGCGCGTCGTACAGCGCGTCGAGGAACCCGTCGCGATCGGAGGCGCCGAGCGCGCGCGCGGCGAGATCCGTGGTTTCGTCGCGCTGCGCGCGACCGTCGAGCACGCGGCCGTACAGCTTCACCGCCTGCATCCCGATCCAGAATCCCGAACCCTCGTCGCCCGCGAGATAGCCGAGACCGCCGACGCGCTCCATGTGCGCACCGTGCTCCGCGTACGCGACCGACCCGGTTCCCGCGATCAGTACCGCGCCGTCACCATGCGGGATCGCCCCGCGCAAGGCGATCGCGGCGTCGTCGCCGACGCCGACGCGCGCGTGCGGGAACGCGCTTGCGATGTCGTCCCGAAGCGCCGCCGCGACGCGCGGCCGGCCGCTTCCCGCGGCGCCGACGTGAATGGCGGCGGGCTTCGCGCCGGCGAGCACGGCGCGAATCGTGCCGATCACGGCATCGGCCGCATCGTCGACCCCGAGCGTCGTCGCGTTCGCACCGGGCCCGCGCTCTTCGCGGCGGAACTCTCCATTTTCGGACAGGGCGGCGACCGTCGATGTCCCGCCCGCGTCGACTCCTACGCAGATCACCGGACGCTCTTCTCCGGGGGCGGGGTCGATCCGCCCGGCGCGATGGCGCCGAGTACGCGAGGACCGCGCGCACCGGTGACCCGGGGCAGGCCCGCCGCTCGGCCGGCGAGCGTCATCGCGCCCAGGACCGCGAACGCCACCGCCTCTTTCGCGTCGGCATCGATGCCGAAGGCGTCCGAGGTCGCGACCTCGACCTGCGGGAGCGCGGCGCGCAATCCCTCGAGCAGCGCCGGGTTGCGCGCTCCGCCGCCGCTGACGATCGCCAGTCGCGCGTGCGGGGCGTAGGCGGCAATCGCGCCCGCGACGCTGCGCACGGTCAGCGCCGCCAGCGTCGCAATCGCATCGGCGAGCGGCAGCCGATCCAGCGCGTCGCGCCAGCGCGCGACGAACGGCGCACCGTACTCTTCGCGGCCCGTCGTCTTCGGCGGTGCGGTACGGAAGTATGGATCGTCGAGCAGGCGTTCGAGCAGCGGTTCGTCGATCCGTCCCGCGCTTGCGAGCACGCCGTCGCGGTCGTACCGCTGCGCGCCCGCGCTGCGCGATTGCAGGTACGTATCGCTCGGCAAATTCGCCGGTCCGGTGTCGAACGCGATGCCGTCCGGCAGCACGGTCAGATTGGCGATCCCGCCCAGGTTCAGCGCGACGCACGGCGCGTGCGCGGCGAAGAGCAGCACGTCGACGAACGGCACGAGCGGCGCGCCGGTGCCGCCCGCCGCCGTATCGGCGGAGCGAAAATCGTACACGACCGTCGTGCCGGTCCGCTCGCGGATGCGAAACGCGTCGCCCAGCTGCAGCGTGTGCCGCGCGGCGTTGTCGTGCGCCAGCGTCACGCCGTGCGAAGCGACCGCGTCGATCGCACGACCCCCCGTCACCGCGAGCACCGCATCGCCGAACGCTTCGCCGATCGCGGCGTGCAGCGCCGAGAGCTCGAGCGCGCCGACCGGCGCCGGCGGATAAGCGGCGACGATGCGCGCGCGCAGTGCCTCGTCGAAGGGAACCGTCGCGAACCGCTCGCACGTCACCGAAGCGCCGTCGTCGCGCAGCCGCACGTCGCACAGCGCGACGTCGATGCCGTCGAGCGACGTCCCCGAGAGCACGCCGGCGATCAGCACGGCACCGCGTCCTCCAACGCTTCGAGCGCCGCGTCGCACGCGGCGATGCGAATGAGCCGGATGTCGCTGCGCCCGTAGTGCACCGCGTTGGTGAGCAGGACTACGCTCACGTCCCGTTCGGGGTCGACCCAAATGCTCGTGCCGGTGAACCCCGTGTGCCCGAAGGCGCTCGGCGACATCAGCGGGCCGCACGAGTTGTCGTCGCTGGTCTTGAGCGCCCAGCCCAGGCCGCGCCGCAGGACCGGATCGTACGCCTGCTCGCGCAGCGCTTCGCGCGCGATGTCCGCATCGAGCGGCGACGGCCGTCCGCGCACCGCCGCGAGGTACCATTCGCCGAGCAGCGCGACATCGCGCGCGGTACCGAAGAGTCCGGCGTGCCCCGCGACGCCGCCGAGCAGATGCGCCTTTTCGTCGTGGACCGTGCCCTGCACGCTACCGCGCCAAGCGTCGGTTTCGGTCGCGGGAATCGCGGCAAGATCCCTCGCGCGCGGAACGTACGCGGTCGACGCGGCGCCCCAGCCGCGCAGCCGCTCGGCGACGACGGCGGAGAGCGAGCGGCCGTGCAGCCGCGCCAGGATCGTCCCGAGCGCGATGAAGCCGAGGTCGCTGTACACGACACGCTCGCCCGGCGCGCCGCCGAGCGGCTCGGTCAGCGCGAAGGCTTCGACGTCGCGATCGAGCAGGGTGCGATAGTCCGCGCCGCTCTTGAAGCCGGCCGTGTGCGAGAGGATCGCGCGCAGCGAAATCGGCTCGTGCGCCGTGCCGCGCCACTCCGGCACCAGGGCGACCAGCGGCCCGTCGAGGGCGAGCGCGCCGCGCGCCGCATCGTCGAGCGCGACGGTCGCGACGAACACCTTCGTGATCGAAGCGAGATCGAACCGCGTGTCGACCCAGCACGGCGGCGACTCCACCGCCGCACGCGTGCGGCCGTAGGCCCGCTCGAAACACGCGCGCCCCGCGCGCTCGACGCGCACGACGGCGGCGCTGCAACGCGTGCCGAGCTCGGCCCGCACGGCCTGGTCGAGCGCCGCGAAACGGTCGTTCACGCGTAAGCTGACAAGCGGACCGGGAGGACGCCGCGCGGCTCGGCACGCCCGGAGAGGACGTCGGCGCAGCCTTCGAACGCCAGTGGCTGATCGCCGTAGATGCACGCGATCCGCCGGGCCTGCGGCCAGAGCAGCGCGTCGTACGGCTCGCGCGCCGAGACGATCAGTGCATCCGGAACGGCCGCCAGAATCCGCGCGACCGCGTCGCGCTGGGCCGGGTAGAGGTGCGCGCTGCGCGTGACGATGACGAACTCGCGGCCGCCGAGGCGCCTGACGTGCTCGAGCAGCAAATCGACGTCGTCGCGGTCCGGTTCCAGCGGAACGCGCATCACCTCGCTCTTCCAGCGCCGACGCCGCAGCGCCGAGCTCAGCGATGGCTCCTCGACCGCTCGCGCGCGCGCGCCGGACGTGGCGGCGTTATCCGTCAACGCGCCTTCGAACGAGATCACGGTAACGGGCTGATCCGCGGCGAGCTTCGCGTCACCGCGCAGCACCGTCACCGCGCGCCGGGCCGCCTCGACCGGCGCCTCCTCGTCGAGGGGCTGAGCGTCGGGAACGACCGCGGGGAAGCGGTTCCGCAGCGCCAAAACGCGCGCGTACGCCTCGCGCAGCCGCTGCTCCGGAATGCGTTCGGCGCGAACCGCCGCCGCGATGGCGTCGGCCGCTTCGTGCGCGATCTCGAGATGATGGCTGATCAAGAGCAGGTCGGCGCCCGCTGCGAGCGCTTCGACGGCGCCGCGCACCGTCCCGACGCCGCGCGCGATCGCGTCCATCTCGAGACAATCGGTGGCGACGACGCCCTGGAAACCGAGCTCGTCGCGCAGCACGCCGGTGAGCACGGCGCGCGAGAGCGTCGCCGGATGGTCCGCGTCGAACGCGTCGATCACGACGTGCGCGGTCATGACGATTGACGCGGCGTGCGCGGCGATTGCCCGCGCGAACGGGACGATGTCGCGCGCGCGCAGCGTCGCCGCATCCGCGGTAACCCGCGGAAACGCGACGTGCGAATCCTCGGCGGTCGAGCCGTGACCGGGAAAATGCTTCAGCGCCGCGGCGACACCGCCGCGTTCGAGACCTTGCGCAAACGCGGTGACGAACGCTGCGACGCGCTCCGGATCGTCGCCAAACGCCCGCGTCCCGATCACGCGGCTCGCGGGCTGCAGCGACAGATCCGCGACCGGCGCGAAGTCGGCGCCCACGCCGAGCCGCGCGAGATCGCGGCCGAGCAGCGTCGCGAGCGCACCGGCCGCCGCCGTGTCGCCGCCCGCGCCGAGCGCCATCGCCGACGGCAGCGCCGCGACCCCGTCACGGATACGTGCGACCCGGCCGCCTTCTTGATCGATCGTGATCAGCGGCGGCGGGAAGCCGGTCTCGCGCAACGCCGCAATCAAGGCGCGCAGCTCGCCGGCGTCGCCGACGTTGCGCCCGAAGAGAATGATGCCGCCCGGGCCGAACGCGCGCAGCGCGTCGAGCGGCGCCGTGCTCGGATCGACGCCTTCGAAGCCGACGCCGATCACGCCACGCGCCAAGACCGCCGGATCGATGTCCTCGATGCCGCCGGGGGTCATGCTCTCTCTCAGCGTTTGATCAGGTGGATGATCTGCGCGACCAGCTTGCCGGCGGTGCGCGAGATGAAGATTTGTACCTTTGACCCCTTCGAAACGTCGGTCAGCGTGTGATAGCCCGGATCGGCGGTCGTCACCGACGTGGTCGGCATCGTTGAGACGTCGACCTTGCCCTCCGTCGTCGAATCGACGCTGATCACGCCGCGGTTGTAGTCGACGTTGATCACGCGCCCCTCGATGATGCCGCCGTCGTGCGCGGTTTGTTCGGCCTGCGGGCTCGCCGACGGCGTGGGCGGCTTGGGGGCGGTGAAGGCGACAATGGGCGTGAGGACGAGACCCAACGCCAGAACGACGGGTGCGAAGAGGGGCATTGCGAGGAGAGAACGCATCGAAGGACTCCCAGCGTTCCGCTCCCGTTCAATCCGCCCCTATTAGCGCAAAATAGGCTTCGCGGGAGCCGGCCGCGCCCGTTTTCGCGCGGCTTCGGGCCGCCCGCATCGCAACGACCGCATCGTCGGTCGGTGCCCGCCCGGCGAGGACCAGGCGCAGCGCGAGCAGCGCTTCGTCCGCCGCGCGGACGCCGAGCGCGTCGAGCGCCCGGTAGAAGGGCTGCGCGCGCGGGTCGCTCGAGCGATCCCGCAGCACCGCGGCGATCGCTTCGCCTTTGCTGGGCGTGCCGTCGAGGAGGTAGCCGTCGAGAGGGTGCAGTTCCACCTCGATGCGTTTCGCGAAGCGTCTCGCGGCGCTTGCCGCCGCGCTCACCTTGGGCGTTGCGCCCCACGCGGATCCGCTCGCCGTCGCCGCGGCCGCGAACGGTCACCCCGCCCTGCGGCACCTGCGCGGCACGACGACGCGCCCGATCGAAGGCCGCCGCGCCGTCGAGACGCTCGACCAGCAGGGAACCACGCGATTTTTCCGGCGCTGCGTCGCCGAGGTCTGCAACGGCTCGTGGTTCGACGGCACGCACCGTTGGGCGTTCGGCTTGAACGAGGTGCTGCTCCCGGACGAGGACGCGTCGCTGCCGGTCTGGCGCACCCTTGCCGCGATCGTCTCCTTCGCGTTCGCCGAGCCCGCCTTTCGCGCGGCCGGGGGCTCGGTCGAAGCCGCCGGACGCGACGCGTGGCTGGTGCGCGCGCGCGGCGGCGACGCCTTGATCGCCCGGCTCGATCCCGTCACCCATCTGCTGCGCAGCGTCGCGACCGAGCACGGCCGGGAGATCGAAAGCTATCGCCGCTACGTGCGGGCGGACGGCGCGGCTTTTGCGCTCGAACGGCGCGGCGAACTCGAAGAGTTCACGCTCGAGACCGCGAGCGTGGCGGCGGAACAGCTGCAGCCGCCCGCGGGCGCGGCCGTCACGTTTTCCGGCGACGGTTTCGCGGAGCTCGGCAACGACGCCGTCCCCATCGTTCCGTGCACGCTGGGCGGTCGCGCTGCGCGCTGCGTCCTCGACACCGGCGCGACGCCGAGCGCGGTCGTTCTGCCGCTCGCCGAGGCGCTCGGTCTCGAACCGCGCGGGGAACTCGAAATCGCCGGATTCTCCCGCTTTGCGACCGGCTTCGTCGAGGCGGGACCGTTGACGCTTGGGGGCGCCCGCTTCGCTCGGGCGCGCTTCGCCGTCATCCCGGCAGTCTCGGCGGCCCGCTTCGACGTGGTGATCGGGGCCGATCTGCTCGGCGAGGTGCGGCTCGTTCTCGATCGCGCGCGCGGGAGGGCGGAGATCTCCGCGCCCCGCGGCGGCCCGCACGCCGGGGCCGTCGCACTGCGCTTCGCCGGGGGCGTTCCGCACGTCGAGGTCACGCTGGACGGACGGACGGCCGGCGCGCTCTTCGACAGCGGCGACGCTTCCATCGTCTCGCTCGGCTATGCCGAATACCGCCGGGGTCCGCAATGGCCGGTGGTGGACCGCGGTCAAGCCGTCGGCGTGGCAGGCGGGACGGACGCGTTCTTCGTCACGATCCCCGACGTTCGGCTCGGCACGGTCCCTTTGGGAGCCGCGCGCGCGACGGTGAACCGCACGCAGAGCGAGCCGCACGTCGGCGCCGGCCTCTGGACGAAATGCGTGATCGAACTCGACGAAGCGGGAGCCGCGCTCGGCTGCTCGCCGCGCTAGCAGGCTGCTGAAAAACCCGCGGTGTCCGGATCGGGCCCGATTGTTTCGTCGAAACGAGGAGCGTTTAGGGAGCAACGCCGTAGCGTTGTGACCGAAGAGCGACGAAGCTTTC
>JAQBPM010000209.1 GCA_028287525.1 Vulcanimicrobiota bacterium | reverse complement strand
TGAACGATTAGCGATGGACGGATTCGGCGAATTCTTCTGCGGTTTCCTCGAGCTCTTCGGCGAGCGCGCGACCGAAGCAACCGTAGAAGCCGCCACGGACTCGCGCGAGGGCGAGGCTTACGTCCGCGTGCTCGTCGGCGCGCCGCGACCGCTGAACATCAACGATCAGTAGCCGCGGGCGCGACGAGCGATTCGGCGATTACCAGACGATCTTGCCGATCGCACCTCCGTAGTCGGTGAACCAGAGGTTGCCGTCGGGACCGACGGCGATCGAGAGCAGCTCGCTCACGGCATTCGGGACGTCGATGATCGTGAAGGTCCCCGTGGTCGAGACCCGGCCGATCTTCTTGTTTGCCTGTTCGGTGAACCAGAGGTTGCCGTCCGGTCCGCTGACGATCCCACGCGGATCGCCGCCGCCCGGAATGGGGAACGTCGTGACGGTGTTCGGAGCGCCGGGCAAGATGTAGCCGACGCGGTTCATGACGCGCTGGGTGAACCAGACGTTGTTGTCCGGCCCGACCGCGAGATTGGTCGTGCCGCCGCCGGTGTCGAACTCGGTGATCGTTCCGCCGGTCGTGATGCGCGCGATGCTGGTTCCGAAGTACTCCGTGAACCAGAGGTTCCCATCGGGTCCGAGCTTGATGCTGTTCGGATAGGTGCCGGCCGAAGTCGGGTATGCGAAGATCGTAGCCGGTGCGCTGATGCTCGTCTTGACGATGCGGCCGGTCGTGTCGGCGATCCAAATACTTCCGTCGGCGAGCAGGGTCATGCCCTCCGTAAACCCGCCGACCGCAGCGACGTTGTCCGTGACGACGCCGGCGGTCGTGGCGTTGCTGACGTTGCCGTTCCCGAAACCGCCGAACCAGAGCTTCCCGTCCGGCCCGACGGCGATGCCGTCGCCCGACATGCTGGAGAAGCCCGTGAACGTTCCGGACGTGGAGATTTTTAGGAGGGTCTTGCCCCCGGGTTTGGCGCTGCCGATCGTCCAAAGATTTCCATCGGGTCCGGCAACGATCGCCGCCGGCTCGCTATTCGCCGGCGCGGGATACATTGCGACGAGGGTCGGCGTGAAGGTCAACGTCGCGGGAACTGTCGCGATAGCCGCGCCGCCGGTGACGGTCGCGGTGTACGCCGTCGCATTCATCGCGCCGCCGTTGTACGTGATCGGTGCCGACGTGTTCGACGGGCCGGTGATCGAGACGGGGCCGAGCGTCGTCGTTCCGCTGCCGGCTCCCAGATGGTTGTCGTCCGTTTTCGCGACGGTGATCGTCAGCGGGTTGCCGGCGGCGTCGACGTAGCTGCCCGGACCGATGATGATCATCCCCTGCGCGTCCTGCGCCGTGATGTTCAGTGTATCGGTCGCCGCCGTTCCGGCGGGTAACGATGATGTGACGAGCGCGAGCTTGATGGTTTTGACGACCGGATCGAACGTCAGGTTGACGCTGTTCGACTGATTCGCAACGATCGTGTTCACCGTCGAACCGCGCGAGAGGACGTTGCCTGTGCCGCCGGGCTGGTCCAAGAGCTGCACGTCGAACGTGTCGCTGCCGACCGGTGCGGTGATGGTCCCCGTGCACGCATTGAGCGTGCAGTTGACGACGACCGGTGCGCCTGCTGCGCCGCCCGCCGGGGTGATCGTGACGGTCGCGGACTTCGTCGCGGCCGAAACGTACTGCGGTGTGCGGTGAGCCGAGGAGACGGACGCGGGCGACGGAACGACGATGTTCAACGTGACCGACGACGTCGCGCTCGTCCCGGAATGCGGCGAAGGGGTGAGCGTGCCGCTGGTGCTGCCGCCGCCGCACCCGGCGAGCATCCCTGCGATGAGGCTCGCACCTGCGAGCCGACTGGTGATGGTCATGTGATGGATCTCCGATGTTGCGTCGACGTGACGCGGGCGAAAAAAGAAGACGCCGTGCAGGCGGGTCCCAGAAGAGTTAGACCGCGCGCTCGCGTTCTTGGAAGAGCGCGCGACGCAAGGCGGAGCCGTCCAGCACGACCCATTGCTCTTGCGTGCTCACGTCGCGCACTCGCGCGCGAAGCTCGGTCCCGGCGAAGAAAAAGGTGACGACGAGCGGTGGATCGCGGACGTCTTCCGGCATGACGCTAGGAGCCCCCGACGGTCGTGCTGGTGACGCTGATCGACAAGGTCGCAACGTGGGCCACCGCATCGGTGATCGTGAACGAGCACGAACCGACGCCCAGCGGTGTTACGGTGAACGTCGATCCCGGAGCGGGCGCGATCGAGGCGATCGACCCGCACGTCGTGGTGGCCGCCGTAAACGCACCGGAGTAATTGGGCACCGATGCCGTCACGGTTTGGGCGCTGCTCGCGCCGGTGGCGAGAAACGTCAGCGCGGGCGGGGAAAGGGAGACGCCGGCCGGAGCGGGCGTCGCGGTCGGGGTCGCGGTCACGATCGGCGTCGGCGTTGCCGTGGCGACGGGGGTTTGGGACGCCCCAGGCACGTGCGGGACGGCGACGTCACCGTTGCTGCACGCGGCGAGACTAGCGCAGAGGACGACCCCGGCGCAGAACTTCGTAAGCATGGAACGATGATGAGGCTCGGCTGTCCGCCGACCGTCCCAAAACCGTCCCATCCCTCACGGGAGGTCGGTCTCCCACAACCGTCGCGCGTTCTCGATGGCCAGCGCCGTCTCCATCGACGCGCCCGCGTCACCCTCGCGCGCGAAGTCTTCCGGCGTCAGCTGTTTTGCGATCAGGTCGGAGGCGCGCTCCCACATCACGCGATTCGGGCCGACCGCCTCCCAACCGCTGTGCGCGAAACGCGAAGCACCCAGCAGCCGCGCAGCGCGCTTGGGCTGATGCCGCATCGCCGCGACGGTGGCGACGCCGCGCAGGGCCTGCGCGATCGCCGTCGGCGACTCGTTGGCCGTCGCCAAACCGAGCGCTTCATCGTAGTTGAGCCATGCTCGGCCCACGTCGCCGCGCATGATCGCGACGTCACCGAGGTCGTTCAGCCGGCCGGCGCTCTCCGCATCGTCGTCGCCGAACGCGCGTCCGATATCGATGGCGCGCTGTAGCAGCGCCTCCGCCGAGGCGTACCGCTCGGCAACGAACTCCGAGGCGGCTACCCGGTTGAGGGTGAGGGCGAGCTGACGCGGCTCCCCCAACGCCTCTGCGACGGCGAGAGCGCGGCGGTAATACGAGGCGGCTATCTCCGGCCCTCCGCGCGAACTCGAGAGAAAACCGGAGGCGACGAGCAGTTTGCCGGCGGAACGGGCGTCGCCGGTCCGCTCCGCCAGCATCAGACCTTCCTCGAGGTACGGTTCGGCGTCGTCGAACCGGCGTTGGAACAGCAGCGTCGCGCTCATGGTCGCAATCACGGCAGGGAGCAGCGGCTCTGCCCCGATCCGGCGCAGCGCGGCAAGGGCGGGGGTAATCGCGTCGAGAGCCGCGGGATAGTCGCGTTGCCGGTTCGCGATGTGCGCGGTCGCGTGGAGCAGCGCGGCGTCGTCGGCGCTGCCGGGTTCGACGTATTGCCGCGCGCGCCGGATCCAATCCACCGCCTCCCGATTGCGCCCGCCATACATGAAGAAGCGCTGCAGTGCGATCACGGCGCGCACGCCCGTCGCCGGGTCGCTGCCGTCGCGAAGCGCCCAGGTCACGGCGCCTCGAATGTTATCGAAATCGGTCGCTACACGGCGCAGCCATTCTGCTTCGTGGTGAAAGAACAACGGATCTTCCGACGCCTGCACGACGCGCGCGTAGTGGCGCGCGTGGCGCGCGTGCGTCGATGCGCCTGCGTCCGGCCGCGCTTGGAGCTGCTCGCGTGCGAACTCCGCGATCGAGAAGAGCAGGCGCCAGCGATCGTCGTGGTGGTCGCTGCGCTGGACCATCGATTTCTCGACCAAACCGACCAGCGTCGCGATCGACCCGCCGCAGACGTCTTCGATCGCCGCCAAGTCGAACGTCCCGTGGAAAACGCCGAGGTCGATCAACAGGCCCGCTTCGTCGGCGGAGAGCAGCGCGAAGCTCCACTCGATGACGTCGCGCAACGTCTGATGGCGGCGCGGTACGGCCCGCTCGCGCGAGCGGAGCACGGTCAGACGGTCGCCCAGACTGCGCACGAGATCGTCGAGCGAGAGCGTGCCGAGCAGCGATGCTGCGATCTCGATCGCCAGCGGAAGACCGTCGAGGGCGGTGCAGATCTGCTCGAGCGTGGCACCCGCATCTGCCGGGACGGCCGCCGCGCGGCCCGTTCTGCGCGCGCGGTCGCGAAACAGCGCGGCGGCCACTTCGGCTGGCAGCGGCTCGAGGCGGTACATCGCCTCGCCTTGAACGCCCAGTGCTTCCCGGCTGGTCGCAAGGATCGTTATCCGCGGGGCGGCATGCAGCAGCCGAAGGACGATCGCCGCGACGGCGTCCACCAGGTGCTCGCAGTTGTCGAGCACGAGAAGCGCGCGGCGGTTGCGCAGCCACGCGGCGAGTCCATCGAAGCCTTTCGCCGTGAGCTCGCGGGGCATGTCGAGCGCGCGGGCGATCGTCTCGCCGAGCGCAGCGGGGTCCTCGACCGCAGCGAGATCGGCGAACCAGGCGCCGTCGCGGTAACCGGGCGCGAGGAGCGGAGCCGCTTCGAG
>JAQBPM010000168.1 GCA_028287525.1 Vulcanimicrobiota bacterium | reverse complement strand
GAATTCCTGGAAGGCAAGACGCTCCCCGGCGTCGCGGCGCTGCTTCGATGAGCGAACCTCGCACGCCGCTGGTCGCCGGCAACTGGAAAATGCACAAGACGATCGCCGAGACGAAGGCGTTCGTCGCCGACCTTCGCGCGCGTGAGCTGCCGGCGGGCGTCGACGCCGTCCTCTGCCCGCCGTTCACCGCGCTGTGCGCGGCGCGCGACGCGCTGGCGGGATCGCCGATCGGCCTGGGCGCGCAGAACATGAGCTGGGCCGAGAGCGGCCCGTTCACCGGCGAGATCTCGCCGCTCATGCTCGAAGAGCTCGACGTCGAGTGGGTCGTGCTCGGTCACTCGGAGCGGCGCGCGCTTTTCGGCGAGCTCGACGTGCGGGTGAACGAAAAGGTGCGGTGCGCGCTCGTTCACGGCATGACCCCGATCGTCGCCGTCGGCGAGACAGCCGAAGAACACGAACGCGGCCTGGCGCGCGACAAGGTGTACGCGCAGATCAGCGCCGCCTTCGAAGGCGTCGCAACGGAGGACGTCGCGCGCTGCGTCGTCGCCTACGAGCCGATCTGGGCGATCGGCACCGGCCACGCCGACACGCCCGAGAGCGCCGACGCGATCATGGGCGTGATTCGCGCGTGCGTTCCGGGACTGGAGCACGTCCGCGTGCTCTACGGCGGCAGCGTGAAACCCGACAACATCGCCGCTTTCGTCGCGCAGCCGAACATCGACGGCGCGCTCGTCGGCGGCGCCAGCCTCGAACCCGCATCGTTCGCCGCGCTCCTCGAAGGCGCGCGCAGAGGAGCCTACGCGTGAGCCGCCGCCGACCTTTCGTCCTCGCGATCCTCGACGGCTGGGGCTTCAGCTCCGACGCGCACGGCAACGCGATCGCCGCCGCGGACCTTCCCAACTGGGACCGGTTCGTCGCGACGTATCCGTACACGCTGCTGGAAGCCAGCGGCGAGGAAGTCGGATTGCCCGCCGGCGTGATGGGCAACAGCGAGGTCGGGCACATCAACATCGGGAGCGGCCGCGTCGTTCCGCAAGGTGTCGTCGTGATCGACGAGGCGATAGCCACGGGCGAATTCGCGACGAACAAGACGCTGACCGGCTGCTTCGACCACGTCCGCCGTTCCGGCGGGCGCCTGCATTTCATGGGCCTCCTCTCCGACGGCAAGGTGCACAGCTCGCTCGATCACCTCGAAGCGCTGGTCGACGCCGCCGTGGCCGCCGACGTGCCGTTCGTGATCGATGCGTTTCTGGACGGCCGCGACGTGCCGCCGCGCTCGGCGGAAAAATATCTCGGCCGAATCGATGCCTACTGCAGCGGCCGGGGCCGGCTCAATGCGATCGCGACGGTGTGCGGGCGCTACTACGCGATGGATCGCGACAAGCGTTGGGAACGCACCCGCAAAGCCTACGATCTGCTGGCGAACGGCCAGGCCGACTTCCGCTCGTACACCGCCGGCGACGCGCTGCGTGAGGCGTACGCGCGCGGAGAGAACGACGAGTTCGTCCTGCCGACGATCGTCGGGGAAGCGCGGCCGGTCAAGGACGGCGACGCGTGCATCTTCTTCAACTTCCGCCCGGACCGCGCGCGCCAGCTGACGCTGGCGTTCACCGACTCGGCGTTCGATCACTTTCCGGTGCATCAGTACACCAACTTCGTGTTCGCGACAATGACTCGCTACGAGGAGAACTTTCCGAACCCCGTGCTGTTCGGGCCGCGGCCGCAATTCGGCGTGTTCGGCGAGGTCGTGGCGAACGCCGGACTCACCCAGCTGCGCCTCGCCGAGACCGAGAAGTACGCGCACGTCACGTATTTCTTCAACGGCGGGCGCGAAGACGTGTTCCCGGGCGAGGACCGGATCCTGATCCCGTCCAACCGCGCGGTCGCGACCTACGACCTTGCGCCGGAGATGTCGGCCGCCGACATCACGTCGGCCGCGATCGAAGACATCACGCACCGCCGCCACGACGTGATCGTGATGAACTACGCGAACGCCGACATGGTCGGGCACACCGGCGTGTGGGAGGCGACGATCTCGGCGCTCGAGACGCTCGACGTCGCGCTGGGACGCCTCGAGAAAGCCGTGCTGGATGCGGACGGCGTTCTGGCGATCACTTCGGACCACGGGAACGCCGAATCGAAGATCGACGAGGACGGCAACCCGCTGACCGCGCACACGACCAATCCCGTCCCGTTCGTGCTGGTCGCGAACGCGCCGGCGGGCACGCTGGCGGGCGGCGGAAAACTCGGCGACGTCGCACCGACCTTGCTCCCGCTGATGGGGCTCGAGGTACCGCCGCAGATGACCGGCGCGAACCTGCTCGTCCCGAACGGAGCGGCGGTGACGGGATGAAACGCAAACGGCTCGACGAGGCCGCGGATTATCTGCGCAGCAAGGCCGGCGGGAGCCTCGATTGCGCGATCGTGCTCGGCTCCGGTTTCGGCGGCGCGCTGCGCGAGCGCATCGACGGCACGACGGTGCCGTACAAGAAGATCGAGGGCATGCCGGAGCCGGGCGTCGCGGGGCACGCCGGCGAGGCCCGGATCGGAACGCTGCACCAGCGCCGCGTCGTCGCGTTCAGCGGCCGGTTTCACCTCTACGAAGGCCGCGCCACCGACGAGGTGATCTACCCGATCCTCACCGCCGCGCACGCGGGCGCGAAGACGATCGTGCTGACCAACGCCGCCGGCGGCGTGAATCCCGAGTACGTCGCGGGCGATCTGATGCTGATCGCCGATCAGATCAACCTCACCGGAACGAGCCCGCTGATCGGGGCCGACCTGCTGCCGGGTCAAGACGCGCGCTTCATCGACATGCTGGATGCGTACGACCCGCATCTGCGCGAGCTCGCGCGGCACATGGCCGCTGAGTACGGGATCGTGATGCACGATGGCGTCTATGCGGGCCTCACCGGGCCGGCGTACGAAACGCCGGCCGAGGCGCGCTGGCTGCGCACGATCGGCGCCGACGCGGTCGGGATGTCGACCGTCCTCGAGACGATCGCGGCGCGGGCGCTCGGCTGCACCGTGGTGGGCTTCTCCCTGATCACCAACGTCCACGGCATCGGGGCGGCGACCTCGCACGAAGAGGTGCTCGAAGC
>JAQBPM010000002.1 GCA_028287525.1 Vulcanimicrobiota bacterium | reverse complement strand
GCTAGCTGGCCGGGCGCCGAAAACGGGATTCGCGAGCGGCGCGAAGCACCGCGAACGTCACCTCGTCCGAACGGCCAACTCTGCGCCGGCGGCCGTTTCGATAAGGTTTGCCACCGCGCGCGCGTTGGAAACGTAAATTGCGTGGTTACCGGGGACTTGAGTCGCCGTCGCGCCTGCACGTTCGCACATGAAGCGCTGCGCAGGTAGCGGGATCATTCTGTCATCGGCGACGAGCAGATACCAACTCGGCTTGGTCTTCCATGCCGGCTCCGTAACTTGTCCGCTAAGCGCCTCGACGCCCCACGGAACCTGCGAATCGGCCATGAACGCGGCGGTATCGGGCTCGACGTCTCCCGCGAACGCGGCTGCGAATTTGGCTTTGTCGAGAAATAGAAAGCCGTTGTGCGGCGGCAAGATCGGCGGCACCGGCGCGCCGGGCGGCGGGTTCGCAATCAGGGTGTTCACCGACTCGCCCTTGTCCGGCGCAAACGCGGTGATGTAGACGAGCCGTTCCACTTTCGGGTCGGTGCCGGCTTCTGTAATCACGGCACCTCCGTACGAATGACCAACCAACACCACCGGACCCGGCTGCTCCTCTAGCACGAGCTTCACAGCCGCAACGTCACCGTTGAGCGATATAGTCGGATTCTGGACGACGCTTACGTTGAACCCGTCACGCTTGAGAATGTTGTAGACGCCCTGCCAACCGGACCCGTCTACGAACCCGCCGTGGACAAGGACGACGTTGTTGATTTTGCCTGCCATGATGAACCTCCAATATCGTTTCCCAGATCGAATTTGCAACGACATTATAGGTCCACGTTCGATTTGAACGCAGCAACGGCTAGATTGAAAGTACGACGAACATGAGTCGTACGGGCCCGTTTGCTGCTAGCCGGCGCTCAGTTACCTGCCGCGACTCCCCGGGACGAATTGACAATGTGTCAGCAACGATGCTAGAATGCGTTGACATTATGTCAAGTGACACCTCGTCATATATTGATCGGATCCGCCCGGAAGGGGTGGCCGTCGATGGAACGGCTGCGTAGCCGGCTGCCGGCGAGCGACCGGCGGCAGCAAATCCTCACTACTGCGGAGGCGCTTTTTGCGGCGCGCGGATTTGAGACGGTTACGATGGGCGAGATTGCAATTGCGTCGGGCGTGGCACGCCCAACGGTGTACGCGTACTTTCCCAATACCGCCGCGATCCTCGACGCGCTGCTCGACGCGGTGGTGTCGCGAGTCTGGGGGCGTCTGCAGCCGCTGCTCGCGTCCCGTGAGGGGCCGCCGGATGCCGAAACCTATGCTGCGATCTTCACGGCGCTGACGCATGAGAATGCGGGGTTGGCGATCCTGCGCAGCGGCGGCAGCCCGCTCTTCCAAAGCCGCCGGAGGGCGGTGTTCGACGCGCGACTCGCGGAGGCGCTGAGCCCGCACATCGGGCCGGGTACCCCGCGCTACGTCGTGCCGATGCTCGTGGCGTTGTTCGAAGGTACGGCGTACTGGGCGGTCAGCGAAGGGCTTTCGGACGTCGACACGCTCGCCCACGAAGTCGCCGCGTTCATCGATCGCGGCTTGCCCCGCGGTGACGCGGCTGCGTGTGCTCCGCCGCGTCCCCAGCACGTTCCGCGAAGCCGACGACGCCGGAGCTGAGGAAATGCCTTCATTCACTAGCGAACACATGACCGCGTTCCAATCCCTTGTGCTTCCTAACGGAAGCACGATGAAGAACCGCATCGCGAAAGCAGCGATGGAAGAGAATATGGCTAGTGCGACGCACGGGCCCTCAAGCGAGCTTCTGGAACTCTACAAAGCCTGGGCCGAAGGTGACGCCGGGTTGATCTTGACGGGCAACGTCATGATCGATCGCCGCGCAATGACCGGTCCGGGCGGTGTCGTGCTCGAGGACGAACGCGACTTAGGCGCCTTTCGCGAATGGGCGCGGACGGGGCAGTCCAGAGGCGCGCAGATGTGGGTGCAGCTGAATCATCCAGGTCGTCAGGTCATGAAGAGCCTAGGCCAGGAAACAGTGGCGCCTTCCGCGGTGGCACTTGACCTCGGAACGTTCTCCAAGATGTTTGCGACACCGAAGGAGATGACCGAGGGGCAGATCCGGGACGTGATAACACGTTTTGCCAATGCCTCGAAGATCGCCGAGAAGGCAGGCTTTGCGGGCATCCAGATCCATGCGGCTCACGGGTATCTGATCAGTCAATTCCTCTCGCCGCTGACGAACCTGCGCGCAGATAGCTGGGGTGGTACGCTCGAGAACCGCAGCAGGCTCTTGATCGAAACGGTGAAGGCCGTGCGGAGCGTTGTATCGCTAAGCTTCTCCGTGGCGGTAAAGCTGAACTCGGCTGATTTCCAACGTGGCGGCTTTGACACCGACGACGCCAAGCAGGTGGTCGAGATGCTCAATGACCTGCCTGTCGACCTCGTGGAGCTCTCTGGTGGCAGCTACGAAGCGCCGGCGATGCAGGGCAGCACACGCGACGGCCGGACGTTGGCACGCGAAGCGTACTTCATTGAGTTTGCCGGCGAGATCGCCGCGATCGCGAAGATGCCGGTTATGGTGACGGGCGGCATCCGCCGCATAGGTATCGTACAGCAGGTCCTGGATCGCGGCGTGGCAATGGCCGGCATCGCGAGCGCGCTTGCGGTTCGACCGGATCTTCCGGCGCGTTGGGAAGCCGGTGATGACCCGCGACCGGAGATTCCACCGGTCCGATGGAAAAGCAAGGCTCTTGCTGCGACCGCCTACATGGCCATCGTAAAATATCAACTACGCCGCCTGAGCCGCGGTATGGTTCCTGCTCCAGCCGTGTCGCCGTTGAAGGCTCTGCTGATCAATCAGCTCAACACTGCATGCCTCACGCGGCGATACCGTCGTTGGATGGAGAAGACGGTTCTCTAGAGTGACGTCCGGCTCTGGGAGTCAGCCGGGAAGTCGCATCGCGCTACGGCCGTTTGTCGTAGACAGCGACCCTTTTCGACGCGGCGAGCTCGCCGGCCCGAGCTTGCCGCGCCTCCTCAACGGCAGTCTGGTCGTCCCATGATGCGCCGATCGCCTCGAGCCTCGCGATCTCGTCGGGCGAATACCGTTGTTCCAGTAACCGCATTGCGCGCTCGTAGACGGCCTGTTGTGGTTGATTGCGCGGCGAGGCATCGGGGAGGCGCGCGTCGCTGAACCCAACCAGACGTCCCGCCCGATCTGCGTCTCCCGCGATCACCGCCGCGAGTGCGAGACAATCGATCGCACCAATCAGGTGCGCCGCAGAGGCGATGCGGAACGCCAGCATGAGCGCGTCGAGCGCGAGGGCGCGTCCCGACTCTATGTCGCCCGCGAGCAAGTCATATCCGGCGAGATTCATCATGGCGGTAGCGTGCAGCCGCCCGTGCATCCCCGGGTTCCGATCGTAGATCTCCAGTGCTTCACGGGCGACGCGACGCGCCGCGTCGACATCGCCGCCCTCGAATTCGGCGACGCTCATGAACGAGAGCGCCGTGGCGGTGTCGACATCCGGCGCGGACGGACCAAGCACCTGAAGGCTCTGTTGAAGCGCCGAAACGCGCTCCGCGCGATCGGCCGGCGTTAGGACCAACGCGTACACGCGAAGCGCCCACGCCAAATTGCCGGGATCCCCGAAACCGCGAGCGATTGCGACCGACTCCTCTGCCGCTTGGCGGGCTTCGGCGGGGCGGCCCATCTTCGAGAGTGCGTTCGCCAGCCAGCCGACCGCGTATCGCAGCTTCGGGCTGCGCAGCTCCCGATAGACCTCCGCGAATGCGCGGATCCTTGCCAGCCGTTGTTCCGTGTAGGGTGTGAAGCGCGAGAATACTTCGAGCTCGAGCTCGATGTCCGCGCGCAACTCTATCGCCGACGGATCAACGCGCTCCAGCGCGAGTTCGTACCAATGCCGAGCCGTCTGAAACGACCCGTGTGCGAAATAGTCCGCGAGCAGAACGGCGAGGCGCGCGCCGATCGCGGGATCGCCGCGGTGTTCCAAGCACCACGAGAGCGCGGCGTAGAAGTTATGACTGTCATCGACGTACCGCGCGAACAGATCTTCGGCCGGCAATCTGCGGCGGGCGTCGTGAAGCTCGTCGGCGACGGCGAGGTAGTATTTCGCGTGCCGCGTGCGCAAGCCGGCCGAAGCGCTGCCGCCTCCCTTGGAAGCGGCAAAGTCGCGGATCGTGTCCAAAAGCAGAAAGCGCCTGCGTTCGTCCGAGCCCGCCGGCATTACGAGCGACTTGTCGATCAACACGGCGATGTGCGCCATGAGGTCGATCTCGGAAGTCTCCGCGTCGAGCGCTG
>JAQBPM010000501.1 GCA_028287525.1 Vulcanimicrobiota bacterium | reverse complement strand
TCGAGTCCCATTCGGCGCGCGTGCTCCGCGTCGCGGGCGGGGATCGCCGGATCACCGTATTCGCGCGAGGGGCCGTCGATCGCCCAGCGCTGCGCGGCGCGCGCCGCAACCAGCATGCGCGCGCGGTGCGGATCCATCACGTCGTCGGTCGTCTCGCCGCCGAGTTCCGCGGCGAGGTCGTAGGGACCGAAGGCGAGCGCGAGGACGTTCGGCGCCTCGGCGATCGCCTCGCAGCGCGCGACGCCGCTCGCCGTTTCGATGATGACGATCAGCGGGATGTCGCCGACGGCGGAGCTGACCCGCGCGACGTCGCCGGCATCGCCGACCTTCGGCACGACGAGCGCAGCCGGATGCGGGCTAGCGGCGAGCATTGCCAGGTCGGCCCGCCCGTCCGGAGTCTCGGCGGGGTTGATGCGCACGGCGACGCGCGAGCTATCGTCGCAGGCCGCGAGAAACGCGCGCACTTGATCGCGCGCGAACGGCCGGCGATCCGGCGATACGGCGTCCTCGAGATCGAGGATCGCCCCGGACGCCGCCGACGCGAGCGCCTTGGCAAAGCGGTCGGGCCGGTCGGCCGGTACGAACAGCAGCAGGGATGGATCGAGCGGCATCAGGCGAGCTATACGACCTTCGGGGTGTAGCCATCTCTTTTGCCGACGGTTGCCGCGGCGATCGCCTTCTTCGCCGCGACGGCCCAAGGCGAGTCGCACGTGCCGTCGGACTCGCTCGCCGGCACCTCCGCGACGATGTCGAACACGTACTGCGTCTTCGCGAACGTCTTGGAGCCGACGATCGCGCCCGCGTAGGTGTCCTGCGCCAGCTGATGGTCGCAGCCGTGCCAGACCGACGGGTTGGCTTTGTAGCCGTGCCAAGGGTGATCGTCGAACGCGGCGGCGAGCTTCTCCGCGTCGGTGGTGCCGGCGCCGGCGATGCGGTCGGCGAGCGCCATGATGCCGCCGTATCCGTAGAAGTGCCGCGCCGAGATCGGACCCTTCACCACTTTGCCGATCCGCGCGGCGAGCTTGCGCGCGGAGTCGGACGCGTTCGGCGTCCACAGCACCGTGAAGCTCGCGCCGGCGATGTCGTCGAGCGGCACCGTTTTCGCGTAGATGTCTTCGAGGTTGATGCCGGCCAGCTTCATCTGCTTGTGCAGGCCGAACTGCACGAACTGCTTGACGGAGTTGGCCGCATCGATCCCGCTGTTTGCGAGGACGACGACGTCGGCGCCGCTGTTGCGGATCTTCGTCATCGTCGGCGAGAAATCGGCGGTGCCGAGCGGGAGAATGTCGTGTCCCGCTTCCGAGCCGCTGGTGTGTTTGAGCACGTCGGAGAGCAGGGCGTACGCGTCGCGTCCGAGCGCGTAGTCGGCTTGGATGAAATACCACTTCTTGCCGAGCGCCGGAAGCCGGTTCGCCAGCGGCCGCAGCGACATGCGCGAGTTCGGACCGAAGCGATAGGTCAGCCGGCTGGCCTTCTCCCCGGTGATCGCCGAGTCGAACGGTCCGAGTTCCAAGTTGAAGATGCCGAGCGAATCGCACAGCGGCCCCAGTGCCAGCCCGATCGCCGACGACGTGCCGCCGAAGAGCACGTCGACCTTCTCTTGCGTGACGAGGCGGCGCGCTTCGGTCGTGGCGACGGCCGGTTTCGACGCGTCGTCGCCGTACACGAGCTCGTATGCGATCCGCCCCTTCGCATTGAGGTCGGCGACGGCCAGCTCCGCGCCGGCTTTGTGGTAGGCGGCGATGTCGGCGAAGACGCCGCTGAACGAGTCGAGAAAACCGATCCGCACGACCGGTTTGGGCCCCGCCGCTCGAGCGAACGAAGGAATCCCGGCGAGCACGGCCGCGCCGGCGGCTGAACGAAGGACGGAACCACGGGTTGCCATTGACGCTACCTCCTCGGATGCCGCTCCCTCGGTCGGCAACGCACGCAGTTCCTGCGCGACGTCTCACGCGAGGGCGTCACTGAAGGGAAGCTCGCGCACCCGCTTTCCGGTCAGTCTGAAGATTGCGTTGGCGACCGCCGGGGCGATCGGCGGCGTGCAGACCTCGCCGATTCCGGTCGGTTTTGCCGTGCTCGGCACGACGTGCACCTCGATCGACGGCGCGTCGGCCATGCGCAGGACGGTGTAGTCGTAGAAGTTGTTCTGTTCGACGCGGCCCCCTTTGATCGTGATTTTCCCGGTCAGCGCGGCGGAGAGGCCGAAATTCGTCGCGCTCTGCGCTTGCTGCACGACGATATCGGGATTGACTGCCGTGCCGCAGTCGACGACGGCTACGACGCGATGGACTTTGGGCATCTTGTCCTGCATCGAAACGTCCGCGACGATCACGCCGTAACTTCCGTTCCAGAGGGTCACGGCGACGCCTTGCGCGATACCGGCCTGTTGTTTTTCACCCCAGCCGGCCTTCAGAGCTGCCACCGACAGCGCGTTCGTCGCGCGCGGATCGTGCCTTAACAGCGCTAGGCGAAATGCGAGAGGATCCTTGCCGGCGGTGTGCGCGAGCTCATCGACGAATGATTCGGTGACGAAGCAGTTCCAATTGGCGTTCGGTGCGCGCCACGATCCCGCCGTGATCGGGTGGTCATGGTCGATATAGGTGGCGCGGAAATTCGGTATCGCATAGGGCGCGTCGGTGACGTCCTCCATAGCGCCGGGGTCGACCCCCTTCTTGACCAACGCCGGCCACCAACTGCGATACCAGGACTTCTGGACGACTTGATGCGTGAGCGATCTCAGCTCCCCGCCGGAGAGGACGCCGCGCACGACGTTCAGGCTCATCGGACGGTAGAAGTCGTGCTGGATGTCGTCCTCGCGCGTCCACATCACCTTGACCGGCGACTTGATCGCTTTCGACACCTCGGCGGCTTCCTGGACGTAGTCGGCCTCCAGGCGCCGGCCGAAACCGCCGCCCAGGTACGTCGTGTGTATCGTGCAGCTCTCGGGGGGCAGCCCGCTCCCCTTCGCGGCGGCAGCACGTGCTCGCAGCTGGACTTGGTTCGGCGCCCAGATCTCGCAGCTGTCCGCGCGCACGTCCGCTGTCGCGTTCATCGGCTCCATCGTCGCGTGGGCGAGGAAGGGACCGCGGTAGACCGCTTGGACGACCGTGCCGGAGATGCTATCCGGATTCCCGCGCGAAGCCGCGACGTGCTCGCCGTTGTGCGTCTTCGCCAAACGCTCCGCGTCGGCGAAGAGCGACGCCGTGCTCACCTTCGCGTTGGGCCCCTCGTCCCAGACGATCTGGAGGGCGTTCTTTCCTTGGAACGCGGCCCACGTGTTCTTCGCCACGACCGCGACGCCGTTCGAGACTTGGACGACAGCGGTCACGCCGGGCACCGCTTTGGCCTTGGTCGCGTCGAAACTCTTCACGCGTCCGCCGAAGACCGGCGAGCGCGCGATCGCGGCGTAGACCATTCCCGGGACCTGAACGTCGATGCCGTAGATTATGGTGCCATTCACCTTCCCCGTGAGGTCGAGGCGCCGGCCCTGCTTCCCGATCAGCGTGAACTTGTCGGGCGTCTTGAGCGGAACGTCGGTGGGGACGGGAAGCGTCGCGGCGGTAGCGGCGAGGCTTCCGTAGCTTGCGCTCCGGTTCGAGGGTTGGTGGTACACAACGCCGTCGCGCGTCGTGCACGTCGCGGGGTCAACGCCCCATTGCTTCGCGGCCGCGGCGACCAGCATCGCCCGAGCGGTCGCGCCGGCCGCGCGCAGCGGCAGCCAGGAATCGGGCATGCTCGTGCTGCCGCCGGTGATCATGTCGCCGCCGAGCCCCGGGTCGCCGTATTTCGGATCGGCAGGTGCGAACTGGATCCGCACGTTGTTCATCGAGGCGTCGAGCTCGTCGGCGACGAGCGTCGGGAGTCCCGTGGAGACGCCTTGCCCCATCTCGGATTTGTTGACGACGACCGTCACGGTGTCGTCGGGCGCGATCCGAACCCAGGCATTCGGAGAGAAGTCCTTGCCGCCGCTTTGCGAGCTGGGCGCGCATCCCGGGAACGACAGGGCGAGACCGAGGCCGGCTCCAGTCGCGCCGGTCAGGCGGATGAAGGTGCCGCGGCTGAGCGCCGGTGCGTCCATCTCACGCCTCCCCCGCCGCGCGGCGAATCGCGCTCTTGATGCGGCCGTACGTTCCGCAGCGGCAGATGTTGGTCATCGCCTGCGTGATCTCGTCGTCGGTCGGCTTCTTCGTCTTCTGAAGGAGTGCGACTGCGGCCATGATCTGGCCGGACTGACAATAGCCGCACTGTGGGACCTGCTCGGCGATCCATGCTCTCTGCACCGGATGCGAGTTGTCGGTCGAGAGGCTCTCGATCGTGCGGATTTGCTTGCCGACGGCTTGCGACACCGGCAAGACGCACGTGCGCGTCGCGACACCGTCGACGTGCATGGTGCAAGCGCCGCACTGTGCGACGCCGCAGCCGAATTTCGTTCCCGTCATATGGAGTTCGTCTCGAACGACCCACAACAGCGGCATGTCGGCCGGGACGTCGACGTCGTGGCTCGTGCCGTTCACTGTTATCGAGATCATGGTACCCTCCGCGCTCGGCCGCTCGTCTTGACGGCCGTCGTTGCACGGAGGTAAAACCGCCTACGCTAGGCGGACGTATTCATAGTCAACCGGGCGGTCTTTGACTCCCTTGTCGGGCGGCGCGATCCAGCCGGCCATCTTGCCGGGCTCGGTGACGCGCTGCATCAAGCTGCCGACGAAGGCGCGGTCGTCATCGCTCGGCAGCCACGATGCGACTTGCGCATCGTACGCCTCCTGGGTGATGCGGTTCCCGGCCGGATCGGTCGGAATGTTCGCCCAGCTCCCGATCCCGCGACGGAAGCGCGTGCTCGGCAGCGTGAAGCGATACGCGTGACCGGCAGCCTCGAGAATCCGGTTCCAGTGCGTGAGGCCCTTCATGCAGTCGTCGACATACGCGTTGCGCACGATCTCGTTCATCGCGTTGCGCATCGGTATCGTGTCGATCCGTGTGCCCAGCGCCCCGTCCGGGATCTCGAGATCGAACGACGTCCCGGCGGCGAGATGATCGGCGAACTTTTTCTCGTCCGGGCGCCCTTTGATGCCGGTCGCGAAATACTGCGCGGCGTTCGAGGAGGCGTCGGCGCCGAACAGGTCGAGCGACGAAGAGAACCAGAAGTTCAAGTAGCGCTGCAGCGTGGGCAGATCGACCGCGCCGGCGCGGCGCACCGTGTCGGGATCGTCGCTGCCGGTTTCGTTCATCACCTCGAGCGTGCGGCGCACGACCCGCGCGATGCCGGTGTCGCCGACGAACATGTGGTGCGCTTCTTCGGTCAGCATGAACTTGCACGTGCGCGCGAACGGGTCGAAGCTCGACTCCGCGAACGATTTGAGCTGGAACTTCCCGTCGCGGTCGGTGAAGAAGGTAAACATGAAGAAGGAGAGCCAGTCGCGGATCGGCTCGTTGAACGTGGCGAGGATGCGCGGGTTGTCGGCGTCGCCGGAATGGCGCGCCAGCAATTCTTCCGCCTCTTCGCGGCCGTCGCGCCCGAAGTACGCGTGCAGGAGGTACACCATCGCCCACAGGTGACGGCCTTCCTCGACGTTGACCTGGAAGAGATTGCGCAGATCGTAGAGCGAGGGCGCGGTGTGGCCGAGCAGCCGCTGCTGTTCGACCGAGGCGGGCTCGGTGTCGCCTTGCGTCACGATCAGCCGGCGCAGCGCGCTGCGATGTTCGCCCGGCACTTGCTGCCAGACCGGCTTACCGAACTCGTCACCGAAACCGACGCTCCGGTCGTGCTCGGGATCGGCGAGGAAGATGCCCCAGCGGTACTCCGGCATCTTCACGTAGTCGTAGTGCGCCCAACCCTTCGCGTCGACCGAGATGGCGGTGCGCAGGTAGACGTCGTTGGCCTGGAAGTCGGTCGGACCCATGTCCTTCCACCAGTTCAAAAACGCCGGCTGCCACTGCTCGAGCGCGCGCTGCAGGGTGCGGTTCGATGCCAGCTCGACGTTGTTCGGGATCTTCTCGGCGTAATTGATCGACATGGCCTACACGCGCTCCCAATCGAAGTTCGCTTTTGAACCGGTACCGAAGAGTTTGAGCGCACCGCGCTCGCCGGTGGAGTTGGGACGGTAGAACACCCAGTTCTGCCAGGCCGAGAGCCGGCCGAAGACCTTCGTCTCGAGGGTCTCGCCGCCCGGAAAACGCAGGCTCGCTTCCATCCCGGTCAACGCGTCGGGCGAGAGCGCGGCGCGCTCCTCGAGGGCCAGGCG
>JAQBPM010000265.1 GCA_028287525.1 Vulcanimicrobiota bacterium | reverse complement strand
GCACGAACCGTCCGGCGTTCCTCGTTGATCCCTTTTCGCAACGACAAGTTCGCCGTGCCGGTGAGATCGCCGACGCGCTGCGTCTGGGGATCGAAATACTGATTCACGGCGGGATCCGGTCGTTCGTTTTCCACGCCTACGTAGAGCCGCTCGCCCGAAGAATTGCCGTACAGGCCTGGCGGAAGGGTACCTGCGCTGCCAACGGCCGGCGCGAGGCAGAGTACGAACAGGAACAGCGCGGTGAGCGTCTTCACGCCGCAGGTACAGCATGCACGCGCTTCTTGTTTCAGGCACTCTCGCCGCAAACGGCGCGCTATGCGGCGGCGTGCTCGCGGCTAGTGCGCTAGTTCACTGACAGGACATTGATCGTCGTGGTTCCGGGGACCGTGGGGGTGATTCCGTCGCCGGGATGCGCGCCGACGCCGTGGTACGTGAAGGACGTGGATCCGGTATAGGAATTCGCTGGAATGAAGCTGACCGATTGTCCGTCGGGACTGAGCACCAGATTGCCGGCCGACGGCGCGGGCAGTTGGTCGAGGACGGCTCTCGGGGCACCGGGTGCTCCCGGCGGGATGACGTGATTGGCCCCGTCGGTGAAAGCGAGCGGAATGACGAGCGTCGTGTTCATGTCCGTATTGACGACGTTAGCGGCGACATAGTACGGCTGCGCGTCGAGCACGACCGCGTACGGACCGTTCGCGGCGCCGGGCACGACCGTGACCTGTGACCGTCCGCGCGAGATCAGATTCCCGGTGCCGTGGGGCCCGGCATACGTGATGATCGTAACGTCGAGGGCACCGTAGGGCAGCGGCACCGAGACCGTGCAGAGGACGTCGGCAGGGTTTGCCGGGTCGACGACACAGCCCGACGCGAGCGGATCGGGGCCGATCTCGACGTCTCCCGGCGGCACGGTCCCCGCGACGCCGTTCACCTTGTCGACGGTGATCTGGACGGACCGCGTTCCAGCGGACACGTACTGGGGACGACGGGCGTCGGCCAGCGCCGGTGACGGACGCGGCATCAGAAACGTGAAGGCTGCGTCAGCACGTCCGCTGGCGTCGGCCGTCGCGGGCCCGATCGGAGCGAGCCCGCCGCTCGTCGTCGCCCCGCAGCCGGCCAAGATCAGTGCCCCGAACAGCGCGCAGCCCGCAAACCGACCCAAGGGCCTCGCCATTCAACCTCGCACATGAAGCCGGGCCGTGCAAAAGCGCCGACCCAAAGGAACGATGTCTGCTCATTTGACGCCAGGAAGCGTGCCGTTGTCAATGTCCGCCCGGACGCCGGCGCGAAGCGGGCACCTCTCCGGTCGACTCGAACCCGCCTCGTCCGCACTCGTATGATGGGGCGCGCGAAGCTGGCGCGCTACGCGTACCACCGCGGGGCCAAGCGCGCGACGGCGACGCGGTCGCGGCCGTCGCGCTTGGCGGCGTAGAGCGCGCGGTCGGCGGCGGAGATCAAGGCCATCGGACTCGCGTCGTGGCGCGGGACGACGCTCGAGACGCCGGCGCTGATCGTGAGAAAACCCGAGTCGGTCGCCGCATGCGGGATCTCGAGCCGCCGCACCGCGGCGCGCAGGTCGTCAGCGATTCGCGCGGCGTCGTCGCGGCCGCAGTTGGGCAGGACGACGACGAACTCTTCGCCGCCGTAGCGCGCGACGAGGTCTTCCGGCCGGCGCAGCACGCCGGCGATCGCGTGCGCGACGCGGAAGAGCACGCGGTCGCCGCTCGGATGACCGAGCGCGTCGTTGTATTTCTTGAAGTGGTCGACGTCCAGAATGATGACGGCGAGACGTGCGTGCGTGCGCGCGCCGCGACGCCATTCCTCGTCGAGCCGCAGCTCGAAGGCGCGCCGGTTCGCGACGCCGGTGAGGCCGTCGCGCAGGGCCACCACTTCGAACGCATCGCGCTCGCCCTGCAGCGTCGCGGCGCGCAGGTTGAGACCGCGAATGCGATCGGCCAGCGCGACGGAGAGAAAGACGGCTTCCCACGCGACGCCGGCGCCCGCGGCGGCGTCGGTCGTCGCCGTGTGACGGATGAGGTCGTAGACGCCGCTGACGTTGATCGCCATGCCGATCACCACGCCGGCGAACGCCAGGCAATAGTAGCGCGCCAGCGGATTGCCCCCTCGCCAGGCTGCGATTCCGGCGGCGAACACGACGATCAGCAGCAGCGTCGTGGCGAGCGGGTCGACGACGGAGTAGAGTCCGGCGCGGTCGATCGCGTTGGGCGCGAACGCGTAGACGAGTTCTTCCGCGGCCAGCAGCGCGAAGCACGCGACGATGCCGCGCCACAGCAGCGGCGCCGTCCGCGGCAAGTCGAGGAACGACCGGCAGAATCCCACCACGAAGCCGAAGTACGCGATCATGGTGAGATAGGTCGTGATGTCGTACGGCAGCGAGAGCCGCGGCCAGAGGAACTGCCACGCGAGACCCGACTGCGCGGCGTCGTACAGTACGAACGCGAACATCGCGACCGCGTACCACAGGTAGATGCCGTCACGCAGCATTACGGCGAGCACGCAGTTCAGCAATGCCAGCGCCAAGATCATTCCGGCGGTCAGCAGGAGCGGGACGAGGACGTTGCGCTGCGCGCGTTCCGCCGAGTCGCGCAGCCACCCCTCGGACCGGATAGCGAAGGTGCCGAAACGCGATAACCGCGACGCCGTGCGCACGTAGAGCGTCCCGTCGTGCAGGGCGGCGGCCGGGATCGGGACGACGACGCCGTACGATGCGTACGGCCGATCGGCGTACGGAACGCGCATCCCGAACGCGCTTCGCTCGACGCGGCCGCTCGGCGCGCGATACACGAGCTCGCCGGAATCGACGTTGAAGTCGACGTCGAGATACCAGCGCACGGAAGCGGCGTTGCGCGGCACGAGCCGGAACCAGAGCGTCGCGGGCGCGAACCAGCCGCTCGCGGGATCCGGGACCAGCTGCGAGGCGGGGCGGAAGTCGGCAGCGTGCGCCTCGACCGTCGCCACGTCCCACGTGCCGGTCGGATCCTGCAGCACGTCGGCCCGCGACCAGAGGTCGGGAACACCGAGGCTGGGATCGAGCTGCAGCTCCGAAGCGCCGCACGCCGTCAGCGCGGCGACGACGACGAAGAGCACGACGACGAGCGCAGTGAGGAAGCGCCGCACTGCCCGCTCTTCCTCGCCGCCGGACGGGCAACCCGCGTGCCCTTCGCACGGTTTGCGTAATCCGTGAAGGCCACCGTATTCCACGGCGCTCGCGACGTGCGCGTCGAGACCGTCCCCGACCCCGTGCGCAAAGCGCCGACCGACGTGCTCGTGCGCGTCGTGAACGCCGCCATCTGCGGCTCCGATCTCTGGCCGTACCGCGGGATCGCCCAGTGGACGCCCGGGTCGCGGCTGGGACACGAGTTCACCGGCATCGTGGAGGAGGCCGGCTCGGCCGTCACCGGTTTCAAGAAAGGCGATTACGTCGCCGCGCCGTTCTCGTACGCCGATGGCTCGTGCAGTTTCTGCCGCGAAGGCCTTCCGACGTCGTGCCCGAGCGTCGGCTTCTGGGGCGGCGCCATCAATGACGGCGGTCAGGGCCAATTCGTGCGCGTTCCGTTCGCCGACGCGACGCTGGTCGCCATCCCGGACGCGATCCGCGCCGACGCCGCCAAACGGGTCGCGGTGCTCGCGCTCACCGACGTGATGGGGACCGGATTCCACGGCGCGAAAACCGCCGGCACGGAGGCCGGCGGCGACGTCGTCATCGTCGGCGACGGTGCCGTCGGGCTGTGCGCCGTCATCGCGGCACGATATCTCGGCGCGGAGCGAATCGTGTGCGTCGGCCACCACGCCGGACGGCTGGGTATCGCGGCAAAGTTCGGCGCAACGCACACGATCGATTCGCACGAGCCGGACGCGGTCGACCGCATCAAGGAGGCGACGAACGGCGGCGCGCGCAGCGTGGTCGAAGCGGTCGGCGTGCAGTCGACGCTCGATCTCGCCCTCGAGGTCGTGCGCGACGGCGGAACGGTCAGCTTCGTCGGCGTCCCGGCCGGAATGGAAAAACTGGCGTTCCGGCGGCTGTTCTCCGGCAACGTCGCGCTGCGCGGAGCGCTCGCCCCGGTGCGGACCTATCTCCCCGAGCTGATGGAGGCGCTCTCCGCCGGGAAGATCGATCCCTCGCCCGTGTTCACGTCGAACCTGCCGCTGGACGGTTCACCCGACGGCTACCGTGCGATGGATCAGCGGGAAACGATCAAGGTCTGCCTCGACGTGTCCTCGCCGTAGGGACCGGCCGCGCGAACGAACCAGCCGAACAAGAACCCGAGCAGCGCGACGTCGTCGAGAATTCCGAGCAGCGGGATGTCGCCTAAGAGGTTCAGCGGTGAGAGAATGAAGACCGCGCCAGCGAACAGCAGCACCTTGAGGCGCAAGGGAACGCGAGGATCCTGGACGAGCGCAAGCGCGCGGCCCAGATTCCGCCGCGAGGTGAGGAAGAACCGGAAGAGAGGCATGGGCTTCGATAACGAAACGGGGGCCGCGATGTTTCGGCAGGGGCTTGCCCGCCTCAGCGGGAGGCGCCGCCGAGGCGGCGACTAAGGGACCGCACGTGGCAAGTTCTCGCCGTACCGGGCTGGTCGCGCTCCCTCATCCGGGACCGCTCGACGCGGCGCGCGCGGCGTGGGATGCCGGAGAATACGAGCTTGCCCTGCGCGGCCTAGCCGGCGTCCGGTTCGAGCGGCGCGAGGATCGTGCGGCCTCGGTCGTGCTCCGTTCACGCGCCCTGCTCGCCGTTGGGCGGCCCGACGAGGTCCCGGCGATGCTCGACGCTGCCCGCGACGATCTCAAGACGCCCGAAGAGACGATAGTCGGGCAGATGCTGCTGGGCGCCGCGCTCGTCCGCACCGACCGCGCCGACGAGGGCGAACGTCTGCTGGATGGCGCGGCGGAAGCGGCCGCGCGGCGCGCGCCGGTGCGGGCGCCCGAAGTCGCGTACTACCGCGCGCTGCGCCGCTGGGGCACCCATCGCGTCACCGATGCCGAACAGATCGTCGACGCCGCGCTGCCCGCGGCGACCGGCGTCGTGCGGTCGCGGCTACTGCAGCTGCTCGGCTGGATCGGCGTCCGGCGCGAAGCGTACGCGGCGGCGGCGCACGATTTCACCGCGGCGCTCGACGAGCTCGATCGCGCGTCCGAGACCGACGCGAAGGGTCGCGCCGCGATCCTGCACGCGCTGGCCTTCATCGCCGCCGAGATGGTCGACATTCGCCTCGGCCGCGTCGTGCGGCGCGAGTACGAAACGAACCGTTGGACCGACGACACCCGCATCGAACGGTTCCAAGTGCTCGAGCACCTCTCGTGGCTCTCGCTGCTCGCCGGCGACGTCGAACGCGCGTGGGACGAACGTCAGCTCGCGCTCACGCTCACCGTCGACACAAGCTATCATGCGATCGCGCTGATCCACGCGGCGAAGATCGCCGGGATGGTCGGCGACCGTTTCTCCGAGTCGCGTTACGTCACGCTCGCGGGCGCGTTGCTCTTGCGCGGCGACCAAGTCGCGCTCGACGTCGAGCGCCGCACGGCGCTGTTGGGATTCGCCACCGCGGCCGGCGCGGCCCAGGTCGAGACAGCGCGGCGCATCATGACCCTGTACGACCGCTCGAAGCCGCGCCGCACCGCGATGCTGGCCTTCGAAGGCGATCGCCGCGTCGAGGCGTTGGAACTCTCCGCGCGCGGACGTGTGGCGCTGCTGAGCGGTGACGCCAAGCGCGGCATCGCTGCGCTGCAGCAGTCGCTCGACCTGTGGACGCGGCTGAACTACCGGTTGCGCGTCGCGCTCACCGCGAACGATTTGCGCCTGGCGACCGGCGACGCGCGCTACGCGCGGATCGCGCTCGACGCGCTGCGCGACGCTCCCCAGGCCTGGCTGCGTCCGGCACTCGAGCAGCGCGGCGACGACGATCTGCCGCTCGCCAAGCTGACGCCGGCGGAACGCCGCGTGCTGACCGCGCTGTGCGAAGGCAAGAAAGCGCGCGAGATCGCGGCCGACTTCGGCCGCAGCTTCAACACGATCAACAATCACACGCGCGCGATCTTCACCGCGTTCGGCGTGCGCAATCGGGCCGCGCTCGTCGC
>JAQBPM010000435.1 GCA_028287525.1 Vulcanimicrobiota bacterium | reverse complement strand
CGCCCGCTCCGAATGCGGGCTCGATCGGCGTCAACGTCTCGGAATACGGCGAGTGGCGCTGGTCGCCGATGGGCCTGGCCGGACGCGATCCGGTGTTCTACTCGCAGCTCGAAGGCGAGCTGTCCTATATCGATTCGATCCCGGCCGCGCGGATCGAGGGCGGCGCGGCGCGCGCTCCGCACACGCGCATGGTGCTCAAGCAGCAGATCGTCGACACGTGCATGCAGTGTCACGGTGTCATGGGGAAGCGCACGTTCGCGATCGACCACCCGCCGCCGTCGACCGCGACGTTCTCGCCCGACTTCGTGTTTCAAGCGGACCCGAAGGATCCGAATTTCCACTACGGCGGCTTGGCGCGCGACGGCGTGAGCTGCACGGTGTGTCATCACGCGATGCTCACGCCGCCCGAGGAGAAGTCGCTCTCCTATACGCTGGAGCATCGCCCGAACGGCCTCTTCGCCGTCGGGCCGCCCGACAAACTCTACGGCCCGTTCGAGACGAAGACGATCGCCAGCCATCCGATGAAAGAATCGCTCGGCACGACGCCGATCTACTCCACGCTCACAACGTCGTCGCGGCTGTGCACCAGCTGCCACAGCATCAACCTGCCGATCGTCGACGGGCCGGCGAAGATCCATCCGATCGACCTCCGCACGCATCACGACGTCGAACAATCAACGTACGTCGAGTGGGTCAACAGCAAGTTCCAGACCGAGTACAAACCGGGTCCGGACAAGCGGTCGTGCCAGGATTGCCACATGCCCTCGAGCGTCACGAACGAGCGGCTCGACGTCACGGACCGGGCGATCCAGACGAAGATCGCGATCGTCCAGGACGAGGACTATCCGCAAGCCGAGCATCGCGCGCCGCTCGCCGACATCACCGTCCCGTGGCGCACGACGGGCTTCCGGCGCCACGAGCTGCTCGGCCTCAACGCATTTCTGCTGCGGACGTTCCAGCAGAATCCCGACGTGCTCGGAGTACGTCTCGCCGACTACATGTCCGGCTCGAAGAACGATCTCAACGACGCGATCGGCAACGTCGTGCATCAGGCGGAACACCAGACCGCGACCGTCGATCTCGACGCGAAGGTCGAGAACGGCACGCTCGTCGCGAACGTGGCGGTCAGCAACCTGACCGGCCACCGCTTTCCCAGCGGCGTCGGGTTCCGGCGCGCGTTCGTGGAGCTGACCGTCACCGATCCGCAGAACGGCGTCGTGTTCGCCTCGGGGCGTACCGATGCGAACGGCGTGATCGTCGGCGCGGACGGCGTCACCCCGCTGCCCTCGGAGTTCTTCGTGCGCGGTCCGGGCGGCGCGCAGCAATATCAGCCGCACTACGACCAGCAGTATCCGGTCACCAGCGCCGACCAGGTGCAGATCTTCGAAGAGCTCGTGCGCGATCACGCCGGCGACTTCACCGAGAGCTTCATCCGGCGCGACTCGACGGTCAAGGACAACCGCCTGCTGCCGGCGGGCTGGCGCTTCGACGGGGTACCGGGCTTCCCACTCCCGGCGAACTGGGTCGCCGCGACCCGGCCGACCGGGGTGCGGGGTGATCCGCACTACGGCAAGGAGGGTGGCCGGGGTCGCGCGGTGGTGGCCTACCGCGTCCCGCTGCGCACCGCCGTCGACCCCGCGAAGCTCAAAGTGTCCGCGACGCTGTGGTACCAGTCGTGGTCGCCGTATTTCCGCCGCCTGCGCACCACCGGGACCGGCCCGGCCGCGGTGCGCTTGAAGGTGCTCTTGGCGAACCTCCACCCGGAGCACACCCCGCTCGATAGCTGGAAGCTCAAGATCGCGTCCAAGTCGGTGGCGCCGGCGCCGTAACCCGAGAGGCGTGGGGGACGCCACGTGATCGCCCCGTATACGTCTCTGACGATGGCGCGTCAATCACTCGACGCCTTGCGCAAGGCCCTGGGGGCCGCGCAAGGCTATCAAAGCAACCCGCGGGCGCTCCCGCAGCCGGAGTACCGCGTCATGTGGGCATGCGGGTGCGAAGCGGTCGGTCCGGGCTTCACCATGCTGACGCTGGAACCGTGCGAGCGTCATCGCGCTCTCATCGAGGCCCCCTTGTCTTAAGGGGGCGCGCGCGTCGCGAGTCAGAACGCCGCGCCGGATCGTATGCATGAACGACTCTTCAGCCCGTTCGCACTGGGACCCAAGCTCGCCAAGAACCGCATCGTCTCGACCAGTCATGGAACGAACCTAGCCAAGAACGGCGCGCCCTCGGAAGCGCTGATCGCCTATCACGCAGCGAAAGCCGCCGGCGGCTGCGGCATCGTGATGATGTTCGGCAGCGCCGCGGTGAGCGCGCTGACGCCGATCACCGACGACCACGTCAACCTGTGGAAGGAGTCGTCGGAGCCAGGTTTGCGCGCCGCCGCGTCCGCGGTCCGGGCGCACGGCGCGCTGGCGATCTCGCAGATGACGTCGATCGGCCGGCGCACTTGGGTGCACCGCGATTTCATCGGCCGCGGCCCCTCCGCGAGTTCGGGCGAGATCGCACCGGAGATCGCACACGTCCTGACGCTGCGCGAGATCCGTCGCATCGTCGATGATTTCGCGAACGCCGCCCGGCGCCTCAAAACGTGCGGTTTCGACGGCTGCGACTTGGCGTTCTACGACGAGCAGCTCGTCGATCAGTTCTGGAATCCCGCCGCCAACACGCGCAGCGACGCGTACGGAGGATCGCTCGAGAACCGCATGCGCTTCTCGCTCGAAGTGCTCGAAGCGATCCGCGCCGCCGTCGGCACGGACTTCATCGTCGGCGCACGCGTCTCGGCGAACGATCGCATGACGCCCGGCCTCTCCCAAA